>NYVC01000106.1 GCA_002684375.1 Marinovum sp.
CCGATGACGCATGTGCTGAAAGAAGGGTTAGAGGCCAGCCCTGCGCGGGGCAGGCGTGGTGGGTGGCGTGGACGGCGCCAAAGCTAGCGGTTCACTTGCGCCAACGTGCGTCGTTTTTCTCGATAGCGGCGATCCGGTCTTTGGTCTTGGGATGGCTCATCAGCCAGGCCGGTGCTGTGCCACCGTTTGATCTGGTCAAGGTTTCAAGCTTGGTCAAGAGCTCCCGCTGCGGTGCTGTGCCGATGCCTGATTTGATCAGTAACGCCGAGGCATATTCGTCGGCTTCATATTCATCGCTGCGCGACAGGCGTGCGGCCAACAGCGTTGTCAGCATATTTGCGATCCAGCCACCAATGCCCGGAATGACCCGGCTCAGGATCATCGCCAGCGCGGTTCGGAGCGCGTTTTGACCGGAGAAATCGATCATGCGGCGGCGTGAATGACCAAGAGCCACATGCCCCAGTTCATGGGCCACCACGCTGGCCATTTCTTCGGCAGTGACCTGCCCATCGGTGAACTTGCGATAAAACCCCCGGGTGATATAGATTTTACCATCGGGTGCGGCCAGACCGTTGACCGGGTCAATTTCATAAAGATGGACGCGAATTTTAGACACCTCAAGCGCTTTGGCCATGCGGTCGGTTAACACTTTTAACTTTGGGTCAAGCAATTCATGCGACTGGCCGGTGAGCTCCCGATTGGTGCGCCAGACCGAAAACCGGTACATGATAACGCCGTAAACAAGGGCCAGAAGTATGGGTGAAAGTTGCAGCATTCTATATATATGGGGTATGATCAACCCGGTGACAAGCATGCGGGGGTTACAGAGTGCAACCCTGTCGGCTAGCGACCGAGGTGTCGCATGCCCTGCTCGATCCCAGCCAGTGTCATCGGAACCATCCGGCCGGGAAAAAGGTCTTGGATCATACTGATGGAATGTGTGTAACCCCAGTATTTCTCCGGTACCGGATTAAGCCAGAGGTGATTTTGCCACTGGTCTTGTGCGCGCTGCAACCAGACTTGACCGGCCTCTGCATTCCAATGTTCGTTGGCACCACCGGGGTAGGCAATCTCATAAGGTGACATGCTCGCATCGCCGACAAAGATGCATTTATAATCGGGTCCATAGGTGTGTAAAACGTCCATTGTTGGAATTTGTGCATCCCAGCGCCGGGTGTTGTCACGCCAAACCCCCTCATAGAGACAGTTGTGGAAGTAATAGTATTCAAGATGTTTAAACTCGGTCCGCGCCGCGCTGAACAATTCCTCAACCACCTTGATATGAGAATCCATAGACCCACCAACATCTAGAAACAGCAGAACTTTGACGGCATTGCGCCGCTCTGGGCGGGTTTTCACGTCGAGATAGCCGTTTTCGGCGGTGGCCTTGATGGTGCCATCAAGGTCAAGCTCATCCTCGGCCCCGTCGCGGGCCCATTGGCGCAGACGTTTCAGCGCAACTTTGATGTTTCTCGTGCCCAACTCAACCGTATCGTCAAGGTTTTTAAACTCGCGTTTGTCCCAAACCTTTACCGCACGCCTATGCCGGCTTTCATTCTGGCCGATCCGCACGCCTTCGGGGTTATAGCCAAAGGCGCCAAACGGTGATGTCCCAGCGGTGCCGATCCATTTACTGCCGCCCTGATGACGTTTCTCTTGTTCTTTAAGGCGCTCTTTCAGGGTCTCCATCAATTTTTCAAAGCCACCAAGCGATTTAATTTCGTCGCGCTCTTCCTGACTGAGATGCTTTTCGGCCATTTTTTCCAGCCAATCTGCAGGAATGTCCACCGCCTCCATCACTTCGCCGAGCGTGATATCCTCAAGCCCCTTGAATGTGGCTGCAAATGCCCGGTCAAATTTATCGATATTGCGCTCGTCTTTGACCATTGCACTGCGCGCCAGATAGTAAAATGCCTCAATATCATAGGTGGCAATGCCGGCTTTTACCGCCTCTAAAAATGTCAGATATTCGCGTAGTGAGACAGGAATTTTACTCTCGCGCAGGTTTTCAAAAAACGGCAGAAACATTGCTATGTTGCTGTCCGGTGGATGATCAAAGTTAAGACCAGACCCGCGAGCATAAACATGATGCCATAGCTGGTGGCATAATGCAGAATGTCGGGCCAGCGGCCTTTGCGGCGGTGGGCTGTGTAGCCTCCGAACGACACGCCGCAGATCAATCCCAATATTATTAGCATCTGTTTCCCTAATTTTTCCCGCACAGCTTGAGCTTGACGAGATGGTTTTTTCGTCGCGTCGCCGCAGCTAGTCGACGTTTTGGTATCTGGCTCGACCGGCGCTGTCCAGTCAAACCAACCCCGTTTTGTGCCGCATTGAGCGACTGGTTACGGCGCCCTGATCCACCAGATTGTTATCTAGCGCCACGGGCCATAAAGGCCAACCGCTCAAATAAATGCACATCTTGTTCATTTTTCAGCAGCGCCCCATGCAATTGAGGTAAGGCATTTGATCCGTCTCGCGCCAAATCTTCGGCTGTGAGATCTTCTGCCAGCAGCAGCTTGAGCCAGTCCAGCACCTCGGAAGTTGAGGGTTTTTTCTTTAAACCCTGTTGTTCGCGCAACTCATAGAACTGGGTGAGTGCAGTGGTCAGCAACGCGTCTTTGATCCCGGGGTGATGCACCTCGACAATTCGGCGCATCGTTTCGAGATCGGGAAACCGGATGTAATGGAAAAAACACCGCCGCAGAAACGCATCAGGGAGTTCTTTTTCATTGTTTGACGTGATAATGACAATGGGTCTCTGACGGGCTTTTACCAGTTCATCGGTCTCATAGACATGGAACTCCATCTTATCGAGCTCCTGCAAAAGATCATTGGGAAACTCGATGTCGGCCTTGTCGATTTCATCGATCAATAACACCAGTTTTTCATCAGCCTCAAACGCCTGCCAGAGCTTGCCCTTGCGAATATAGTTGCGCACATCCTGAACTTTTTCATCGCCAAGCTGGCTGTCGCGCAAGCGGCTAACGGCGTCATACTCATAGAGCCCCTGCTGGGCTTTCGTTGTGGATTTAATATTCCATTCAACCATCTTCAGACCCAAAGCCTTGGCGACTTGACGGGCCAACTCTGTCTTTCCGGTTCCCGGTTCGCCTTTGACCAAAAGCGGTCTTTCGAGCGTTACGGCCGCATTGACAGCAACCGTCAGATCGTCTGTAGCCACATATTCTTGGGTGCCTGTAAATTTCATCGGTCGTTCCAATTGTGTAAGTGATTTGCGCTGACACTAACGCGAACACAAAAACACCGCAATCGGCTCCTAACAGCTAGTGACAACCGACGGGTCATGGGGTAATGCACAGCCAGAGGGGTCGTGTGTTTGGCCGAATTGAAAAACATTAATCTTGTGGGGAGCTCGAAATGAAAGCAGATGTGATTCTGCCCGATAACTATAAACCGAGCGAAGATGAACCTTTCATGAACGCAAAACAGCTTGAGTATTTTCAACGCAAATTGTTGAGCTGGAAAGCGGATCTTTTAGTTGAAACCAGAGAGACGCTGGAAGGTCTTCAGGGGACGACGCGCAACATTCCTGATTCTGCGGATCGCGCCAGTGAAGAAACCGACCGTTCACTGGAACTGCGCACGCGGGACCGTCAGCGCAAGCTGGTAACCAAAATTGATTCGGCCTTGCAGCGTATTGCAGAGGGTGAATTCGGGTATTGTGAAGTTACCGGTGAGCCGATTTCGCTCAAAAGGCTTGACGCGCGACCGATTGCGACCATGAGCCTCGAGGCGCAGGAACGCCATGAGCGCAAGGAAAAAGTCCACCGCGATGACTAAGACCTATAGTTGAGGCTTATTCGACAATCATCGGGTCAGATGCTTTGACGGATTCGGTTTCAGGATAGCGCATGCGAATTTCTGGAAAAAAAATCATCGTGATTGGTGGCGGGATTGGCGGTCTTGCCGCGGCGCTGGCGCTGTCCCGCTTAGGCGCCGCGGTGACTGTGCTTGAACAAGCCGCTGAAATCTCTGACATGGGGGCCGGGCTGCAGATCAGCCCAAACGGCTTTGCGGTACTTGACGCGCTGGGGTTGCGCGACGCCGTGATTGACCGGTCAATGGCGGCAACTTCTTTGGTCCTGCGCAATTATAGCGATTCGGCGACGGTGGCGACACTTGATATTTCGACCGGGAAAGATGGACAGAATTACTATTTTATTCATCGGGCGGATCTGGTTGCCTGTCTGCTGAGCGCGGCCAGACAGACTGGGGTTCAGGTGCGGCTGCAACACAAAGTAAAACAGGTTCAGACCTCGGTGATACCGCAGGTGGTTCTGACGAATGGTCAAACGATTATGGCAGATCTGGTGGTTGGCGCAGATGGTTTGCATTCTTGCTTGCGACCGGTTCTAAACCAAACCGCTGCCCCGCGCTTTACCGGCCAAGTGGCGTGGCGAGCGCTGGTGCCGCGCCAATCTCAGGCGCTGGCGCAGGTGCAGCTTTACATGGGGCCAGGACGCCATTTGGTGACTTACCCGCTGCGCGGCGGACAGTTGGTGAATGTGGTTGCGGTGCAAGAAAGGGCTAATTGGGCGGCCGAGGGCTGGCAGCATCGCGATGATCCGCAAAATTTGCGCAGGGCTTTTGCAGATTTTTCTCCAGATGTGCAGGCCCTGTTGCGCAGTGTGGATAATGTGCATCTATGGGGGTTATTGCGCCATCCCGTTGCTCGTAACTGGTATCAAGATCATGCCGTTCTGTTGGGGGATGCGGCCCACCCGACGCTGCCATTTTTGGCGCAAGGGGCGAATATGGCGCTCGAGGACGCCTGGGTTCTGGCAGACTGTCTTGCCAATGCTGAGACCACAAACACCGCGTTGGCGCGGTACCAAAGCCGTCGTGAGCGGCGGGTGCGGCGGGTGATTGCGGTCTCGGGACGCAATGCTTGGAAGTATCATCTGAGATTTCCGCCGCTGCGTTTGGCGGCACATGCCGCGCTGCGATTTGTTAGCCGTCAGGCACCACAGCATCTAATGGGTCAATTTGATTGGCTGTATAAACATGATGTAACCAAGCACCGCTAGGCGGACCAGCGCGTGCGACACATACCGAGGCCGAGATTTAATTGTTCAGGCTCAGCCAGACCGGCACATGGTCAGAGGGCTTTTCGCGGGCGCGGATATCGGCATCTATTTGACAGTCTTGCAGCAGGTCGGCACAGGCTGGCGTCAGCAGGATATGGTCGATTCGAATGCCGTCGTTGCGGTTCCAGGCCCCGGCCTGATAATCCCAGAAACTATAGAATCCGGGGGCGGGATGACAGCTCCTGAAGGCCTCGGTGAAGCCAAGGTTCAAGATCCGGCGGTATGCCGCGCGGCTCTCGGGTCGAAACAGCGCGTCCTCGCGCCAGACCTCAGGACGGGCGGCGTCCTCAATTTGTGGAATGATATTATAATCTCCGGCCATCAAGGCGGGCATCTCATCCACAATCAGATCCTTGGCCCGGGTATAAAGCCGTTCCATCCAAGCCAGTTTATAGTCGTATTTCGGTCCGGGACAGGGGTTGCCATTGGGCAGGTAAAGACCACATAGCCGCACGGCCTGTTTGCCCACCACGGTTGCTTCAATCCAGCGTGCCTGCACGTCTTCATCATCACCGGGTAGGCCCCGGCTGATGTCTTCGAGCGGCAGTTTCGACAGGATTGCCACGCCGTTAAAGGATTTCTGCCCGTGAGTTTCCACTTGATACCCAAGATCCTCAAAATGCGTGCGGGGAAAGGTTTCATCGGTGGATTTAATTTCTTGCAACAGCGCGACATCGGGCTGCGCCTCGACCAACCAGTCGGTCAGTGCGGGAAGCCGTGCTTTTATGCCGTTGATATTGAATGTGGCTATTTTCATGCGGACGTCTTTCGCTGTGTTGTGCTGAATGTGATGTTGCGGGCCGACAGGGCAGTCGTGCTGTGCCTACATCGAAAAACTCACACCGCAGCCGCACGAGGAACTGGCATTAGGATTGTTGATGACAAACCGCGCGCCGATTATTTCCTCTTCAAAGTCAATGGTCGCGTTTTGTAAGAATGGCAGCGAGACCAGATCGACAATCACGCTTTCACCTTTGCCTTTCAATACCAGATCATCTGCTGCGGCCTGATCGAGTTTGATGTCATACTGAAAGCCCGAACACCCGCCGCCCTCGACCGCGACCCGCAGTCCCATACCCTGACCGCTGGCACCGATTTCGGCCAAACGCTCAAAAGCGCGCTCTGTCACGATGGGGGGCATTTGCATTCGCCAAACTCCGACAGTTTTATTTATCTTTGGGCTGTAATATAGGTGTGAACCTGTCAGGGAACAAGGAGCTTCGAAAATGTCAGCGCCATTTGCATCGGATCACCGGCGCTCTCGGGGTCGTTTGATCTGTGAACAAGAAAGTACTTTCCGTTCGTGCTTTCAACGCGATAGGGATCGGATTATCCATGCCAGTGCGTTTCGGCGGCTAAAACACAAGACGCAAGTGTTTATTGAACATGAGGGGGATTATTTCCGCACCCGCCTGACCCATTCGATCGAAGTGGCGCAGGTCGCTCGCACCATATCCGGTGTGCTGGGCTTGAACGCAGAGTTGACCGAGGCGATCGCACTGGCCCATGATTTGGGCCATACCCCGTTCGGCCACACCGGAGAGGAGGCATTGAATGCTCTCATGGCGCCTTACGGGGGCTTTGACCACAATGCACAAGCCATCCGTGTTGTGACTGATTTAGAGCGTCATTATGCTGATTTCGATGGGCTTAATCTGACGTGGGAAACACTCGAAGGGATTGCCAAACACAATGGCCCAGTGCGCGGTGACGTCCCCTATGCGCTGGCCGATTACAATGCGGTGCATGATCTTGAGATAGACACTTATGCCAGTTGTGAAGCGCAGGTTGCGGCGCTGTCGGATGATATCGCCTATAACAATCATGACCTGCATGACGGGCTGCGTGCCGAGTTGTTTTCCACCGATGAAATTGCCGAACTGCCGTTGCTGAAGGGATGTTTCGCCACTGTCGATGTCTTGTATCCCGGTTTGAATTACTATCGCCGCCGCCATGAGGCGCTTCGCCGGTTCTTTGGGGTTTTAGTTGAAGATGTTATCGCTGTTGCACAGGAAAATCTGGCGCAGCTGGCGCCGCAAAACGTCATCGATATCCGCCATGCAGGCCGGCCAATGGTGCGGTTTTCCGATCCGGTTTGGGCCGATCTTAAAACCATACGGGCATTTTTGTTTGAGCGGATGTACCGCGCCCCGGCGGTGGTGACGATGCGCCATGAAGTAACGGATGTGGTGCAAAGCCTGTTTCCGCTGTTTATGAAACGCACCAACCTGCTGCCGAAACAATGGCGGAAAGATGTAGCTGCAGCCACAGATGAGGTTACACTGGCGCGCATTGTGGCCGATTACATTGCAGGTATGACCGACCGGTTCGCGTTGCAGGAGCATAAAAGGCTCTCGGAGAACGGTGAGATTTAAGCCAGATACCCACGGGGCCGCGCAGGCAAGCGCCGGGATGTGCCAGATGAGACCGCATTGGGGCGGCTTTTTCGTGGTCAGAACGGGGTTTTCGTAAATCGCGCCGTATTTGGGTTTAGCTTTTTTGTGCTGTAAGTTATGTGCAGCGCCCAATCTCTTGGGGCGTCACAGGCTTGACAGTGGCAGACATCTCATACTTGCGCCAATTTATGTAAAATTGATTTTGACGGGAATTATTATGCATGTTTTTAGAGGATTACTTTTGGTTGGGCCGCTTATGTTCAGCTTGACCGGCTGCGAGCAAATCGGCTTTCCAATCGCTTTGGCGATGCACAGTGCCAAGGCTCTGGCAGGGTCCAATCGTGATAAAATGCCCGATATGGCCTCGACCAGCCATCGAGATGGCGAAATTAATGTCAATTTTTATTTGGATCCTGACAAAATGAAATTTTGTTATGTTGATACGCGACAGGGTCGCATTTGTCTTGAAACGCTGCCTGGAAGTCTGACATTTCCAATTTCAGATCGCGATGCGTCGGCGGGATGCGAAAGTTTCAGGGGCGATCGGTATGCGCTTGTTGCACATCATGCGGTACCGCCCGCAGCCACTGCCGCGACGATCAAGGTGACAGGGGGTTCTGCCTTTGTTGTGAGCAGCACAAACGGTGGCGAGAAAACGGAATACAGCTTTTATCTGGATGATGGGTTTCACATGATTTTCGATTGATATGCTTACATTGGTTGATTTAATTGAGAGAGGCCTTCCAATTTTATACACCTCTGCGTTGCCGATTTATTGAGTTGGGTTTAAAGTCAGATTGACCTTGGCTCTGTGCATGCTACACCGCTCGCTTACAACAAGGATACCGACGGATGAACCTGTTTGCCGAAATGCGTGTTCTGGTGACTGTGGCGCTGGACAAGATGATCACCGAAGGGCAACTGCCCCAAGGTCTCAGCTTTGAAAATGTAGCGGTCGAGCCGCCGCGCGACGCGCTTCACGGTGATATGGCAACCAATGCAGCTATGGTCTTAGCCAAGCCGTCGCGACAAAAGCCGCGCGATATCGCTGATAAGTTGGCAGCGCATCTGATGCAGGATCCGCGGATCACCACCGCTGATGTGGCAGGCCCTGGATTTCTTAACCTGCGCCTTGCCCCAACCGTCTGGCAAGGGCTTGTTAAAAACATTCTCGAACAGGGCACAGCATTTGGCCGGTCCTCGATCGGGGCCGGCAAGCGGGTGAACGTGGAATATGTCAGTGCGAACCCCACCGGACCGCTACACGTTGGCCATACCAGAGGCGCTGTGTTCGGCGACGCCTTGGCGGGTTTGCTGGATTATGCCGGATATGAGGTGACGCGCGAATACTACGTGAACGATGGCGGCGCGCAGGTCGATGTTTTGGCGCGCTCGGTCTATCTGCGCTATCTTGAGGCGCACGGCCAAGAGGTTGCGTTCGAAGATGGCACTTATCCCGGCGATTATTTGATTCCAGTTGGGCAAGCGCTGAAAGATAAGGTTGGAGATGCCTTCGTCGGTAAGGGGGAACAGTACTGGCTGGCGGAATTGCGCGAATTTGCCACCGAGGCGATGATGATGCTGATCCGTGCCGATTTGGCGCAGCTTGGGATCAAAATGGATCGGTTTTACAGCGAGAAATCGCTTTACGGCACCGGGCGAATTGAGGCTGCGATCGAGGACCTGCGTGGTAAGGGGTTGATATACGAAGGTTATCTAGACCCGCCAAAGGGCAAAAAACCCGAAGATTGGGAACCGCGCGAACAAACCCTATTCGAATCGACCGAGCATGGCGATGATGTCGATCGCCCGGTGATGAAATCTGATGGCAGCTGGACCTATTTTGCCCCCGATATCGCTTATCACTATGACAAAGTGAACCGCGGCTATGATCTGTTGATCGACGTATTTGGGGCGGATCACGGTGGCTATGTCAAACGAATGAAAGCAGCGGTTTCGGCGCTGTCTGGCGGCACCGTGCCTCTGGATGTCAAATTGACCCAATTGGTCAAATTGTTCAAAAACGGCGAACCGTTTAAAATGTCGAAACGCGCCGGTACCTTTGTGACTTTGCGCGACGTCGTGGATCAAGTGGGCCCTGATGTGACCCGCTTTGTAATGTTGACGCGCAAAAATGATGCGCCGTTGGATTTTGACTTCGATAAAGTTTTGGAACAATCACGCGAAAACCCGGTGTTCTATGTGCAGTATGCCCACGCCCGCGTCTGCAGTGTGCTGCGCAAGGCCACAGAGGTGAATATCGAGGTCTCAGACGCGACCCTGTCGGCGGCAGATCTGTCAAAGCTGGATCACCAAGCAGAGCTGGCGGTGGCGCGCAAACTGGCCGAGTGGCCGCGTTTGGTAGAGATCGCAGCCCGCACTAATGAACCGCATCGGATCGCATTTTACCTGTATGAACTGGCGGCTGATTTGCACGGTTTGTGGAACAAAGGCCACGACGAACCCAGTTTGCGCTTTGTTCAAGAGGGTGATTCGACCACTTCGCAAGCAAAAATTGCACTTGCAAGGGCTGTTGCGGTTGTTATTTCCGCAGGTCTTGATATTCTGGGCGTGAAACCAATGGATGTTATGCGCTAAATAAAACGTCTTGCGGTGACAGCAGTCTAAATACCGATGTGGCAATGTACCACGACGGACGTGAGGCGACGATGGCTGAATATTCAACAGACGAGCGCTTTGGTGCTGCGGAAGAGGCACATGGTGGCTCCCTAGCAGGCTGGCTTGGTGCGGGCGTTTCGTTGATGCTTTTGGTTGGCATTACGATCTGGGGCTACCAGGTGGTGATGCGGGATGTAAACGGTATCCCCGTGGTGCGCGCAGTGCAGGATCCGATGCGGATTGCCCCGCTTGATCCCGGCGGTACGCCTGCGGAAAATCAAGGGTTTTCGGTGAACTCTGTGGCGGGCGATAGCCAGTCGGCACCGTTGGCCGACAGTGTTACTTTGGCCCCTAGACCTTTTGTTTTGCCTCAAGAGGATGTCTCTGAAAGTCAGCTGCTCGAAATTAAGCTGACGGAAGAAAACAGCAATGCGGTTGTCAAGTTGTCGCCCGGGTCAATCGAAGATCTGGTGGCACGCATTGCATCTGGCCGAGAGGAGCCTGTTCCCGCCGGTGGTCGGTTGCGTGAGGCCGCGCCTCTGGTCGCTTTGGATCTTATCCCACAATCGCTTGGCGGCGTCAGTCGCTCCTTGCGTCCACAAACTCGTCCTGAATGGTTTCAGACCGCGCGGGCCCCGGTGCTTGCTGAAGTGGTTGATCTGGACGCGGCCAATCTGAAGGCCGATACGCCGATGGTACAACTTGGTGCCTTTGACAGCGTCAGCATTGCCAAGTCTGAATGGGTGCGGATCAGCAAACGGTTTGTAAGCTTCTTTGACGGCAAAAGTCGGGTGGTACAGCGCCGGGCCACGAGCGGTGGTAAAGTGTTTTACAGGCTGCGGGCGGTTGGCTTTGAAGATATGGATGCGGCGCGGCGGTTTTGTTCGGCGTTAAAAGCGGAAAATACGGATTGTATTCGAGTCGCGGCGCGGTGAGCTTTGGCCAGAGCAATCGGGCATGTATTCTGGGCTGCAGCGGATTACGCGTCACATCTCAAGAGAGACTTTTCTTCTCATCAAACCACCCTTTAGGGTTCATTCTGTTTGCTCGTAACATCAGTACGGGTCCACAAATACAAGCGCTATGCGATGAACTGCGCGATTGTGTCGGCTGGAATGCCCCTATTTTAATCGATCAAGAGGGGGGGCGCGTACAGCGTTTGCGGCCGCCTTTAGGGCGAGATTTTCTGCCACCATTTGAACAGTGCCAGCGTGCCGGGGGACAGGCCCGTCGGGCGATGTATCTGCGGTTCCGGATCATCGCCGCAGAGCTGAAAGCATTGGGCATTGACGTCAACTGTGCCCCGGTTGCGGATATTGCCCGGCCTGATACGCATCCGTTTTTACGAAATCGCTGTTACGGTGACACCGCCGCAGAGGTGGTGGGCCTGGCTCGCGCGGCGGCAGATGGCTTACTGGATGGTGGGGTGGTGCCGGTGGTCAAACATATGCCGGGACATGGGCTCGGAGCGGTAGACAGTCATCACACGCTGCCCCAAGTCACAGCCACGGCCGCCGCTTTGGAACAAGACGATTTTGCCGCCTTCAAGGGGTTAAATGACTTGCCAATGGCCATGACAGCTCATGTTGTCTACTCTGTATGTGACAGCCTGCCGGCCACGATATCGGGTCGTATGCTGGGCATTATGCGCCATCAGATCGGCTTTTCAGGTTTGATCATGACCGATGATATTTCCATGCAGGCCCTGCCGGGTGAACTGGATGTCCGCGCACAGGCTGCTATTGCAGCAGGATGCGATGTGGTTTTGCACTGCAGTGGTGTGCTGGAGGAAATGATCGCAGTGTCCCACGTGGTGGGCCGCATGGGGATGNCAGCGCGACAGCGGGCGGAGGGCGCGCTTGCACAGCGCAATAGCGGGGGGTCAGTTGACATTTCAAATCTGGACGCGCAGCTTGCGNTCCTAGTTGGAAAGCAGGCCTATGACTGAGGATATCTTTGAAAATAATCACCGCGAGATCGTCGCGGAACGGGTCGCCGCCGAAACTCTGATCGTGGATGTTGATGGTTATGAAGGGCCTTTAGACCTGTTATTGACGCTGTCGCGAACGCAGAAGGTTGATCTGCGGAAAATATCGATCCTTGATCTGGCAAAACAATATNTTGAATTTGTTGAGCGNGCCAAAGCCCTGCGAATTGAACTGGCTGCAGANTATTTGGTGATGGCGGCCTGGCTGGCGTTTTTAAAATCGCGATTGCTGTTACCGCCAGANCCCAGCGAGGAGGGGCCGTCTGGCGAGGATCTTGCGGCGCATCTGGCGTTTCAATTGCAGCGGTTACAAGCTATGCGGGACGCTGCCGCGCGTCTGATGGCGCGCGATAGGCTGGGACGAGACTTTTTTCAGCGAGGGATTCCCGAAAGCGTTGAGCGCAAAAGGCGCGTGACGTTTTCGGCGAGCTTACTGGATTTGATGCAGGCCTATGCTCGTATTCGCACCCGNGATGAGTTCCGGCCATTTGTGATGGACCGCGAAAATGTTTTTACCATGGAGAGTGCGCTNGAGCGGATGCGGGAATTGATTGGGTTCGCGGGTGACTGGACCGATATTGCGAGCTATCTTCCCGAAGGCTGGCGCGTGGATCCCCAGCGGCACCGTTCGGCCACTGCGTCGCATTTTGCCGCAGCTTTGGAATTGGTCAAGGAGGGCAAGCTAGAGCTGCGCCAATCCGAAACATTTTCGCCGATCCAGTTGCGNAGAAAGGCAACCCCATGAGCGTCGAATATCCCGACCCCGTACCACAAAAAGAAGAAAGTCTTTTTGAGGCGCCGCCGATGGCCGAGCAAGAGCGGATGGTCGAGGCTATTCTGTTTGCCTCGGCCGAACCGGTAACCGTTGCCGAGCTTCAGGGTCGNATGCCACATGGATGCGAGGCGACCGAGGCCTTGGTGCATCTGCGCAAACGCTATGCGGGTCGCGGCGTGCAGGTGGTGAAAGTGGGCGCGGCCTGGGCCATCAGAACTGCGGGCGATTTGTCATTTTTGATGCAGAAAGAGACGGTTGAAAGCCGCAAGCTAAGCCGAGCGGCGATCGAAACACTGGCCATTATTGCCTATCATCAGCCCGTGACCCGNGCCGAAATTGAAGAAATTCGCGGTGTAAGCGTATCGCGTGGCACCGTGGATCAACTGCTTGAAATGGACTGGATTCGCTTTGGTCGCCGCAGGATGACACCCGGCAGGCCAGNGACCTTTGTCATGACCCAGACGTTTCTTGATCACTTTGGACTTGAGACTACGAAAGATTTGCCGGGCCTCAAAGATTTGCGGGCCGCGGGGCTTTTGGAGAGCCGCGTGCCCCCGGGGATAATGTCCGGTTCGGACATTGAGGATGAAGACGACGACAGCGCCCAAAGCGATATGTTCGAAGACGAATGATGCGTCTGCTAAGTCGCGGCTGCGGGCGGCGGCAAGGGTTTGAAGTGCTTGCTCAGTTTGAGACCTTGACCCTGATAGTTTGACGCGATGCCCGCGCCATAAAGCTGATCCGGCTCGGCGCGCATACGCTCATAGACCAGTCGGCCCACCACCTGACCGTGCTCAAGCACGAAAGGCGCTTCGTGACAGCGNACTTCAAGCACTCCGCGCGATCCGCTGCCGCCCGCGGCGTAATGACCAAACCCGGGATCAAAGAAGCCTGCGTAATGAACGCGAAATTCGCCAACCATCGCCAGATAAGGCGCCATTTCCGCCGCATAGGCNGGTGGAATATGCACGGCTTCTTGACTNACCAGAATATAAAAAGCCCCGGGATCGAGAATGATCTGTCCACTGGTCGTGCGAATCTCTTCCCAAAAATCCTTCGGGTCGTAATGGGATTTGCAATCGAGGTCGATCACGCCGGTATGCGGTTTGGCGCGAAACCCCACCAGATCGGTTCCGTCGGGTTGTAANTCAACTGAAAATCCAAGCCCGTCGCCGATGACCGCCTCGCCCGATACCAGCCGCTCGGCCTNATGCAATGCATCTAATTCAGCATCGGTGAGAATGGCTTGGCCAGCACGAAAGCGGATTTGGTTGAGACGCATTCCCGGACGTACCAGCACCGAAAACGACCGTGGGCAAATCTCGGCATAGAGTGGGCCGCGATAACCTGGCGCAATTCGGTCAAATTCGGTGCTGTAGTCAGAGATGGTTCTGGTCAACAGATCAAGCCGGCCGGTGGAGCTTTTTGCGTTGGTGACAGCATGTGTACCCGCAGGTAAATCGAGCTGCTCCATCAAAGGTACGACGTAGACACAGCCTTTTTCCAACACGGCCCCTTGATGCAGGTCAATTTCATGCATCTGGAACTCTGNCAAGCGGCTAGAAACTGTTTGATTTTCACCCGAAAGAAAAGACGCGCGAACGCGATAGGCGCGGGTCCCGAGGCGCAGGTCCAAGCTGGCAGGTTGGATTTGTTCTGAAATGATCTGTGGCTGGGCATTGATCACGCCCTCTTTAATCATTGTCTTTAAGTCTTGGCTGGGTAAAACGCCGGTCATTACGGTCTCTTTCAAAANTAAAAATCCCATGCCTTGCGGCACGGTCTGTCTGACTGGTCGGGCAGTTTTAATAGTCCCATCATAAGTCCCTATCACGCCCTTTTGACCACTGTTTTGTGCACCTGTTGTCCCGGTAGAAAATTCTCTCTGCANTTCGGGATGATGCANNTGCCATCAGATTTGAGATAATTCTCAAAAGTGTATAGCTGATTTACGATCCTTCACAAGTGAAAGACATATTTCAAACCAAGGCCGCTTAGCTGGTTAAATTCCAAACAATTTCGCNCTTCTCATACGCTGACAATTTGATGTTTGGAATTTGCAGGGGGGTATCTAAGCGGGTTGCGCCACCGACAGTCTGGACTGCGCAGCGCCACATGATTTGCAGGGCGTGGCTCTGGATACTCTTGCCCACAGTTAAAGGCTCAGACACCATAACGGGTTTTTGCAAGNAGGGTGAAATCACTCGGCGCGTGCCATTAAGAGATCTGGTCAAGCATCTGATACTGCGACAGAGCNGTGTTTCTGCCGAGAATTTGAAAGCCTTTGTCAGTCAAATTTTGACTGTGCCAGTTGCATCTTTTTGGAGAAATCAATCTTGCTGTTAATCGTTTTATTTTGGATTTGCCACAGGCTCGTATTTGCACATTTTAGAAAGCTGCGGGTCATNAGCCTTGGATTGTGAAGATAAAAGGTGTCTTAGATGAGCAAATATAAAACATGCTATATCGGTTTTCACAAAGCCGAAAAGCGAAACTCTTGCCGGCACATAGGTGCTGAAAGAAGGCAAGC
>NYVC01000107.1 GCA_002684375.1 Marinovum sp.
GTATTGATCGCGCGACCCTGCGCGCCAATTACAAGCGGTTCCTGCAAGAAGTTGTACCCGCAGCCGAAGATCTTGGCATGCGCCTTTGTGTGCATCCCGATGACCCACCAAGAGATATTCTTGGCCTGCCCCGGATCGTTTCAGGCCATGACGATATTGCGTGGATCATGCGGGCGGTGGACACATGTGAAAACGGCCTGACGCTGTGTTCGGGATCTTTGGGTGCCAACCGACAAAATGATGTGCCCGCGATTGCTGCGCGGTTTGCAGATCGCATTCATTTTGCCCATCTGCGCAACGTCCGCAAAGAACCAGACGGGTCCTTTGAAGAGGCCGCGCATCTTGAGGGAGATACCGATATGGTGGCTCTAATGCGCGTGTTGCTCATCGAAGAAGCCCGCCGCCGCGACGCTGGCCAGACAGATCACGCCATCCCATTCCGCCCCGACCACGGACACGAAATTCCCTCTGACATCGGACGTGATTTGGTGCCGGGTTATCCGCTTATCGGTCGCATGCGCGGTCTAGCAGAGCTGCGTGGCATCGCCAGTGCACTGGCGCTTGCGCCACCGACAAATACCTCAAGCACAGCTATGAAACTCTGACAGAGATATCACCCGCTAAAATCCACATTGAGAACACCTCGCAATCAGGTGGCTCAGTCAACGCGCAATCCGCTAGGGACGCTGTCTGGACGTCCAAGCCGGCCTTTTTTGGCCCGTTCGCCGGTCAAACTGTGCAGAAAAGTGACAATGTCGGCGATCTCGTCCGGAGACAAATGTACCGGTTTGATATCCAATTTCTCTGCCTGACGGGCCATCTCAAGCCTGTCCGACTGAATTACAAAATCAATTGTCTCCAACCATGGTACCTTAGGAAGCGCCGCAAGATCCGGCGTCCAGACGGCGCGCATTCCGGCAGGATCAAGGTGATGGCGAACGATACCTTCCAATGTTGGATAAGCACCGTTGTGACCGTAAGGTGCGGTCAATGCAACATTGCGCAAGCGTGGCGTTTTAAACCGGTAGGCGTCTTTGATATCATCGCTTTCGCCCATGCGCCCGACATCGCGAGGTGCCGGATCCCAACGGCGCGTGCGCCCCGGACCGAATGCCGGCAGCCCCAGAGCATGAAACTTTTGATCGCTCAGTAACGGACCACTGTGACAGATGGCGCAATTTGCAGCTCCAAAGAAAAGCTGCCGTCCGCGTTCTGCCGACGCAGGCAACGGCCTGCCCAGTGTCAGCAACGCATCATACGGGCTGTCATAGCTTTGCCATTCACTATTAATAAAATCACCAAGAGCCTTGGCAATGTCTACAATAGTCACCTGCGCGGGATGATCTATGTTCTCAAAGGCTTTAACGAACATCTCGCCATAGGCCGGTATGGTCCGTACGCGTTTGGCCAAAATCGGCCAAGCCATATCAATTCGGTCATGGATCGCACCCGCGATTTCGTTTTCTTTAGGGTTGCCAGACATCTCAAACTGGGCCACCAACGGAAAGATCGCCTGCGCAGAAATCACCGTATTCAACCCTTTAGGCAGCCATTCCTCGGCAGGCGAATTGAAGCCGTTTTGATAAATATCACTGATTTCCAGCCGCCCGTCCTGAAACACCACAGTGATAGATTTATGCCCCAAGTTCCAAAGGGAGGTCGCGTTGCGCGGGATGCGTTTGCGAATTTTATCTTCCCCCGTGCCAGCAGTACGTTCTGGTCCAAGACCACTGCCACCTTCACCAATTCCGAGGCTCAAACCATCACTGCCACCGTGATCATGATGATGGCAGGTACCACAGCTGATGTTGCGATTGCCCGAGAGAATTTTATCATAAAATAATAGCTGCCCAATCCTTGCTTTTAGCGGATCTGTAGGGTGAAACTGATCGGGAAATACCGCAGGTGTCTGGGCGCAAACCGATCCGGATATCAACATCAAGGCAAGGAAAATGGAATGCAGTTTATACAATGGCGACGCAGCGCTCTGAGTGCGGCCTTTGTCGTATTGGTTTGGGTTGGCGGCGCCTCGGGCGAAATTGAGGCCGCGCGCGATTTGATGGAAGAGGGAAAATTTGTCGAGGCGCGGGAAGCACTGTGGCCAGCGGCGCGGTCGGGCAATGCCGAAGCCGAAGAGCTGATTGGCGTGATGTATGCCATGGGACTGGGCGTGAAACAGGATTACCAGCGCGCGTTTGAGTGGTATTTGCGCAGCGCCATGAAAGGCCACCCTGGTGCGCAGTCGGGGGTCGGCTGGTATTACGAAGTTGGGCTTGGCATGCCGGCGATCGATTTGACCCGGGCGTATATGTGGTATGTGCTCTCGGCGATTGGCAATGACCCCGACGCGATGATCAGCCAAGAAGAGGTGGTCAAAAAGATGACCAAGGAGCAGATTGAGAAAGCGCATGTTCTGATCGATGATTACCGTGTCTGGCTCTATCCATTTAGGTAGCGATTTTGCGTGATGTGCGAAAGACCCCAAATATTGACGCCCAATATGCCTGAAAGGNCTGCGGACATCTGGTCCGCGCATAGCAGACGCAGACCAAAGNAAAGCATGTCGCNCAAGAACNCCCTGCGCGACANGGGNATATTACGCCCTATTCGATATCGGCTGCACGACCTGCATTAATATCNGCTTCCGCTTCTGCAACCGCNGATGTCAACGCATCAAACACGGCGCCACCACCGTCTACGTTTGATTTGAACCAATCGTATACAGGGGCTGCAGCGTCTTTAAACGCCGCTTTTTCGGCTGGAGATGGGACATAAAGATCACCACCACCGGCAACAAAGTCGGCATAGGCTTGGATCGATTTACGCTTTGGCGAGGCAAACGTCGCCTGCTGCAGCTGTGAAAAACCGTCGCTGACAATGGTCCGCATTTCGGCAGGCATCGACATGAACTTGTCGTTCGACATCCACCACAAAGCGCCCATATAGGCATGACCGTCCAAAGTGACATATTTCAAACCTGCATCTGGGAACTTCATGCCCATGATATCGGTGATGCCGTTTTTGGAGCCTTCCACAACACCCGTTTGGAACGAGGTGAACAGTTCGGGCCACGGGATCGGCGTTGGGGATGCACCCAGAGCTTTGACCAATTCCTGCGGCAGNTCTGCGACCACTGTCCGGATTTTCAAACCTTCCATATCACCGGGGTTCTGCACCCGGCGCTTTGTATTGGCAAAGTTGCGCCANCCACCNGTGTTACCGATGGTCATCAAGCGAATTTTATCGCCTGAGCTTTCCAGCGCCATTTTGCGGACCTTGCGGGTGAAATCACCTGACAAAACATGCTCTGCCACNCGNTCGTCTGCCATGAGATAGGGCAGATCCAGAACCTGCACATAGGGGAAGATGCCAGCCGCACCGCCTGATGTGGAGATATAGACGTCGATCGAACCATCCGCGACACCCTGCAGGCATTCGGCACCTTTAGAGCAGAGCTGTGTGCCGATAAACAATTCAACTTCAATAGCNCCGTTTGAAGCGCTCTCGACATAGTTTTTGAAAACGACCAAACCATCGTAATCTTCATCATTTTCATTCGAGTTCGCTGTGGCTCGAATTGTGTAGTCGGCCGCCTGCGCCGAGATCGCACTCGCGGCCAGCAGAGCTGCCATTGTTAGCGATTTAATAGTACCTTTAAGCATGTTTTCCTCCCTAGAGATNTTGCAGTTCAGGTTAGTTTACGAATCCCGTTATTCGTGGGATCGTCATCGAAATGGCCGGAATATAGGTGATCAGGAAGATCACGAAAATTTCAACCAAAAGGAATGGCAAAATGGCACGCGCGATTCTCTCGACGCGTTCGCCAGAAACNGATGAGGCCACAAACAGCACCAACCCCATAGGAGGGGTGGCAAGGCCAACGGTCAAATTAACGCTCATGATGATGGCAAAATGCACCGGGTGAACGCCCATACTGATAAAGATCGGGCCCAAGATTGGACCAAGAATAATGATCGCCGGTCCTGCATCCAAAAACATCCCGACAATAAACAACAAGATGTTAATTAAAAACAGCAACACCAGTGGGTTATTAGACAGCGACAGAATATAGGCCGCAAGCGTCTCCGGCGCGTGGCTAAGACTGACAACGGTTTTAAACGCCATCGCGGCACCGACCAGCAACAGCACAACAGACGAGGTCATCGCCGCTTTGGTCAAAATATTAGGCAGATCATTTAACTTGAGTGATTTGAGAACAAACAAGCCAATGAATGTCGCATAGCCCACAGCCACAGCCGCCGCCTCGGTGGGNGTAAAGATCCCACCCAAAATACCGCCCAGAATAATCACCGGGGTCAGCAGCGGGAAAAACGCTTTGAGACTGGCCTGCCCGCGGGCACCCCAGCTGTATTTTGTGCTGGCCACCGGAAAATCATATTTGTCCGCCATCACTTTGACCATCAGCATCAACCCAACACCGACCATGATGCCCGGCACGATACCGGCCAGAAACAGTGCGGCGACGCTTTCGCCCATCACATAGGCATAGATGATCATAATTCCCGACGGCGGGATAATTGGGCCAATCACCGAACTAGCCGCAGTGATTGCAGCGGCAAACCGGCGCGTATAGCCCTGTTTTTCCATTGCCGGTATCAACATCGACCCCAGCGCCGAGGTGTCAGCCACAGCTGATCCTGACAGGCCGGCAAACAGCATCGACGACAGGATATTCACATGCGCCAAGCCGCCGCGCAGATGGCCCATCATTGCTTGGGCAAATTCTACCAGACGGCTGGTAATGCCGCCACGGTTCATCAATTCGCCCGCCAGCATAAAAAACGGAATAGCCATAAGTGGAAAGCTGTCGATGCCATTATAGACATTGCGATACAACAGCCCGATGTCGCGTTCTTGTCCATTTANCCAAAGCAGCAAACCCGGCGCGGCCAGAAGGCCAAAAAATACCGGCAAGCCAATGACCAAAAACAACAAGAACAGGGGTAGAAACCAAAGTAGCATCATTCAGCCCCTTGCGTATCAAGGGTCGGAATCGGCCTGAGAAGATGGTCTTGGCGACCCAAGACTAACACTTGGCGCAAGATCATTTCAAAGTTCACGGCAATCATTAACCAAACGCCAATAAAAAGTGACATATACATCCACGCGAGTTTGATTTTAATCGCTTTCAATCCGATCAGATGCAAAGGCAGCTTTAGCGAGGCACTGGCAAACAACCAGCCCGAATTAACATGCTTCCATCCCAGTTGTGCCGCAACTATCAACACAAGCAGAGACACCATAAACAATAACAACGCCAAAACCGCGACCCCGCGACGGGGCAAAAAGGTGGCCAGCGTGTCAATCGCAACAAAGCCGCCCTGTCGCAAGGCAACCGGCGCCATCAGACCGGTGAGCCATAGCATGCAAAACCGTGCCGCCTCATCGGGCCATGGCAGGGCATTGTTCAGCACATAGCGGCAGAAAACCTGTACCAGGATAACCACCACCATTAATGCGAGCGCGACCACCGAGACCCAACGCCCCAGCCCGCCCGCAATATCGTTAAAAATCTGGAGGGGCTTTAACAGCCCCAACAACATTTTCATGTAATAAATTCCCCCCAGCCTGTCGATTTATAACAGGCATTTCATCTGTCATACGCCGTTTTGATAAGCCCCCTGACTAAATATCAAAGGCGCGCCTTCTTCGGATTGATAATGGTCAACATGCCCCAACAAAATTGTATGATCTCCCCCATCATATTGCCCGTGGAGATGGCAATCAAAACGCGCCAAACACTTGCTCAATACAGGCACGCCCCGCGCGTCCGAATACCACTCTAAGGTGTCAAATGGCGTTTCATTATGGGCAAACGCATCGGACAAATGTTTTTGATCCTGCGCCAATATATGAATGGAAAACGCCTGCGCAGCGATAAAAGCGGCATAGCGGCGCGACGCCTTGGCAGGCGACCATAATACCAGAGGTGGCGCAAGCGAAACACTGGCAAAACTGTTGGCGACAATACCTTTCGGCACCAAACCGTCACGACAGGTGACGATGGTGACCCCAGTTGCAAAACACCCCAAAGCGCTGCGAAAATCGGCGTTGTCCGCATTTGGATCTCTGGCATTTTGCAATGAAATTGCGGATGCCATCATGCCACCTCGCGTCCCAAGGCTGCAGTGTAAATCTCATACCATGCCGCGCGCGACAGCGTGACATCTGTGGCCTGAGACAAAGCCTTAATCCGCTCTATGGAATTTGTGCCCATAACCGGAAGAATCTGCGCCGGATGTGCCAGCAACCACGCCACCGCCACCGCTGAGACGTCGACGGACTGCGCGTCGGCGATCTGCTGCAAGGCTGTGTGCACAGCTTTGTGGTCGTCTGCGAACAAAGCCCCCCCTGCCAGAGGCGACCAAGCCATCAAGGGCGTGGCGATGCGTTGATGAAAGGCAATATCGCCATTGGTCAGGGCAGAATGCTCGAGCACGCTGATTTCAATTTGATTGGTGACCAGTTTCTGCGTCATCGCCGATTGCAATAAATCCCAATCATGGGGTTTAAAATTTGAAACCCCGACGGCGCGCACTTTGCCGCTGGCAACCACCTCGTCAAGGGCAGCGCCTGTCTCGATATGATCCATCAACGGATCGGGCCGGTGGATCAGTAGCAGATCAATATGGTCAATCCCCATCAGTGTGAGCGAGTGCTCGACCGAGGCCATAATATGTGCGCGACTGGTATCATAATACTTTACCGGCGCTTCGGCATACCGACCCACGGGAGCAACGATATCGCATTTTGTAACGATTTCGATCTGGTTGCGCAGGGCCGTACCACGCAGCGCGTCTCCAAGCACTTGCTCGGCCGCATAGCCGCCATAGATGTCGGCCTGATCCATCGTGGTGATACCCTGATCCAGACAGGCGGACATCTTATTGCGCACGTGTTCCGGGCTGGTATTGGCGTCATCAGCCAAACGCCACATGCCATACACAAGACGCGAAAAGCTGAGCGTTCCAGTTAAATCAATCCGTTGCATTAGTGACGTGCTCCTGCCCCGAGGGGGGTTAATGGTGTGCTATCTGGTACCCGTCCATACGCCTGCGGCAAGGAACAGGTGGTTAAGTGTGGCATGACGCGGGTTCCGAAATTTCTGCATTCATCAATATGCGGATAACCCGATAGAATAAAGGCACGGATGCCCATTTTTTTGTAAACTTCCAGCTCTGATAGCACCTGATCTGTCGATCCGACAATCGCTGCACCACAGCCCGAACGCGCCCGGCCAACACCTGTCCACAGATGCGGTTCCACAAACCCTGCCATATCAGCCATATCACGGTTTTTTGCCTGATGCGCGACCCCTAGCGAAGTGCTGTCAAGCGCCCGCTCNCGGATCATCCNACCTTCATCATCGTCAAGCTTTGATACCAGATGCTGGGCATATTCGCGGGCCTCAGTCTCTGTGTCCCGGACGATCACATGCACGCGCAGCCCATAATCCAGCGTTCGGTTGTAACGCTNGGCCACTGCATTGACAGCCTGCATCCGCTCGCCGATTTGCGCCTTGGGCTCGGGCCACATCAAATAGACGTCACAATGCTCGCCACACAGCTCTAATGCATCCGGGGAATACCCGCCAAAATACAAAAGNGGCCCACCNCTCTGATAGGGTTTTGCCGGATCNGTGGTAAGATCAGAAAATTGATAGACCTCGCCCTGATGCTCGACCTGATCTTGGGTCCAACACTGTTTGAGAATTTCAACAACTTCTCTTGAGCGTCGGTACCGATACGGACTGGCGGCCTTTTCACCNGGAAANTCGCTGCTGATAATATTGACCGTGAGACGCCCNTGCAACATATGATCCAAGGTAGCGATCGTCCGNGCCAGCATNATAGGTTGCATTTCTCCACAACGCACAGCCGCAAGCATGTTGATCTTTTCGGTGATGGGCGCACAGCCNGCGACAAAACTCAANGTATCTTGGCCAACTTGATATGACGACGGGCACAAGATGTTACGAAAACCCTGAGCTTCGGCCTCTTTGACAATTGCGCTGCAATGGGCCCACGAAGACCGCAGCGTTGCCTCGGGCACACCAAGGTATTCAAAATCATCCGAACAGAGCGCCGAGAACCAAGACACTTCGACGGCATCTAAATCCTGAGATGTAATCGGTACTATGGTCATGGCTTTTCCCTCGGTCCCACTTTCTCTCTTGCGTAGCACTCACTACCGTGTACATCAATAGTATATCAATTTATGAAATGGGTCCAAAGATGTCGATCAAAAATGCGCTGCCGGTCTATGTGCAAATCAGCGAAATGCTGATCCGCGACGTCAGTGCCGGCCACTATCTGGATGGCGCACGGCTGCCCCCCGAACGGCAGATGGCAAAAGAGTTGGGGGTCTCGGTGACCACGCTGCGCAAAGCGCTGAACGACATGACCCATAAAGGTATGCTTGAAAAGCGGCAAGGCTCTGGAAACTATATAAAAACCAACAAAAATCTAGCATCGGTATATTCGTTTTTCCGGGTTGAACTGATTGCAGGTGGTGGCCTGCCAACCGCCGAACTTCTGGCACTGGACCGGACCGTAAAGCCGACGCATTTCCCCGCCTTTGGCAAAGGTAATGAGGCGTACCGTATCCGACGATTACGCCGGCTTAATGGGCAACCTGCAGTTTTGGAAGAGATCTGGCTGGATGGCAATCAATCTGCCCAAATACGACCCGCCGATCTGTCAGAATCACTTTATCTGTTTTACCGCAAGTCACTGAATTTATGGATCACCGAGGCAGAAGACCAACTCACGATCGCCACCGTTCCCGAATGGTCTCCAGCGACGTTCGATCCGACGCACGGGGAACACTGCCTTTGCGCGCAGCGTTTAAGCCGGTCGCAAAGCGGTGCTGCAGTTGAGTTTTCTCTCAATTGGATTGACACAAACGTCGCGCGCTATGTGGCGCGCATAAAATAGGATGAAATGATGACACAAGCGACCCGATACGGGATGATTGGCTGCGGCATGATGGGCCAAGAGCATCTGCGAAACATTGCCCTTTTGCCGGACACCCAGATCACCGCAATTTTCGAGCCTGATCCACAGATGCAAAAAGCCGCCGCTTCCTTTGCTCCTGAGGCAGTTTTTTGTAACAGCCTCGAGGCGTTGCTGCGCCGGTCCGACTTGGATTGTCTGGTCATTGTCTCACCCAATTATATGCATCTTGATCAGCTGGAACAGATTGCAAAATTCCCCGCCCGCCCGGTTCTGGTCGAAAAGCCGCTGTTCACAGACCCAGAAGACCTGGCACGGATTGAAAGGTTTCGCGCACAATATAAATCACCGGTCTGGGTTGCGATGGAATATCGCTATATGCCGCCCATAACAGCCTTGCGTGAACGCTTGGCCGAGGCAACCGGAGGGATCAAAATGCTCAGCATCCGTGAACACCGCTTTCCCTTTCTGCACAAAGTGGGAGACTGGAACCGGTTTAATGCCAAAAGCGGCGGGACGTTTGTAGAGAAATGTTGCCACTTTTTTGACCTGATGCGCCTGTTGATTGGTGCAAACCCCGTTCAGGTGATGGCCAGCGGTGGGCAGGCTTTCAATCATCTGGATGAAACCTATCAGGGTGAAGTGCCTGATATTTGGGACCACGGTTATGTTATTGTCGATTTTGCAAACGGCGCGCGTGCAATGCTTGAATTGTGNATGTTTGCGGAAGGGTCGCAATTTCAAGAAGAAATTTCAGCCGTTGGACCAACAGGTAAAATCGAAGCTTTTGTACCGGGACCAACCCGCTTTTGGCGCCACCCCTCGCAACCTGCNCCAGACCCCAAAATCGTAATTTCACCACGNCAAGACGGTCNGCAGGAAGAAATCCTTCTACCGGTTGATCCGGCACTTTTGGCGGCGGGAGATCACAATGGGTCAACTTTTTATCAACATCAGCGGTTCTTGGCGGTGGTGCGCCAAGGCCATGCGGTTGAAGTCACTCTTGACGATGGTATCTGGGCTGTGCGCATGGGGCAGGCCACGCAGAAATCGGCCACATTAAAGCAAGCTGTTGCACTTTAATCAACGGCCAACACGATATCATGCTGGTCCCGATCAGGAGAGAACATGCGTTGCTGTAACCAAAGCCCTTGCACATGAGGACGCCAGATAGCACTCTATATCCCGCCCCGTGCAGTTCGGGATCAGATCGTGATCGCTCAGGGTGTCACTGAATTTAAGAAAGCCTGTTTTCAAACCGGAAACATTCAAGCTATCGTTTAAGAGCTATGGGTAAGGGCATCTATCATGTTGAATCGACGTCAATTTCTTTCAGGGCTGGGGGTCTCAAGCTTGGGACATGGTGCCTTTGCCAGCGCCAAGTCTATACCAATTCTCAATCAGTTAGAGAAAATAGACGCCAATATCCTGTTCATGCGGCACGCGCTTGCCCCGGGCTTCGGAGACCCGAACACGTTTGATGTCACCCGGTGCAGCACCCAGCGAAACCTTGACAGCCGAGGCCGCGCGCAAGCCATCGCACTAGGTCAGGCATTCAAAAAATCCGGTGTTACATTCGATGCAGTTTTTTCAAGCCAGTGGTGCAGATGTAGAGAAACGGCCGCATTGTTAAACATGGGTCCCGTACAAGAGTTCGCGGGCCTCAACTCCTTTTTCCAAGGCTATGCAAGGCGTGATCAAACCCTGCAAAAACTTGAACAGAGGCTTACAAACCTCGGTCCGGCGGGTCTGTACCTTATGGTGACGCACCAAGTTGTCATTCAAGCTGTCACACAGTTAACCGTAGCTTCAGGTGAATGTGTCGCCTATAATTTCCAAACCAAAAAAGCGATCAAGATAACGGTCGACTGATCAAAACTTCGCACGCGCGGTGACAGCCAAAGACCCGACGCGTGTGAATCTCATCTAAATCAGGTGCTCATTTTCATAGACACAGCAGTGTTGTGCCGGGATTGTCAGAAACACATTTTCGGCTGGCAGCTCTTGCTCACGTTTAACTTTGACCTTGATGCTTTGACCTTGAAAGTCAGCCGTGACCAGCTTGTGATTTCCTAAGTCTTCCACGCGCTGCACCTTGGCGCTCACAGTGTTTTCAGCCGATGCCGTTGCCAATTTTATATATTCCGACCGAATCCCCAACTTGAGGTTTTTGCTTGCGACAGCCTCAAGATTGGTATCAGTGGCAATTTCAGCGCCCCCAAAGGAAATCGTGGTGTTATTGACCGCCGAACAGGCAAACAGGTTCATCGCCGGTGCACCGATAAAATACCCCACAAAAGTTGTTTTAGGTCGGTCAAAAAGCTCAGATGGCGTGCCAGCCTGAACGATATTGCCCTGATCCATGACAATGATGTTTTCAGCAAAGGTCATGGCCTCGTTTTGGTCATGGGTGACGTAAATTAAGGTGGATCTGTATTTTTGGTTAATCTCCTTTAATTTGCGTCGCAAGCGAAATTTCAAGTCGGGATCAATGACGGTCAAAGGCTCGTCCATCAGCACAGCCGCCACATTGTCCCGCACCAGACCGCGCCCAAGCGAGATAAGCTGTTTTTGGTCAGCGGTCAGTTTGTTGGCTGATTGTGTCAACAGATCCTCAAGGTTCAGCGCCTCCGAGACCTCGGCGACCTTTGCCTTGATAAAGGCTTTGTCATAGCCGCGACATACCAGTGGAAAGGCCAGATTGTCTTGCACTGTCATCGTGCCATAGATCACCGGAAACTGAAAAACCTGAGCGATGTTGCGCTCGGCTGTTGTGTGNTCGGTGACATCGACGCCATCAAACAACAACCGCCCTTCCGAGGGGCGCACAATNCCCGACATNATGTTCAGCATTGTGGTTTTTCCACAGCCCGAAGGNCCCANAATCGCATAGCGACCGCCATCGACCCANTTCATATCAAACNNGTTCAGCGCATAAGTTTTATCCGCAGCCTCAGGATTGTAAGAATGAGCAATGTCTTGAAGTGTAATCTCAGCCATTATTTTGTTCCGCCATAGGGTGAAGCCACCANATTTCCGCTTTGATCAAAGGCATAGAGNGNGCTGCTATCAATCCCTGCCGTAACCGTNTGGCCAATATCAAAATTTTGCACCGAATCCAGCAGGCCGACCACATGCACCTGCTCGTGCTGAAGGTGCANGAAGGTCTCTGAGCCACTGATTTCGGCCAGTTCGATTTGAAACGGAAAGCCGGCGCTGTCCAACGTTATGCCCGACGCCCGGATGCCAAAGGTATAGCGNNCCCTCGGCAAGGCCGCCAAATGCGGGGGAAGCTCGAGCCGGATGGTCGGGCTTAGAACCAGATGTATGTCAACGATCTCCCCTTCAAACAGGTTCATCGCAGGATCATTTGTGATCTGCGCCACTTTGGTGGTTCTGGGGTTTTCATAGATTTCCTGCGCGCTGGCCTGCTGCAGGATACGCCCCTCGTCCATCACGATGATTTCACCGCCCAGTTGCATCGCTTCCACCGGGTCTGTGGTCGAATAAATCAAGATCGCATTTTCAGACGCTTTGGCGCTGAAAATATTCTTGAACTCTTCGCGCAGTTGTTCGCGCAATTTATAATCCAGATTGACCAAAGGCTCATCCAGCAGCAGGATGCTGGCCTCTTTCACCAGCGACCGCGCCAGCGCAACGCGCTGTTGCTGACCGCCGGAAAGCGCCTGGATCTTGCGGTTTTCAAACCCCTGAAGCCCCACCTGCGCCAGCGCTTGCATCACCCGGGTATCAATCTCGGCCATCGGCAATTTCCGCTGTTTGAGCGGGAAGGCCACGTTGTCATAGACTGTCAGATGCGGGTAATTGATAAACTGCTGGTACACCATCGCGACCTGACGCTTCCACACAGGGACAGCGCCAAAATTGGCCCCGTCNAGCGACATCTCGCCGCTGTCGGGGCGGATCAGACCGGCAATGGTTTTCAATAGGGTCGTCTTGCCCGACAATGTCCGGCCAATCACCGTATAGATCTTGCCCTTTGACATTTCGAACGAAACATCATNGAGGTGAAACTCGGCGTCGGGTTTCAGAGACAGGTTCGAAACTTTCAGCGACATGTTACTTCAACGCTCCTGATAGGTTGCCTTTGGAGAGATAGCGCTCGACGATGAAAGCCACGACGATCAGCGGTGCCACGCAGACAAGCGCCGCCGCCGACAGGCTCCACCAAGGTGTGATCGATGAATTCAACGCAACAATCGCAACCGGCAAAAGCTGAACCTCGGTAAACGTTAAAATGAAAGCAAAGAAAAAGTCGGTCCAGCCAAAGATCATGCAAAATAACCCCGCCACGATCAGGCCCGGAATAGAATTGGGCAGCACAACTTTATAAAACGCCTGATAGGGGTTGCAGCCGTCAATCAGCGCTGTCTCGTCAATTTCTTTCGGTACTTTGTTAAAAAAGTCCACCATGATCCACACCGCAATTGGCATGAGCAACACAATATACACGACGATCAGCCCCATTAAGCTATCCAAAAGCCCCAATTTGCCTAACATGATAAAAAACGGGATCGACAGAACAATCGGCGGCATGATCCGCTGAGAGATAAAAAAGAAGGTGATGTCGTTGTTTTTGACAAAGCCCGCTTTGAAGGTAAACCGCGACAGCGCATAGGCGGCCAGCGTCCCTAAAATGATGCTGATCAAACTGGCCGAACAGGTGACAAAGATACTGTTGAAATAGGGCTCGACAATATTGACGCCCCCCTGTGCCGGCGACCGCAGCAAGACGCGCCAGCCCTCGAGAGAGGGCTCAAAATCTACCCACGGGATATAGGTAGCCCCGCCGGTAACCGAATTAAAATCCTTGAAAGACGTAGAGAGTGCCCACAGAAACGGCGCTATCACAAACATCGACCACAGGCAGACAGCCAGATACTTGAGCGTCACATATACAAGGCGCATCTTTAGTTACTCCTTATCATAAGCTTGACCAGAACTTTAGCAATGATGGTCAGGCTGATGATCATTATGATGAGATAGGTGAACGACAGGGCTGCGGAATAGCCAAACTGAAACTCTCTCAGACCTTTGATAAAAATATAAAAACTTGAGGTCTCTGTCGCTGTCCCGGGCCCGCCCGAAGTCAAGACATAGACCGTATCCATTATCTTTGACGCTTCGATCAGACGGATGATAATGGCGCCGATTGAAATGGGTGCCATCAAGGGGAAGGTGACATAGACAAACTTGCGAATAGGACCCGCGCCATCAATAGAGGCGGCNAGAAACGGNTCNTTCGGCAAGGACAAAAGACCCGCCAACAACANCAGGAACATAAAGGGCGTCCACTGCCAAACCTCAACGATAATCACCGTGACCAGCGCCAGATGCTCATCACTGAGCCACAGCGGCGTCACACCGAAAAGACTAAAGAAATCATTCACAGGGCCCAGGGATTCGTGAAAGAAGGTCCGCCAGATTACCGTCATAATAACCGGTGTCGTCATCATCGGAATCAGGAATAAGACGCGGAAGAACCGCTGAAACCGTATCTCTTTCCAGACCATAAGCGCCAGAGAAAAACCGATTACATACTGCAGAAAGACCGTTGTTATTGACAGAAAGCTGAGACGTAAAAAAGCCTCCCAAAAGCGCAGATCGTCGGTGAAGAGCCGGATATAATTTTCAAGACCGATAAAATCCAGGCCGGGGAAAAAGCTGTCCCAACTGGACAGGCTTAATCTGACCGTAAACCCAATAGGAAAGATCAAGATACCTAAAAGAACCAGCAATCCAGGAAGCAAAAACAAATATTTGTGTTTAAAGTTCATTGTTTCTCGCCATGGTTAAGAAATGAACGCCCCATCATCAGGGGCGTTCAAATAGTGTGCCTTAAGTGATAATTTACTCTAGATTGTCTTCCAAAGCGACACCAACGGCATAAGCTTCTCTTACCACGTCTTTGCCGATGCGCTTGACGATCTTTTTCCACTCGGCCGCAACTTCATCCAGCGCTTCTTGGGGTGACAGCTGTCCTGCCAAAGCCTTGGACGTACCGGTTGCGATGGCGCTATTGAACTGGAAAACACCCGGAACACGCAGCGGGAACACCCGGTTTCTGCTGCCTTCTTCCATCTCCATCAACGTATCCGCATATTGCTGCGCAATTTCTGGATCCCATCCTTGACGCTCAACATAAAGTTCAGGCACGAAGTCCGACTTTTTGAACGGGTTCACGCCAAAGCGGCCAATGGCAATGTCTGCTTGGTGGTTTGCATCATTGGCAAAGAAGCACAGGTAATCAAACGCCATATCGTGGTTTTTGCTTTTCTTGGCAACGGCCGCTGTCCAGCCCCAAACGATGTAGGGTGCCTGATTGTACTCATCTTCCCACGCACCGCTGACGCGGTTCCAAACGCGGTCTGACCCCGGCAGAGGTGCGGCGCCAACCTGGTTCTTGATCGCACTGTCGTCTTGCATCGCCGCCACGAAAGCATCATCCCAAGAGAAGCTGAACAGCGTTTGGCCGCCACCAAATGAGTTAATCTCGTCGCCAAGACCAAAGTTAATCCCGCCCGGAGGTACATATTTTGTCGCCGCGACCCAATCGGTCAGAGCCTCGACAAACCCCGGACCGTTGATCAGCGGCTCCATGGTTTCCAAATCAAAGAAATACCCACCTGGTGTTCTTGGGTTTTTCGCATAGGCAACTGAACGGCTGAAGAAGGCCGCAAACATCAGGTCATCTTTTTTCATGACTTCGGCTGAACCATACTCAAGCTCGCCGTCATTGTCCCAATCCCAGCCGTTAAAGAACGCAGCCATTTCGCCGTATTCCTTCCACGTCTGCGGCACCCGCAATTCTTTGCCGGTCTCAGCCTTATATTTGGCCTGATACTCAGGGTTGTCGATCACGTCTTTTCTGTACTTCAAATAGTGACGATCCCCATCGATTGGAAACTGGATCATCTCGCCATCCCAAGAGTTCACATCGATGTGGCTCTGGGTAACGTCTTGCATTTGACGCATGTTCACGTATTTGGCCGGCACCGGCTCAAGATATTGCTTCCAATCGCGAATAAAGTTCGAGAACCCGAACACAATGTCATAGGGTGCTTGTCCCGCTTGGAACGGCACCATCGCCTTTGAGTATAAATCGCCCGCAGGGGTGTGGATCACGCTGACTTCGGCNCCNGTCAGGGCNCTGAACTGCTCGGCGTGCAAAGCAGTTGGCTCACCCATCACAGGCACCGCGTGGGTNTTGATGGTAAGCTTCTGACCGCTATAGTCTTTTTGGGACATTGCGTCATATGAACACTCNCCCGGAATATCGCCGGTGTTTTTGATATGTGGAAACTGATCGCTCCANTTATCGGCCTGCACAGCGCCTGCAAGTAAGCTTGCAGTCGCGGCGACAACACCCATACCTAATACTTTCTTCATCTTGTCTTCCTCCCAGTTAGTCGTCTTACTTAATTTATGGAATAAGGACAGCACGTCCTTTGACCTTGCCGTTGTTGAGATCTTGCAAAGCTTGGTTGGCATTGGCCAAGCTGTATTCTTGCACAGCCAGATGCACTTGGCCTTTGTCAGCCAACGCCATCAATTCGGTCAGCTCTGCCCATGTCCCCACCAGATTACCGATGATATTTTTTTCAGTGGTGATCATTTCAAAGGCGCTGACGTTGATGTCTTCGCCGTAGCCAATCACATAATAGCTGCCCATTGGCCGGGTCATTGCCAGACCTTTGGCCGTTGTGCCGCGCTCNGCGACAAAATCGAGAACCGCCTCAGCGCCTTTGCCTTTAGTCAATTCAAGTACTTTTTCGACTTCNTTNCCGTCAGCTTTAACCAAAGCGTCAGCGCCGCAGGACTCAGCCAGTGACAAAGACATGTCTGATGGATCCACTACGATGATATCGGCCGCACACATCGCGCGCAAAACCTGAATGGCAATATGGCCNAAACCGCCCGAGCCAATTACAACGCATTTTTCACCAGGCAGCAAATGCCGCGATGCCTTTTTGGCGGCGCGATATGCGGTAAGCCCCGCATCCGCATAGGCGGCCATATCTTTTGGCGCCAATGTGTGCGGCAATTTAACAATGTTGCGAGCAGACGTTTTAAGCGCTTCCGCATAACCNCCATTACAATCAACGCCGGGNAAAGATCCATCGCCATGCATNTCATGCCCACGCCGGCAAGCCAGACANGTGCCACCAGTAATTTTGGGATGCACGATGACCGGGTCGCCTTTTTTAAGACCTTCAACTTCGGGACCTACGTCTTCGATCCATCCAGCGTTTTCATGGCCCATAATCAAGGGCANCAAAGCATCCCCGTTTGGATCAGTGGCCACCCGCCAGACACCTTCGATAATATGCAAGTCGGTGCGACAAACACCGGCGCCGCCGATACGCACAATTACATCACTAGATTTTTCTATTTTGGGATCTGCAACATTTTCCATGTTGACCCAAGATGATGCCGTCAGATCATCATCATATTTATGCAGCACTTGTGCTTTCATGTTTCACCTATTCTTTTCTTGTTTTCTCTNAAATAAAGAGNCAACTCCCAGCAGAACACTAGTATGACTGTTCAAATCTAATCACCCATGCCTAAATTATGTTCAATTTGTGAACAGTCAGCAGTTTCAAGAATAAANTAAGGACTGTTGATCTGGACGAATCGAGATCAAATNAAAAAATCCAAACGATAGCTGCTCCTCATCAAATCTGATNTTTGCACACGATCACAGGGAGGGTATAAACACCGGCAGCCACGCAAAATTGACGGGCTGGCATTGCATGTNTCCTTTGACGCAACCCCAAAACGGCAAGATATCNGGTTCAGGCTCAGAAAGGCNATAAGCTCTTNATTCAAATCCCTATAAATCTCANATCATTTGCTCGNCTTATCAACCTTCACGGCGCTAAAGAGCCGGTAAAGCAATCCTGTGATAATANACGGCGACATTCTCAAGATCACGCTTTATGCGTTCCTGAATGCGGACTTCAAGACAATTGAGCCGCCAGTGTAGGCCCGAAGCGCAACCTGGCCCGAACAAAATAACGATACAAATACATCTTGGTACGGGTCTTTGTAAGGAGCGTCATAAATTATATTTATAGGAAAATAACACGAAATAGATCGACGCGTGATTCAAGCCACGGCCTTACTAAATTCTAATAGGAAGCCTTTTTCGACCCCAATCACCCGGCAGTCCGCTGAAACGCCCAGCAAACTGGGTGCCGCATATGGTGCAATTGCCGAAATCACTTAACTGCCATGTGCTAAGCAGGTGCCAATCACGCCCAATCACCCGGGCACCACAACCGGTACAGTAACTTGATTGCGCCTCAAAATGCTTGATATTTCCAACATATACATGCCGCAAACCACAGGCCAAGGCGATCTGGCGGGCCCGCAAAACGGTTTCAGGCGGCGTT
>NYVC01000108.1 GCA_002684375.1 Marinovum sp.
CTGTCGGTTATGTGGCCCTTGGAGTGAACCTTAAAACTGCCCACATTCACAAGACCAGGGCTGGTTTGGAATGGTCGGGCCCGATGGTGCCCCTTGCGCGCGACAGCCGCATGACCTGTCCCGGTACGCACGTCGGTGAATTGTGACAGGTCACTGGCAAGTTCGGCCTCAACGGCTGTCGCGATCAACTGCGGCGCTGCTGTTCTCAACAAATCCCTCAGCGCGTCCGTCATCTCATCTCGACGCGCAAATTCTAATATGTCAGTCGTTTCTATGGGGGTGTATCTCCTTCGGTTGGGCTGCTGTTTCGCAACAAAAATTCAACCAGATATGCCGCCAACCTTCAATACGCGAAAACACCAGATGCAGTCATAGCCCACTTCGATGTCATGATGTCCAAAGCTACACGCCGTTAATGGATGTTTCCATTTACCGCTTTTTTGGACTAAGTTCATACGAAATTTGATGCAAAGAATCATTTTTACCGCCCGACATCTTATCTTCAAAAATTCAGATAAATAGCCACTGGCCAATAGCACGGTTAGATTTTGTACTAACCTTAGCCTATGTTTTCATATGTAAAAAAGTCATCATGGGAAATTTGTTGCGCGAATTGCAAATTTTTAGTAGAAAGAAATGGAAACGTTTCCATAAGGAGCTAAAGATTGGGGCATATTGCTACAATCAAAGATGTTGCCCAGCGAGCCAGATGCGGTGTCGCTACGGTTAGTCGGGTATTGAACAATACTGGTCCCGCCAGCGCTAAAATGCGCGAGCGCGTTTTAGCGGCAGTTGACGAGCTTGATTTCCAGTTCAGTGAAGTTGGCCGTTCCCTTCAAAGCAGCACTACTCGGACCATCGGGTGCGTGGTGCCGTCGATTGAAAATCCAGTTTACGCGAATGCGGTGCAAGGTGCTCAAGAGGTGTTTCTAAACGCGGGTTATCAAATGCTTTTGGTCTGCACCAACTACAACCCTGAGATCGAAACCCGTGCAATCCGTACGCTAATCGCAAAACAAGTTGATGGCATTCTTTTAACTGTAGCAGATGCGCAAAATAGCGAAGGTTTAAACCTTATCAGGAGCCGACAGTTGCCGCATAGCTTGCTCTTCAATGAGGCTCCTGCTGGCCAAGTTAGCTGGTCGGTTGGAGATCATGCCGCTGCCGCGATGGTTGCCGATGTTTTCGCGGAAAACAACCATACTTACACTGGCTTCTTGGCACTGAACTTTTTGAATTCTGATCGTGCGCGACAGCGGTACGAGGGTTTTGTCGAACGATGTGCGCAAAACGAAATGGCCCGGCCAGTATTGCTTGAAGTGGATGACGACGGCCTTGACCTAACGGCCCATCTAAAAGATTTTTTAGATGATCACCCCAGTTTGACCGGGATCTTTGCCTCAAATGACTTTCTCGCATTGGCCTCCATTCGAAGCGCCCGCAAGTTGTCAATAGAAGTGCCACAGGATTTATCGATCGTTGGCTTTGACGGGATCAAAGTCGGCCAATTGGTAGAGCCCAGCCTTGCGACAATCGAAACCGTTCCGCAAGCACTTGGGGCAGGTGCCAGTCAGACGATTTTGTCGATAATAAATGGATCAGCGCCACCAGAAGTGCCTTTAGAAGAAAAAAGATTCAGTTTCCGCGCCGGGGGCAGCCTTATGCCTTTGGCTGCCGAAAGCGAAGACGACGGGAAGGGTACTGCCTTCCCGCCGTCAAACGACCCGACCCACCAAAAAGCTAAATCCAACAGGAGAGATCAAGATGAGATATAAACTTGCTGCAGCCGCTCTGACAATGGCCTTTGTCGCACCAGCATTTGCGGAAGATGCCGTATGCTACAATTGCCCACCACAATGGGCTGATTGGGCCTCAATGCTGGAAGCGATTGACAAAGAAATCGACGTCCAGATGCCACATGACAACAAGAACTCGGGCCAAACCCTAAGCCAGTTGTTGGCGGAAAAGAGCAACCCCATCGCCGACGTGGCCTATTATGGGGTAACGACAGGTATCAAGGCCGGCAATACGGGCGTGGCCACAGCCTACAAACCCGCCAAATTTGATGAGATTCCCGAGGGTTTGAAGGATCCCGACGGCAAGTGGTTTGCAATCCACTATGGGTCTCTTGGCTTTTTCGTAAACGTCGATGCACTTGGCGGTGCTGATGTGCCTCAGTGTTTTGCTGACCTGACCAAACCAGAATATCGCGGCATGGTTGGCTATCTTGATCCGTCATCAGCCTTTGTTGGCTATGCTGGTGCTGTGGCCGTAAATATGGCGTTTGGCGGTGATCTGGATAATTTTGATCCGGCGATCAAATACTTTAATGATTTGGGTAAGAATTATCCAATCGTACCAAAGCAAACGTCCTATGCGCGTGTCGTTTCAGGCGAAATTCCGATCCTCTTCGACTATGATTTCAATGCCTATCGCGGTAAATACGAAGAAGATGGAAACTTTGAATTTGTGTTGCCCTGCGAAGGTTCAGTCCGCGTGCCTTATGTGATGAGCCTCGTTAATAACGGTCCGCATCCCGAACTTGGTAAACGCGTTTTGGATTTCATCCTGTCTGACAAAGGTCAGGCGATTTGGACTAACGCCTATCTCCAGCCAGCGCGCCCCGTTGAACTGCCTGCGGATGTTGCGGCAAAATTCCTACCTGCAAGCGATTATGAGCGCGCTGCAGCGGTGGACTATGCCAAAATGGAAAAAGCTCAAGCTGGCTTTGGCGAACGTTACCTGTCCGAAGTTAAGTAACTGATCCCCCCAAACCAAGGGGTCGCGCCATGATGCGCGGCCTCCGAGGATAGCTATGACAAACCGAACTTTTGTAATGGTGTGTCTCACGCCACTATTTATCTTTTCCTTGGCGTTTCTTGCGCTTCCGCTAATCCGGTTGTTCCTAGTCTCTGGCGAGAGTGATGCGGGCTGGGCCATTTATCTCGACATTGTGCGCAAGCCGCGGTACTTAAACACACTGGTGCTAACAGTTCTGGTTTCACTGGCGACAACGTTTGCGGCTCTGGCTGTTTCGACCACCGCGGGCATGTTTCTAGTTCGCAACCGATTTCGTGGGCGTGGAACTTTGCTGGCTGTGCTGACCTTGCCGCTCGCCTTCCCCGGTGTAGTTATCGGATTTCTCATCATCCTTTTGGGCGGTCGCCAAGGGCTGGTAAACCAACTGACACCCGGACACGTTGTTTTTGCTTACTCCGCAATTGGCTTGTTTTTGGGATATCTATACTTCTCGATCCCGCGTGTCCTGTTGACGGTCATGGCCGCCGCCGAAAAGCTTGATCCTGCCCTAGAAGAAGCCGCACGTACGATGGGTGCCACCCCTTTCCGCATTGTAATGGATATTATTATCCCTGGGCTGATGCCGTCGCTGATTGCTTCGGGTGCGATAGCCTTCGCCACCGCTATGGGTGCTTTTGGCACGGCCTTCACGCTGGCCACGAACATCGATGTTATTCCGATGGTTATTTACACTGAGTTCACATTATCCGCTAACATTGCCATGGCCTCTGCTCTGTCAATTGTCTTGGGCATCATTACTTGGATCTTGCTTCTGATTGCGCGATCCCTGTCTGGTTCAACTGTGGCTGGAGGAGGCTGAAAATGTTCAAATCCAAAATAAAAATGTTGCAACTTGCCGTCACTCTTAGCGCCTGCGCCTTCCTTTTAGTGCCTACAATTCTTTCAGTCATGGCGGGACTTACCGTGAACTATTTCAAAGGGATTTCCTCTGGTCTCACTTTGAAATGGGTCTACCAAGTCTGGGAGCTTTATGCCGACAGCATCTTTCTTTCCATGTGGCTGGCCATTGCCTGTTTGTTCTGCACATTAATTATTGGCCTGCCTGCTGCTTATGGGCTTGCGCGTCATCCCGGTTGGTTGTCGCGCCTGTTGGAAGAGTTTATTTCACTGCCGCTTGCGGTTCCGGGTCTGGCTTTGGCACTGGCATTGTTGCAGCTCTACGGTTCGATGAAAGGCTTTCGTGCTTCATGGACGTTCATTTTGGTGGGCCATGTGCTCTACACCTTGCCCTTTATGGTAAGATCGATTCTAGCGGTTCTTGCCGCCATGGACCTAAAGACGCTTGAAGAAGGTGCGGCTTCGCTTGGAGCATCGCCATGGCAAAGGTTTCGTGACATCGTCGTACCCAACGCCATGCCAGGCATTCTGGCGGGTGCGTTGACGGTCGTGACGCTTTCCATTGGTGAATTCAACCTCACCTGGATGCTGCACACACCCTACCTCAAAACGTTGCCCGTTGGCCTCGCTGACAGCTATGCGTCCATGCGGCTTGAGATTGCGTCAGCTTATACCCTCGTCTTTTTTATACTGATCGTACCTCTGCTGATGGCCATGCAATGGGCTTCTGCGCGTGCACAAAGGATTACACAATGACACTGCGTCTGACACACACCGCCAAGACCTATCCTGATGGCACTAAAGCGTTGCTGCCCACCGAACTTTCCGTTGACAAGGGCGAGATCGTCTCGCTTCTTGGTCCATCGGGCTGCGGTAAAACCACGTTGTTGCGCATAATTGCAGGGCTTGAGACGCCTGATACCGGAAGTGACATCTGGTTTGACGATGACAATGTGACGGCGCTTCCTGTGGAGCGCCGCCAAGTCGGGATGGTGTTTCAATCATATGCCTTGTTTCCGAACATGTCGGTACGCGCCAACATTGGCTACGGACTAAAAATGCAAAAACTTCCTAAGTCAGAGATTGACACCCGCGTCACCGAAGTCTTGGACATGTGCCAGCTACAGCCCTTTGCTGGACGTGCGATAACGGCGCTGTCTGGCGGTCAACGACAGAGGGTGGCGTTGGCCCGTGCCATCGCACCCCGCCCAAGGTTGCTTTTGTTGGACGAGCCGCTCTCGGCGCTTGATGCATCTTTGCGCGAAACGTTGCGTGACGAGTTGGCCATACTTTTGCGGGAATTCGATATTACAGCGATCTTTGTCACCCATGACCAAGACGAAGCGATGGCAATCGCTGATCGTGTCGCCGTCATGTCGCATGGCCGCGTCGTACAAAGCGGCACACCCGAAGACCTCTATCGCAATCCGACGTCATCCTTTGTTGCTGGATTTGTTGGAAACGCCATGTCCCTTCGCGGCAGACAAGATGGCACAAAACTGTATTTAAAGGGGGGAACTCTGTCACTTCCGGCAGACGGTATGGGCCAGACAGTTTTTGTGCGCGCTGAAGATGTTCGGATTGTTGAAAGCGGCCCGCTTCGTGGAAAAGTAGAAACTGTTACCTTCTTCGGAACGCACTACCGTATCGGCATATCTGGCATCACGCCTGACATGCTCACTTCAATCCATTTAGGACAAGATGCACCTAAAGTGGGGGATATGATCAACGTATCAATCATGCCAGAAACCTTGATGTTGTTGCCAGAAGAGGCCGCTAACGCATGACACGTATCATTCAGATTTCAGACCCTCATATCGTCCCGCATGGTCAACTTGCCTATGGCCAAGTCGATACTGCGAAGGCACTTACCGATTGTGTCGAAACGATCAACCGCAGCCTGCCTGAGATTGGTCCCGTTGATATGGTTATTGTCGCAGGTGATCTGACTGACTTTGGCACCAAGGAAGAATATCAACGGTTTTGCACACTTATGGAGCCCCTAGACCTGCCGTATCGTGCGATTCCCGGCAACCATGATGATGTGGCTGTGATGCGTGCGTGTTTCTGGGATCAGTCATGGATGCCACTTGAGGGCCCGATCAATTGGGCTTTGGATTTTGGCGACCTCTCAGTGATTGGCTTGGACAGCAGCGTGGCTGGTAAAGCCCATGGTCACCTTACCGATGAAACCTTGTGTTTTCTGAGCGAAACACTTGACGCCCAAGAAGGCAGTCCGACCATCGTCACAATGCACCATCCGCCAGTTTTGACCGGTATCGAGAAGATGGACATCCAAAACTTGCGCGACAGCAAACAATTGAAAAAGATCTTATCGGGATATAAAGGCGAACTGCGCTTGACCTGCGGACACGTACACCGCAACATTGTCACTTCCTTTGGCGATGTGATTTGCCAAATTGCGCCAGGCGTTTCGCATGCGGTGACCATGGATCTGCGCGCAGGCGCCCCCAATTGTCTGACCAAAGAACCCGGCGGTTTTCTTCTACACGAAATACGTGGCGGCATCATGAGCCATCACATCCTAGTCGGACGATATCCCGGTCCGTTTCTGTTTTATCCAGACAAATGAACCAAGTGGGAAAAGCGAAAGACATAAACCACGGACGATATAAGCATCATCTCGGTGGTAGTGCGTGCCTCCAGCGCAGCAGACCTGCTGATCCGGGACTTTAGATTGTTACACACATGAACTGAGCGCGTCTTTTCGCACTGTAACGCAGCTCACGGGTCTTTGGCGCGGTATATTTTGTATGCTTGAGTGGCAATGGATCGGGCGATCAGGTTCTTTGATTTTTCCAACTGTTCTGGTATTTTATTACCCACATCAGTCCAAGGAAATTCATTGACTTTTGGTTATGTCATTACTCAAATCGGCGGTGCCGATCCAGATATTTCCGCCAAATATATAAGGCTGGGTTTACCCACAATTCAACAGTATGGTGAAAGAACCCGATACCGTGGCCTCGCCGCATCGCTCACTTCTAGTCGTTGGATAGACCATATAAATCGGTCGTGCTTCTTGCAGCTTTATTTTGTGCGCTCTTGATAGCATCAGCGCTAATTATTTATCGAAGTGAAACAAGTAGTCCACACACGTTCGCCACGATGATCAGAATCGCCATCGACATAAACTTTGCAGACATACAAGCTCCCCTCGCAAATGACGTGATACCAACCGGTATCATAGTCCTCTTCATTTGCGCCTTTATTAATTTTTTTGCCGTTAACAAGCATGTTCTCAATCGCGCTATTTTCCACTAACCGATTTAATGCTCTCACACTGTCTTAAGTGCGGCGCTCACAATACGCAAAAGCCGACTTGTGTTGTCGATGGTTTGGGCGATTATGGGTTTGTTTTGACAACATTCCAAAATGATCTTGATTTCTGACTTTCGATTATCGAGTGCCCTTTATTTTTACAGATTGCATCTCCAGTACTGATTGACATGCCGGGGGGAATTGAGATTGCCTCATCCCAAAGAACATTGTTAGTTCTATACAACTGGCAGACTACGGTTCCGGTTTCTGTGGTAACTGACACAGGGGTTGTGGCGTAGTTAGCGGGATCTATACATCCTGTTAGGGTGGCCGCACTGGCCGTTGAGATAACCAGCTTGAGTATGTTTTTCATTAGGGTTCCTTAAGTANTTTTTCCTCAATATCATGATCTTCNCGGAAGAGNCGCACTGGTAATTTCGAGAAGTCACGGCATTGGTACGTCTGTTATTTTCAATAAATTGAAATTTTATAATGTGTTAGGACTGTGTTTAATCCGTAAGTCTGCGGCAAGATAGGTCACTCAGTGCAACGCAGTCAAGCAAACATAGCGGATATTTGAAACTAAGTTAATAAACTTTTGCAGTGAGCCAGAGTATTTAGTTGAAATCCCGTAATTTTTTCAGGATGATATTTGTGGCACCAAGCGCCCTTGTGCCCGTTAGATTCCGCCGCAAAACTGAGCTAATTCCCGGTCTGTTGATTGTATCGCACTTTGGTGTTTTGTGTTTTGGCCCGTGNTATCGCGTAGGCTGGGTCTGTTGCGAGGTCCCATGACTGCTGACTATCAAAAAATGGTCTCTGAGGGGAACGCATAACTCCACTGAATGCGGACACGNGCTCGATATTGCCGGTTTCATTATCGTCTGGCATCAATTAATTGAGGCCGTTTTTAGTCACTTGAATTGGCAGCAGAATAATTGTTTCCAAGTGTGAACATGGTAATTTTGATTGTCTTGCTGCAATTTTTCAATCATATTTTTGTGCGCCGCTTTCGCGTGCAAATCTGGTTGGAAGGCCATTTTTTAATAATGAATGATTTTGCGGCACGCGGGTGTGGTGGTTTTTAAGTATTTGCCTGATCTCATTTTTCATTTAACATTATTAATGCTAGGAATATAATTTAAATGTGGTAATCTGAGGTGAGACGCCCGGCGTGGGTGTATTTGGTTGAGTTTTAAAACCTTTGGTTCAGATTGGTTGAGGGGGCATTTCGGATGCTCTTCTTGCCAAAAAGCGTTACAGTAAAATTTTCAAACAAGTTATTTATCCTGTTCAATTTGCGAAAGTCGCTGTGCTTATCTGGGTATGAAGGTGTGCTGAGATTAATAGTCAAACGGGGGAATAGGACGTGAATAAGCGAATTTGTGTTATTGGGGCTGGCCCATCCGGTCTGGCGCAATTGCGGGCGTTTCAGTCAGAGCCAGGTGGGGTTTCGCGCGACGTGGAAGTCGTGTGCTATGAAAAGCAAGCTGATTGGGGTGGTCTGTGGCAGTATTCTTGGCGGACTGGTACCGATGAACATGGCAATCCTTGTCACGGGTCTATGTATCGTTACCTTTGGTCGAATGGTCCCAAAGAGGGGTTGGAATTCGCGGACTACAGCTTTGAAGAACATTTTGGCAAACCGATCGCTTCTTACCCGCCGCGTGCCGTGCTGTTGGATTATATTGTGGGTCGTGTGAAAAAGGCCGGGGTGCGGGATGCTATCCAATTTAACACACTTGTGCGCGATGTTCGCGCGGTTGGTGACGGCTTTGATGTCACCGTGCGCGATTGCTTGCTTGATTGTGAAACTACAGAAAATTTTGATCATGTTGTCGTGGCGTCGGGACACTTTTCGGTCCCAAACCTTCCGCATTATGAAGGTTTTGAACACTACAATGGCCGTATTCTGCATGCCCATGACTTTCGAGAAGCCAGGGAGTTTACCGATAAAGACATCTTGATCTTGGGCACTTCTTATTCGGCCGAGGATATTGGCTCGCAGTGCTGGAAATATGGATGTAAATCGGTGACGGTGGCACATCGGACTGCCCCGATGGGGTATGATTGGCCCAGTAACTGGCAAGAGGTGCCGGCGCTGTCACATGTGACTGGACGAACGGCGTATTTTATTGATGGCACGTCGAAAGATGTGGATGCGATTATTCTGTGCACTGGCTATAAGCACCACTTCCCGTTTTTACCAGATGACCTGAGATTGAAAACGCCGAATGTTTTGGCCTCGGATGATCTGTACAAAGGTGTGGTGTGGAATCAAAACCCAAATCTATTTTATTTGGGTATGCAAGATCAGTGGTACACTTTCAACATGTTTGATGCTCAGGCGTGGTATGTGCGCGATATAATTATGGGGCGAATTGCGGTGCCTGATCTTACGGTACGGCAGGCCGATGTGGCGAAGCGGCAGGCTGAAGAAGCTTTGTTGGCCGATGACTATGCCTGCATCGCCTATCAGGGCGCTTATACGCAGGAGTTGATAGATGAGACTGATTACCCCTCCTTTGACATCGAGGCTGCGAACAAGGCGTTCTATGAGTGGAAAAAATGCAAAAAAAAAGGTATAATGGAGTTTCGAAACCATGGCCACGTAAGCCCAATGACAGGTGCAAAAGCACCTGCTCATCACACCGCTTGGGTGGATGCGCTGGATGACAGTCTCGCAAGCTATCTGAAAAGTGGGTAACGCGAACGAAAAGTAAAGGCGGAGAGAGCAACGGTAAAAGCTCAGAAACGCATTGGTTAATGTTGATCACAACTTCAATTGTTCCAATTCCGCTATTCTGCGTTTTGGCTGGCCTATTTGATTGGTCCAAAAGTATACCAAAAACGGGGAATAGTGTATTTATAAGCCTGCATGCTAATTTTTTTGGAAAAAAAGTTGTAATTAAGTTGGTTTTGACCAATAAAGAAGCCGTAGGTTTTTCTTGGTAAAACTTTCGGTATAGTTTTGGTACATATATTAACGCCGTTGTAGGCTGCACATGCTCCCTACAAATACCAGAAACGGGGCGTTGATCGGGGCTTGGGTCATGTTGTTTAGGGTTGGTGTACGGCTAAAAAATCAGGCGTTGAGCGAAGAACTGGGCGCAGTGCAATAACAAAATTTGTGAGGCGTTCAATAATACAGACAAGCAGGGGTGAACCTGCGGAGACAAAAAACAGAAATATTGCCGCGGTCATTCGGCCGCTTTAATCAGGAGAGAAGAATGAAAAATTTAGTACGCAATGTGACAGCGGCGGCGCTGTCGGTGACGCTGGTGACCGGACAAGCCTTTGCCAAGGATTCCAGTAAACCAATCGTGATCCCGACTCATAACTGGTCAAGTCAGGTCGTTATGGCCTATGTGATCGGTGGCATTTTCGAAAGCATGGGAAATAATGTAGAGTATGTGCCCGCCGATACNCAGGCTGTATATGAGGCTATTCGCAATGGGGATGTCACGATTTCGCACGAAGTGTGGCAGTCGACTTTCGGAGCCTCGTTTTATAACGCAATGGCAAAGGGTGGTATTATTGATGCCGGCACGCATGCTGCGATGACCTTGGAAGAGATGGGCGTTCCACAATATGTGATTGATGATAATCTGTGCCCCGGCCTGCCAAATTGGGAAGCGTTAAAAGACTGCCCGGAAGTCTTTGAAACGGCTGATTCAGGCGGCAAGGGCCGTTGGCTGGAAGGACCACAAAGCTGGCACGGAAATCAGATGCCTGAGCGCCTTGCTGGGCTCGGGTTGGACGACAAATACATGGTGAAATTTGCCGGCTCTGCCGATGCGCTTTGGGCAGAACTTGCTTCTGCAAAAAAAGAGGGCCGTGGCGTTATTACCTTTAATTGGACGCCCAATTTCACTGATGCTGAAGGCTTTGTCTTTATCGAGTTTCCAGCCTATTTTGACGGATGCCGTGTCGGTGATGGCGGCGATGGCGCTTGCGGATCTCCCAAAGGATGGCTGAAAAAAGCTGCAAACTATAAGTTCCCTAAAACGCACCCGGCGGCCTATACAGCGTTTAGCAAAATATCGTTCACCTCGACAGATATTGGACAAATGGCGGCGCTTGTCGACATTGATAAAATGAGCCATCAGGATGCTGCAAAAGCCTGGCTTGCGGCGCATGAAGACGTGTGGAAGCCGTTCACCGAATAAGTATCGTCTCAATCGACCCTGTAACGCTTGGTGGTGTTACAGGGTTACTCTTCGTTTTCTCAGTCCTGCACCGAGAAACAGATTATCCCGCATGTTGGCTCTGGTTTCGCAGGGTGTACACGTAATCTTTTATACCCCGCAGTCACGCTTAAGGTATAAATCCGCACTATCGAGTTGATTAGGAAACTTCCCATGTCTTCGCAGAATGAGGCGATTGCCGAACCAAAGCCGGTCATAAAATGCGCGTCGGTTTATAAAATTTTTGGCGAAAATTCAAATAAGATGTTGCAACAGTCCAACGGGCAAGTGGACGCTCAAGTCTTTCAGGATGCCGGCTGTGTTGTTGGTGTCAATAACGCCTCGTTCGACGTTTATGAGGGCGAAATGCTTGTGGTTATGGGGTTGTCTGGATCGGGCAAGTCGACCCTTCTTCGATGTATATCGCGTCTCACCGACACGACTGCTGGCGACATTTTTATCGACGGTCAAGATTTGGTTGCGATGAACTCGAAACAACTGATCGAATTACGTCGAAACAAAATGGGGATGGTATTTCAGAACTTTGCGCTTTTGCCGCATAAAACCGTCTTAGAAAATATTGCTTTTCCTCTGCAGGTCAAAGGCTTCGGGACCGACGAAAGCGTCAAACGCGCGTTTGAAATGGTCGAACTGGTGGGTCTGAACGGACGTGANAACTATTTCCCGCGGCAATTGTCTGGGGGACAGCAACAGCGCGTCGGAATCGCGCGTTCGCTGGCAGTTGAACCTGATATTTGGTTCTTGGATGAGCCGTTCTCGGCGCTTGATCCGCTNATTCGCAAAGAAATGCAGGATGAATTTTTGCGGCTTCAAGGGGTGCTGAACAAAACAATTTTATTTGTAACCCACGATTTCAACGAGGCGCTGCGTCTCGCGGACCGGATTGCGATTATGAAAGATGGGGTGATTGAACAGCTTGATACCCCGGCAAACATTGTTCTGCACCCGGCTACTGAATATGTCCGNAAGTTTACCGAAGATGTGCCGCGCGAAAAAGTTCTTAAAATCGAAGCGGTGATGGATCCGATTGATGACACCACCGAATTGGGGTCATTACAGGTATTCAAAGATGCGATTATCGAAACTGTTGCAGAATCCGTGCTGACCGAACAAAAACACGTCGCCGTTGTTGATGATGCCGGGGTCGTCGTCGGGGCGGTCCATGCGTCTAAGGTGATCAGCATGCTGTTTGGCAAGTCTGACCCGGTCGAGATAAACAGGTAGGGCTGACGCATGGAGTTCTTCGCTAAAAATCCCAAGCTTTCGCAATTTTTCGGGCTTCTGGCGGTGTTTTTTGCCCTTTATTTTAGTATTTCGCCTTCTGAGACAAATATACTCTGGAGACTGCCCTCACTGTTTGCCGGCTTCCCAGCGGCGATCAATGTCTTTGTCGAGTATCTGATGTACGATTGGATGCCGATTGAAATCTACGATCCGGAACTTGAGGATTATGAAGAATCTGCGCTGATCAAAGAAGTGACTAGGGGGTTCTCGCGCGGGGTTCTTTTTTGCATTGAGCTCATTCGTGATATCTTGCTCGGCGGTGTGAAAACCATCGTCGCGTTTACCAGCTGGGACTTTGTCGGTGAAAATGACTGGGCGATTTGGCCCGCTTTGCCGTGGACCTTCGTTTCGGGTGGCGCAATGCTGCTGGGCTATGCGCTCAAAGGGCGAGGGTTGGCGCTTTTGGCGGGATCTGCGACGGGGTATATTGCCATTTTCGGCCAGTGGGAACCTGCAATGGAAACCCTGTCTTTTGTTCTTGTTG
>NYVC01000015.1 GCA_002684375.1 Marinovum sp.
ATTCCAAATACTGCGCGATAATATCGTCAGTGACATTTTCGGAGGTGGTTGAGACATAACCTCTGGCCCAAAAGCATCTTCCCCGGTAACGCTTGCGCAACTCAAGGAACTCCATCTGGATCCGTCACGATGAGCGGCCTTTGATGCGCTGCATGACGTTGGACAGGGCCAGCTTCGGCGATACCGCCAAGAACATATGCACATGGTCTTGGCCCCGTACACCTTGCACGATAAAGACCCCCATTTCTGCGCAAGTTTTCAGATAATTTCACCAATCCGTTCACGCATCGGACCCTGCAAAACCTTCTCGCGATATTTTGTGACCCACTCGACGTGAAATCTGTGGTGAAGTCGCGCGTGCGCAGCTGAAGCGGACCGGCTCGAAGCCGGTGGTTTCAATCCGTTAGGTGGAAAATGAAACCGTAAGCCTCGCAGTGCCCCATGGCACGAAATTGATCTATTTCGACCGCCTTGAGACTCATTGGCCGTTTCAAGTGAACCTACAGGTTGGAGAAGGATTGCCCTTTCACTGTCGTGCCTCTGGTAAATGTATGTGTCGAACCTGCCCATAGATCAAGCCAAGGGCATATTTGACCGTATTTCCAAGAAAACCTCTGCGCGCAATACGATCGTTGCTGCGGCCATGTTCGAACGGGTATTGCTCGAAATGCGATAGACTGGTTTTGCGCTTGATGATCAGCAATGGTTCGATGATGTGATCGGGGCGTTGGTGCCATTTTAAACCGTAAACAGCATACAGATCTGAAACCTCGGTCCTTCAAGGCATTTTTAACATCTCAAGACAGTCTGTAAAATCTGGCAGCAGTACCGCCAAAAATTTCTGTCCTGTCAGCTTTGGGCAAACCCTGCGTTAAATCCTGCGCGATATCGTACCATTCATCATATTCGGCCTGCGTACGGCAAACAGGCCAATCAGATCCCCACATAACTCGGTCAGCGCCAAAAGCGCCTAACACATGTTCTACAAAGGGGCGCAAATCATCTATTGTCCAGCCGTCCCCTGCCTCGGTGACAATTCCAGAAAACTTACAACAACCGCGAGTTTCATCAGCCAATTGGGACATGCCGACCGCCCAGTGAGAAAAAGTATCTTTGCTTGCGCTATAGTCACGGATTTGTGGTTTCATACAATGATCATAGACAACACGCATTTCGGGGTAGCGCGTGATCAGAGTTAGAAAATTGTGCAGATGTTTAGGAAATCCAAGGGCATCAAAGGTTAGGTCCAAATCGATTATCGCGCGAAAAGCCCAATCAATATCCTCCCGCAGCATCCAGTTCACATCTGTAATGTCTTGGATCATCGGTCGAACACCAAGAAATTTTGGGAGTGCCGCAAACTGTTCAAGATGTGCCAGATCACTCGGGTTTTCAAAATCAATCCAGCCAACAACACCTTTAATGTAATGCGTGGCATCAGCCAATCCCAACAAATACTCGGTTTCACCAACGCTTGCGGCTGCTTGCACGACAACCGTGCCATCAATGCCGTGCCTTTCCAAACTCGGCTTTAGATCACTTGGGCGATACGCACGGTTCAAAATTAGGTTATCTTGCGGCATCCAAGCATAATCGCCACGCAGCGGTTGCCAGAAATGTTGATGTGCATCTATTTTCAAATTGGATTTCATGGCAACGCTCATACTGGCGCCTCCACGTGCATCAGGCCTGCGGCCTTCAGATCTGCCCAAAGCGCTTTGGGGATATCTGCTTGTGCAGCGCGTAAATTTCCCATCATTTCAGCCACGCCCTGCCCGCCAGGGATCACTGATACATGGGCCGGATGCAAAAGCGGAAACTGGAAAGCGGCGTCAATAAGGCGAACGCCATGACTTTTGCATACATTTTCTATCGCATTTACACGGTCGATAATGTCTTGGGGGGCGGGGTCATAGTTATAAAACGATCCAGACTTTGCCCCTGTGGCCAAGATGCCGGAATTATACGGCCCGCCTGTTATTATCCCGATTCCACGGGCCTCACAAAGCGGCAAAAAGCTATCAAGCGCTTTTTGTTCTAACAGGGTATAGCGCCCTGCCAGTAAGAAGAGGTCAAAATCACCGCGTTCGGCCAGTGTTTGACACACCTCCCACTCATTCACGCCACCGCCGATCGCTTTTATAACCTTCTGATCGCGCAAAGAGATCATTGCGTCATAGCCACGACCACCAAAGAATTCTTCGACCCGCATGTCTGAAGCCGTTTTTGACCCATGGGAAAACGCGCAAAGATCGTGGACATAAAGAATGTCGATCTGGTTTACGCCAAGGCGTGAAAAGGAATGTTCAAACGAACGCATTACGCCGTCATAGGTGTAGTCAAAATTTTCACGACGTTGCGGTACTTCAAACCATTTTCCAATACCAGCGCGATGTTCAGCGGCGCAATATTCAATCAGGCGGCCAACCTTACTGGATAAAATGTAGCTATCGCGGGGCTTATCGCGCAAAAACGGGTTCAAGCGAGTTTCAGACAATCCCAGACCATAGAGGGGTGCGGTATCGAAATAGCGCACGCCACCTTCCCAAGCGGCATCAAGCGTTGCACGCGCATCATCATCCGAGATCGCCTTATAGAGATTTCCCAATGGCGCCGTACCAAAACCCAATTCCGTGAACGTTAGGCCACCATTTCCCAGTCTGTCCCAGTTCCGTGTTCGCAACCCCATCTAGATCTCCTTATAGCATGATAATAACTTATCCAATTTTTCTTTGCATGAACGAAAGACGAACTGCATCGCTTTGTTCGCAAACCGAAATCACATGAGACATGTCAGTCCCACCGAGGCCTATGGCAGTAATAAGGTCGTCGCTCCAGCGTCTCAGGATAACATAAAACCAGCTCGTTCCCGCGGCGCGTGACATCTCAGGGACAGGCTCGGCCCTCAATCGGGGGTGTGGGTGATTTTTCCGCAAGAACGCGCCAGAGACTCCATCAAATAGGTTTGGCTTGTCATGTTTAATCAAGAATAATTTTGAGACGATGAGCCAAGGAAAAACGATGTTGCCTGTGGTTTGGCGGAAGAAAACGCTGCCATAAATTTTGGCGGCATTAGCATTTGCCCGGTTGTCATTCCAAAAAATACAGGGNCGCAGACACTGGGCAAAGGCCTCAAGCACTGCCTTCCCCTGCATCAGTCCTAACAACTCAAAACTCTTTACTGCCGAAAAATCTGCTTTTGCTGTCAGAACGCCCAAATCAGGCGCAACAGTGACATTCCGATCCGACAAATCCTGCTCGCTCCAACCGTCAAGTACCCTGGCTGGATGCAATTCGTCGTCAGAACCGGCCAGAAAAGTTCGTTTTTGCTTCATCAGGATTGCCTTGATGCCAGAAGTGCCAAAATCTNTNCTNATGTACATTCTGTCTTGCCTTATATANTGGCCTGATAAGGTGTTATTTTATAACGGTTACGATCAAAAATCGGCAAAGAAAACGCCGATAATGATCAATAAGTCGCCCGTCCACCCGATAAATCNAACACGCCAGCAGTCGTGAAACTGTTCTCTTTTGTGCAAAGCCAACTAATCATTGCGGCGGCCTCTTTTAACTCCAAAAATCGACCACGCGGGATTTTCGACAGCATATAGTCGATATGTTCNTGTTTCATCTGNTCAAATATTCGCGTCCGTGCGGCTGCGGGCGTCACGCAGTTCACGGCGATATCCATATCTGCCAGCTCTTTACCCAGCGATTTAGTGAAACCGATCACGCCAGCCTTTGACGCAGAATAGGCGCTGGCATTNGGGTTCCCGTCTTTTCCCGCAACCGATGCGATGTTGACAATGCGGCCATACTCTTGCCGTTTCATGACGGGAACAACGGCTTTGTTNACGTGGAATGTACCCACCAAGTTGATGTTAATAATCTCTGCAAAATGATCCACCAGATAATCTTCGACAGTCGCATTCGCACCTGCGATGCCAGCAGAATTGACNACAATGTCGATGCGCCCGGATTTGGTAAGTGTTTCATCGCGGGCGGCTTCAACGGTTCTCCAATCTGCGACATTTACTGGTAATGCAAAGCAGTCACTACCCAGGCTTGCGGCCTTTTCAGCCGCAAGTTCGGCGTCCATGTCCCAAATTACAATACGCGCGCCACCTGCCCGCAATGTATCTGCCACCGCACCCCCAATACCCTGTGCACCACCAGTGATGACCGCTGTTTGTTGTGAAAAATCACTCATGCTTCGTCCCACCCTTGCCGAATACATTGATACCCATCCCGATAGTAAGCTTCCGGAGATTCAGCAAAATCTCGCCATACCCTAGTGGCGGCCGCCAATTCCGGTAGCCCGCGACCGAAAGCTTCGATTGTGAGCCAACCGTCGTAGCCAGACGATTTTATAGCACCAAAGGTCTCAGCCCACGGCACATGCCCGGAACCCGGAACGCCCCGGTCGTTCTCACTAATATGGATATGCACCACATCGCCAGCATTGCGGGTATAAGCAGCAACCGGATCACGCTCTTCCAGATTAGCATGAAACGTATCATACATCGTCTTGATTGCCGGATGGTTTAACGATTGCGTATAGGCGCAAAGATCATCCATAGTATTGGCGAAATAGCTTTCAAAGCGATTGACTGCCTCTAATGCGATCACCTGCCCATTGGCCTGCGCGTGATCGCCAACTTTCGTGTGAACCTCGCGTGCACGATCAAATTCCGCCTCAGTTGTACCTGCCCCACTGAAATGACCAAGCGTTTGATGCAACGGTCCGCCGATGCCTTGCGCGCCAAGGGCTGCGGCACAATCGACAAGCCCATTTAGGTATTCAACACTACGCTGGCGGTCTGCTGGATCTTCTGACAAAGGGTGTTGATCTAGAGTCGGGATTACCGAAATCGCCGTTCGCTCTAACCCGATCTCGTCTAACATGACAGCAATTTCGGCATAGTTCTCAGGCGTNCCACCAAAAATTGGCACTTCGACCCCATCATATCCGGTAGCTTTAATATCTTCCAACAACGCGCGATGCTCNGAGCCAACAGACGTCGTCCACAACAGCATGCAAAATCCGATCTTCATGGTGATTCTCCTCAAAGCGGCCCAAATTTACCCAAGCATAGCGCCGCCAAACGCAGAACCAAAGCATATTTTGAGGAACGTACGTCAGAAAAAGATTGCATTTGTGGTCATGACGCGGAACCATGGCNACATACACGGATAAATCATAGGAGGATGTCATGGGGGACAATACATTTCCGAAGCTACATAATGCGATGTGGCCTGGGTTGGTCGGGAAAGGCGAAGACGAGCCGCCAATCAGTTTGGATAAAATGCTGGATATGACTCAAGCGGCAGAGGTTGATGGGATCAAATTCGACGGNGTTGATCTGTTTCTAGCAGATCCACACACTCCAATCGACGCCGACGAAGATACGATCAAGGCCCTTGTAGATAATGTTGGCGGGCGGGGCTTGGCGATTGGATCGGCAGTGGCTCCGGTCTGGCCGCCTGTCGGCGGTGGCTCTGCGATGGACGCAGGCGACGGACGCACGGCGTTTTTAGCTGCCATCCGCAAATCATGTAGCATTATGGGCCGTCTGCGTGATCTTGGGGTGCGTCATAGCGGCGTGATCCGGATTGATACGGCCACGGGAGTGAGCCAATGGGCCGACGACCCGGCAAAAAATACCGCCATTATGGCAGAAACCTTGCGCTTGGCCTGCGATATTGCCGCCGATCACGGCGAACAATTGGCCGCTGAGGGAGAAATCTGTTGGGGCGGCATGCACAGCTGGAAACATATGGTTGAGCTGTTAGAAGCCGTTGACCGCCCTGGCGTCATGGGATTNCAGGCGGATATGGCACATACGATGCTTTACGCACTCGGCTACAACGCGCCAGAGCACCAGTTGATCACCACCGAGCAACTCGACGACAGCGTGGCCTTGGACACAGCGTTGAAAACAATTACCGATGCNTTGCGGCCGTGGACCATTGATTTCCATGTTGCGCAAAATGATGGCACNGTGCATGGCTCTGGCAGCCACGACAAAACTGGGCGACACTGCATGGCATTGGACCCAAACGGTAAAATGGATATNGTCAAGCATTCTGGCATGTGGCTGAACCATGCGGATGGAACACCCACAAAGGCAATGCGGCATATATGNTGGGATGGCTGTATGTTCCCTAACACTGTGCTTGAGAATCAACAAACTTGGAACGACATCCTTGCGACTATGATCAATGTACGCAACGCGCATGGCTGGAAAGAGTGAGGAAAAAGACATGGCAAAGAAAAAACTTCGAATCGGCATGGTTGGCTATGGTTTTATGGGCCGAACGCACTCAAATGCNTTCACCCAAGCGCCTAAGTTCTTTGATTTGGGATATGAGCCTCAGTTAACCGCTGTTTGCGCCCGAAACAAAGAGCGCGCGGAAGAGTTTGCTTCTAATTGGGGTTATGAAAGCGTCGAANCTGATTGGCAATCTTTGATAGAACGCGATGATATCGACTTGATCGATATCGCGGCTCCCAACGATATGCACCATGACATCGCGATTGCCGCGGCTAAGGCGGGCAAGATGGTAATGTGCGAAAAACCCCTAGGTCGAACAGCTGCGGAATCCTCTGAAATGGTAGCAGCGGTCGAACAGGCCGGTGTCCCAAACATGGTCTGGTTCAATTACCGCCGCATTCCAGCCGTCAGTATGGCCAAAGCGATGATTGATGAGGGCAAACTTGGCCGCATCTATCACTACCGCGCCAAATTTCTGCAGGATTGGACAATTGCTACGGACCTTCCTCAAGGTGGTGAAGGACTGTGGCGGCTTGACAAAAAAATCGCAGGATCAGGCGTAACTGGAGACTTACTTGCCCATTGCATCGACACGGCGATTTGGCTGAACGGCGAAATCGAGAGCGTCACGGCAATGACAGAAACCTTCGTCAAAGAGCGCGAACATACATTAACTGGTAANATAGAACCGGTTGAAATTGATGATGCTTGTGCCTTCCTTGCACGGTTTGGCAATGGGTCGCTGGCGACATTTGAATCGACGCGTTATGCGCGGGGTCACAAAGCCCTTTATACATTGGAAATAAATGGTGAGCGTGGGTCACTGGAATGGGACCTGCACGACCTGCACCGACTGGAGTATTTCGATCACGGGGATCAGGGAACGACGCGCGGTTGGCGTTCAATTCATGTCACCGACGGCGAACACCCTTACATGGGCAATTGGTGGGTGCCAGGCCTTGGGATCGGTTATGCGGAAAGTTTTGTGCATCAGGCCGCCGATTTCATCATTGGACTGAGTGGCAAAGGGGCCGCGCCAACATTTGCTGACGCGCACCGAACTGATTTGGTAACTGATGCTGTGCTTAAATCTGGAGAAACCGGTTTGTGGGAGGCCGCGAANTAGCAACGCAGATCCTGCCAAGGGGTTCACATGCGACATCGACCACCTCGTATCCCTGTNCGCCGGCACAGGGACCGAGGATGGNGCGTNGTGTTTCGTCCATTTCACTAATATTAAACGAGGCATGTACGACGTCGGCGACAATCAATATGGGAACGCCAGAGCAAAAAATCTGTTGTTCGTCCTTCAACAATTGTTCAAGCATGCCTCAAACACAGCAGATCACTTTTTCTTGGTCTGGCTGTTTGTGCAAGTCATGCCCATTGCCAGGGATTAGANTCAGTTCAACGACGGTCAATTGCTTTGCGTCCGTCAAGAACGGATTGCTCATCAGACGCAGNTGCCCNTAATTGGGCAATTCTGCTGTCGTGTCCGCCGGCATGATAAGTTTTCCAGCCATGGTTTTCCTGCGATCTGTGTAAACGCTTGCATTTGAACAACCAACACTTGTTCGTCGAGCAATCGCTATGCCGAGCTTGCCCCGCAAAAACCAAGGCAATCCTGGCCTNGACGCAGCATAAAATTTGCGTCTTGAGGCATCGAAATTGGCAGGCCATGGCACCGCACGATCACGTACTAGTGCTCGGCAAGCTGGACAGACCCCTGCATTTTTTTAAGTCCACGAAAATTTCAAGACAGGCGTTGGTTTTGAAACTTCTTGTATCCGGAGGTGTCGGCTATATCAGCACCCATAGCATCATCGAAATACTGAATGCATAACATGATATCAGCGAGATTGACGATCTTTCCAAAAGTCACATCGCGGCATTACCATGGGTAAAACAACCGGCAAAACGCAACTTGGCTTTCGTACAGGCAGATCTGTGCGATACAACCTCNGCGTCAGGCAATTTTAAACGCGCCCNACATTNCCAGCACAACGGCCTTCCAATCGGCCTGTCCCAGAAGAGTCTCGGCACCGTTGGGATGAAAAGGTTGCAACTTCTACCGCCAGAACACTTTCAAAGCCTAGGCCAGTTGTCTCTAAATCAAGAGTACGCACTTTTTAGCCGGCGGCACGGTTCAAGTCTGGAATAGATCCAACTCATCCGCTTTCGTATCAAATGTACCTGCGATACATGCGAGTTGGCTGCACTCATGCGCGCCAGTTGGCCATTTCAGCCTCAACCTGCGCGCGGTCAATAATCCCTGCATCCGAGCCCAACCCGCTGGCCACTAAAGACGCTGACGCTGTGCCAAGATGCGCGGCATCTTCAAGACTGCGCCCGTCGACCAACCCGGCGATAAATCCTGCCGTAAAGGCGTCGCCACATCCGGTCGTGTCAACCACTTCGATATTGTAAGCACTCACGTGGACACGCTCATCGCCCATCGCGATTATCGATCCGTCACCGCCCATGGTCAGAACCGGACATTTCACACCGCGTGATTGGAAGAACTGTATATTATCCTCGACGCCCTGAATCCCGCTGAGAACTTCCGCCTCTTCGATGGATGGTATGAAATAGTCGATATGCGGCAAAAGCGGCTCAACAAATTGCCAAGTATCCGGTCCAGCACCGACCAAGTCCCATGTTGTTACGCATCCGGCTTCTTGCGCCGCCTTCAACAATCGTGCGCTGGGTGCACCGTCAATTTTGGCCAATAACCCAGTACCACCAAGGTGGAAAAACCGGCAATCCAATACGTCGCTTAGCATGTCATCAGTCACGTCGAAATGGTCTGACGCACCGCGACAGTGCAATGCCGGCCGTTCGCCGTTGGGCCGCACGTTCAGAATCGTGGCCGAGGTTTCAATATTCGGCAGCCTTGCCATGTGAGTGCAGTCGATGCCGAATTGCTGCATTCGATTGATAACGAAGTCTGCTTTTTCGTCAGATCCTACTGCGCCAACAGCCTGGCAATTTAGGCCTAACTTGGCCAGATCAACCGCCGTGCCGCCAGCGGTTCCGGCAACCGTCAAGCGGATTTCATCTATGAAATCAACATTGCCGCCTTCAGGAATGGCGGTAACGGGGCGACCGAGAACATCAAGGATATAAAGTCCGACAACAGATACATCAAATCGACTCATCTTAATGACCCCAAATATTCAACGTACAAAAACGCTGTGACAATACCTAAACCCGCAGCCACACCAAGAATCACCAACACGATAACCATCGCCCTGACCAATGCCCGAGCGGGAACACCTTCGCGGCACAGTGGCACCAGATTAAAGGCTAGTGCGCCGATTACAACCGTAACGCAACCGATGGAAAACAACGTTAACGAAAACGGTTGAAAAATAGCCAAAATCGACAGCACACACATGCCAATGATGACGCGTTCGACAAGTTTAGCTTGAGTGGCGGTCATGGTGTCCTCATCACTTGTTCATCAGCGGTAAAAATATGCGTAGTGCCAGGCAGGAACCGGGTGTGCACTTTGTCACCCTCGTTGAGCGGCACGCGCCAATCAGTAACAAGCCGCAAATCATGTTGCCCATCGCTCAGATGCGCCAGCGTTTCGGCACCCATGGGTTCCACGATATCAATAGTGGAAGAAATGCCGTCAGGCGTGGGCTCGTTACTGATTTCCAGATTGCGCGGACGAACGCCCAACGTGACTTTTGTCCCGGGAGAGAGCTCTGAAATCCGCGGGTCGACCTCGATCTTGATCGTTTGCCCGCCTGTGATAGCAAACTCGGCACTGGCACCATTGCTTGCCGTCAGCGTGGCAGGCAACAAATTCATCTGCGGCGTTCCGATGAAACCTGCAACAAACAAGTTCTTAGGGCGTTGGAAAACGTTGTGCGGCGTGTCGACCTGCTCAATTTTGCCATCGCGCATGACAGCAATTCGGTCTGCCATAGTCAATGCTTCTAACTGGTCATGGGTAACGATCACAGTAGGGCGTGACAGGTCTTGAAGCACAAGCTTGATCTCACCACGCATTTCCTCGCGCAATTGGACGTCCAGACGACTAAGAGGTTCATCGAACAAGAAACAAGTGGGGTCACGAATAATCGAACGACCAACAGCAACGCGCTGTTTCTCTCCCTCGGCCAACTGACCCGGTTTCCGGTTTAAAATCCCACTCAGCTGCAGCGTGTTAGATATCCGCGCGACGCGCGCGTCGACTTCTGTCTTCGACAGTCCCTCTCCATACAGTGGAAACGCCAAATTCTCGGCCACAGTCAAGCTGGGATATAAAGCGTAAAACTGAAACGACATCGCCACATTACGATCGCGCGCGGTTTGATCGCTGACATTCTTGCCACCCAAATACACCTCGCCCTCGCTTGCCAATTCCAATCCAGCAACCATCCGCAAAGTTGTGGTCTTACCGCAACCCGACGGCCCCAGCAGGCATAGCACCTCGCCATCGCCGACAGTCAAGTCAACCGAATCNACTGCTGTAAGCGTACCAAAACGTTTGGTGAGTTTTTTTAGTTCAATTGTCATTTCTTTACCGTTCCAAAGGTCACACCACGCAAAAGCTGGTTCTGCAGTAGGAAAGTGACAAAGAATATAGGGATCAAGAACAGCGTGACGATGGCTGCCAACAGGCCATAATCGACGCCAACTTCACCTCCTAAAGTACGCGCCATTGCAACCGGGACAGTGCGAGTTTCGACTCCAGTTAGCAGCAAGGCNAATAAGAATTCGTTCCAAGTCAAGATCAGGCCAAAGACGAACGTCGCCGAGAGGCCTGCTAATATTTGCGGGATGCAAAAGCCAAAGAACACCCGAGATTCTGTTGACCCATCCATGCGCGCCGCGTCTTCGATTTCAGGGTTCAGTTCATCNAAGAACGATTTTATCAGCCAGACTGAAAACGGAATGTTAAAAGCGGTGTAAAGCAGGATAATGCCCCAATAGGTCCCGGCCAAACCCGAAAGACGGAACATCAAAAAGATTGGAATGATGACCACGATGGGCGGCATCATTCGGGTAGTCAGAATGATGAACAAATAAGTGTCGTTGCCACGCAGGGGAAATCGGCTGAACGCGTATGCCGCTAATGTGCCAACGATCAGCGCTAGGCCNACAGAGGTGCCCGCGATGAAAATTGAGTTAAAGAAATACAGCCCCATGTCGGTGGCCTGGCTACTGCCCGTGGTGATGCTCGCACGATAAAAAACAGAAGTGAAATTATCCAGCGTCGGCGTGAANAATAGCTTTGGCGGGACGGCCAGCGCATCAGTGCGGGTTTTGAACGCGGTAAGGATGATCCAAAGCACCGGAAAGAAATAGATAAACCCGATTACGCTTGTCATGGCGGTATAGCCCCACCCAGCCTTGCCAATTTCTCGGTGTTTGCGCGCCATCACTCCACCTCCTCTTGGCGCTGGTTCACGCTNTATAAATANAGGTTAGTCAGCACAATTACGATGAACAACACAATATAAGCCAAGGCCGAGGATTGACTGGTCTTGAAAAACTGAAAAGCGGTGCGATAAAGAAAAACGGCGATTGTTTCTGTTGAACTACCTGGGCCACCATCTGTNATGATATAGACCACATCAAACAATTTGAACGTTTCAATTGTACGAAACAACACAGCAAGAAGCAGCAAAGACTTGATATAGGGAAAGGTTATCGTCCAAAAGGTGCGCCATTTGCTGGCGCGATCAATCTCAGCGGCCTCGTAGAGATATTTTGGGATGCTCACTAACCCTGCCAAAACCAACAACATCACAAATGGCGACCACATCCAAGCATCGGCAATCACAATTCCAAGTATAGCGCCTTCGGGNGANCCAAGCAGGACAAAACGCTCTTCCGTAAAGAAGTTCAAAACAAAACTGACGATTCCAAATGTCGGNTCATAAAATAGTTTAAAGAATACGCCAACTGACACGAAAGACAGCATCATCGGTGTGAGAACTAGCATAAGCACAATCCGACGCAGCGGAAAAACCTTAGCAAAAAGCATCGCCATGAGAAATCCGATGATCAGTTGCATGATGACAGAAGAACTCACAATAATTGCGGTCGTTTGGAATCTTTCCCAAACTTTTTCGTCTGTCAAAACCTTTTCGTAATTGTTGAAGCCCTTGAATTTGGGNACTTTCAGGCTGCTCGCTTTATAATTGAAAAAGCTGAGCCCAAAGGACCACATCAGTGGAAAGATATTCATTACAAACAGGATGGTAATTGCAGGGGTGACAAGTAAGGCACCCCGGCGTTTGGGATCAAGTAGCCATGCGCCAAATCCACCACGCGTCTTTTCTGTATTTGCCATTAAGTATTGTCCTGTAAGTCATAAACATCGCAAAGAGTCTGAAAAAACGGGGCCCAGCAGAAACCGAGCCCCGCTTTGGGAGCGTTTAAATCACTCGATATAGTCGCCGTCTTCCAGCAACTCCTGTTGGAATTCAGCCACGTTATCTAACGCTTCTTTTGCGCCTATCTGCCCAGTGATGGCTCTGTCGAACTCTTCTTGCTGCTGGGTCAGCAGTTCAAAGAATTCTGGGATGTGCCAGACATCTTTCTGCCAGTCGATCATCTCGACATGCGCGCGGTTCCATGGACGTAAGCCGTTATAAGACGGATCGGCCATCACACTCATCAGGCCCGACTGACCACCATTGGCAACCGCCTCTAGTTGGGTGTCAGATTTCAGCCACCATTTGACAACATTCAATGCTTCTTCGACCACCGCGTCATCGTTCCAGGTTGTCAGAACAAATGGCTGGCCACCGATGTTNCCGGTGCGATCAATTGAACCATCTGCCTGNCGTGTCCCCGGCGCNGGACCAAAGGCCGACTTATCATGCGCTTTGGACGCGCTTGGATCTAGCACAGGCTCTCCTAAACCGACCCAATCAATAATCGCGCCAACCTTACCCTGCATATACAAGTCCTGGATCACAAAGATATCCATCTGACCGGTCTGGCTCACTGGCGGCATGTATTGCAGATAGCTCAGATATTCATCGAAGGCTTTGACCGCAACTTCAGAGTTCACGACACCCTCGGCCTGCGCNTTGGGCATTTTGGATTCATCCCAAATGTCACCACCTTGNTGCCAAATAAACGCATTGGCCTGCATGGTTGAAAAGTCGTATCCCTTACCGGCCTGATACGCAATGCCGTAGAAGTCATCATCAAGCGTCACACCGGCNAGCATTTCTCCTTTGCTGCGTTGGAAGAACTCACCAACTTGACCCCANTTAGTCCAATCAGTGTCCTGCCAATCTTCGTAAGAACACGGGAGATTGGTACCATATTTTGCCTTGAACGCGGCCATCTCGCCTTCATGACAAAAGATATCCTGACGATAAAATGTTACGTAGGTATCCGGNAATTGTGGAAAGCCATAGTATGACACGCCGGGTGCCGGCACTTCACCGATCTCTTCAAGCTGCGCACGCGTCTTGTGCGGATAGGTCGAATAGGCCGACACCAATGCNGGATGAAGGTCTTTCAGGATCGCCGTGAGCTCTGGATCGGCAGCGATCTTGTCGGTCAGATCCATATAGTAGCCGCCTTCTACAAACGCGCCCAACCACTGACTGTCAGTCACGATCATCTGGTACTTTTGCTCGCCCGAAGTCAGCGAGGCGGCAACCCGCTCGTAAAAGCTCGGCCAGGGGATGAAATCCATGTCCAGTGTCGTGGTGTGCCCAGCTGGCGATGTGTAGCTCTNATCGAAATGCTCTTTCATGAACCGGGTTGGCGGCCAATCAGGTGCNGCCATAGTNATGGTAATATCCGCNGCCAGAACAGGCATNACACCCGTGCCCACTGCAAGCACTGATGCGCCCATTACACCNTTGATAACGTTACGTAGTTTCATTGTATTCCTCCATAATTGTNACTCAAGTATCGTTGACTTTTTTGGCTGCTCNCCTTTNGTTTACTTTAGTGCTGTCTTACTGTCTTATCGCGCAGAACGCGGGGATAGTCTTTTGCCTGTCGTTCGGTCAAAAATATGCAAATCAGCAGGATCGAAGGCAACTTCGATTTCATCTCCTACCGAATATTTTGCAGCAATCTCTTCACGCAGAACCATTTTCATCATGGTTTTTTGTGCAGCGATTTCGATTATAGTCACGTCGCCCAAGGGCTCTGTCAGGTGAATTTTCACTGGAAATTTTGTCCGCAGTGCAGATCCGCGTACAGGCCCTTCTGCCAACNCTATGTCNTGGGGGCGCAGGCCCAGCTTCACAGGTCTGCCCGACAACACCCCTGGTGCTGCGATCGGTTGATCCAGAAATGGCAGATCAACGACATTGTCGCCGCTACCAGTTGTAGGCAAAAAGTTGATCGGAGGAGACCCGACCATCTGTGCCACATANGTGTCATCTGGCGTTTGGTAAAGATCTCGGGGTGCGCCGACTGCCACAACTTTGCCATCCTGCATCACCCCTACCCGCTCACCCATAGTGAGAGCCTCGAGCTGATCGGGCGTGGCCAAAACCATGGTCATCCCAAGCTCTCGGTGCAGGCGCTTGAACTCGGTGCGCATGTCATTGCGCAGCTTGGCGTCCAGATTGGTAAGTGGCTCGTCAAGTAACAGAAGTTTGGGCCGCTGAATAATGGCACGGCCAATTGCAACNCGCTGCTGTTCACCGCCAGACAATGTCGTTGGCTTACGTTTCAACGTATGTGTTACCCGCAGCAGTTCTGCCACTTCGCCGACTCGCTTTTTTATCTCTGAACTGCTGGTACCTGATCGGCGCAACGGATGTGCAAAATTAGCCTCGACGCTTAGATGTGGGTACAGCGCAAAGGTCTGGAAGATCATCGACATGCCGCGACCTTGCACCGGTGCATCAGTGACGTTTTGCCCGGCAAAATGCACCTCGCCCTTGTCCAAATTCTCCAGACCCGCGATTGAACGCAAGGTCGTGGTCTTGCCAGAGGATGACGGGCCCAGCAGGCAAAAAAACTCGCCCTCGTGCACGTCAAAGCTCATGTCTTCCAACGCGACAACCGNTCCGAAAGTGCGACGCAGGTTTTGGACTTTAAGATCAGACATTTACCCAAGCCCCTTTGCGTTTCGATGACTTAACGCAAGCATCGACAAATGCGACGCCNGCAAGCCCATCTTGGAGTGTTGGATAAAGAATTTCAGGGCTCGGATCGCGTCTGCCGTTTTTTGCACGGATCGCCGCTGCGGCCTCAGCATAGATATTGGCGAACCCCTCAAGATAACCCTCTGGATGACCTGGAGGAATACGAGACATGCGCGCGGCCGCGCCTCCAGCCCCTGCCCCATTTCGAGTGATCAGGCGTTTGGGTTCCCCAAGCGGAGTATACCATAGATAGTTGGGGTCCTCCTGATGCCATTCGATTCCACCTTTTGAGCCAAAAACCCTTATCGACAAACTATTTTCATTTCCCGCTGCTACCTGGCTGCACCACAGCATCCCTTTGGCTCCTCCTTCGAACTGCAACAGAACATGCCCATTGTCATCGACCTTTCGTCCATCGACAAAACTGTCCAGATCAGCGCACAGGCGCTTCAGCGTCAGACCAGAGATAAAACTCGCAAGGTTATAGGCATGCGTCCCGATATCACCGGTCGCCCCGCCAGCCCCCGAACGCGTTGGATCAGTGCGCCACTCTGCCTGTTTCAGACCAGTATTTTCCAGCGGTTCGCTTAACCAGTCCTGCGCATATTCGACTTGAACCACGCGAACATCGCCTAAATCGCCATTGCTAATCATTTCGCGCGCCTGACGCACCATCGGATAACCCGTGTAATTATGGGTCAGCACAAAAAGCGCATCTGAACGTTCTGCTGCCTTTGCCAGTGATTTTGCGTCAGACAAGGTGGCCGTTAGCGGCTTGTCGCAGATCACGTGAATGTTGCGGCGCAGGAATTCCTTGGCAATGGGCGCGTGCATATGATTTGGCGTGACAATTGCCACCACCTCGATCCCATCTTTTAACCGCGCCTCTCGCATCGCCATTTGACGAAAGTCAGAATAGGCACGCGCCTTTGCTAGACCCAGATCAGCGGCCGAAGCCAGAGCTTTTTCTGAGGTCGAAGACAGNGCACCAGCAACCAATTGGAAATTATTGTCCATGCGCGCAGCAATACGGTGTACTGCACCGATAAAAGCATCACGTCCGCCGCCAACCATACCCAATCGAAGGGGGCGGATTTCATCAGACGCAACTGTGACGTTAGTAATGTCCGACGCTGTACCCTNAATGGACTTTTCACTCATNTTATTTTTCCCTAGATCCCAAGCATACGCTTGTTGGCAGCCTCGTCCGTNCCGCCATCGGCGAAATCATCAAATGCGCGTTCAGTCACCCGAATGATACAATCTTTAACAAACTGCGCACCTTCACGAGCGCCATCTTCTGGATGCTTCAAGCAACATTCCCATTCGACCACCGCCCAGCCATCAAAATCTATCGCTGCTAATTTTGAGAATATCGCCTCNAAATCAACTTGGCCGTCGCCCAAAGAACGAAAGCGGCCGGCCCGATCTAACCAAGGCTGAAAGCCTGAATAGACACCTTGTCTTCCTGTCGGGTTGAACTCAGCGTCCTTGACGTGAAACATCCTGATACGATCTTTGTAAATGTCGATGTTGTCAAGATAATCAAGACATTGCAGTAGATAATGACTGGGATCATACAGCATACAAGCACGGTCATGATTGCCCGTGCGTTCCAAAAACATCTCATATGTGATGCCGTCATGCAGGTCTTCTCCGGGATGAATTTCATAACATATATCGACACCGCAATCTGCTGCGTGATCCAGAAGTGGAAGCCAACGACGCGCCAATTCTTCAAATGCAGTTTCGATCAAACCGGCAGGCCGTTGCGGCCAAGGATANACATAAGGCCAAGCTAATGCGCCAGAGAATGTTGCATGCGCCCCAATCCCCATATTCATTGATGCAGTAAGCGCCATTTTCACCTGATCTACGGCCCATTCCTGTCGCGCCTTGGGGTTGCCGCGCACTTCGGGGNCTGCAAAGCCATCAAAGGCCTCGTCATAGGCAGGATGTACGGCGATCAGTTGGCCCTGCAAATGGGTCGAAAGCTCAGTAACTTCAACTCCGTTGGCAGCAGCAATGCCTTTGAACTCATCGCAATAGGTCTTGGATTGGGCTGCTTTTGCCAGATCGATCAACCGACCATCCCAACTGGGAACTTGCACCCCAAAATAGCCACAGTCGGCGGCCCATTTGGTGATACTGTCCCAGTCGTTGAACGGTGCTNTNTCGCCCGCAAACTGCGCCAAAAACAANGCCGGTCCCTTGATCGTTTTCATTTTAAACTCNCCTNAAGCATCAANCCACAACCCTATGGCAAATTATCGCGAACAAAGATCTCAATGCGAATACGTTCTTGTTTTTCGTTGATTGGCGCATCATCCACCAATGCGCGCAGTACACGAACTGCGCTGCGCACTTCGTGGCCCGGATCCTGAACCAACACCGCGTCGACCGTGCCGGAAATCAACGCGGCGCGCGTATGTTTTGAGAGCTCAGTCGTCACCACACTAATNTTTTGTTTTGCAGAATTGATCGTATCAATCACACCTCGTGTACCACCACCAAGACTGTACAGCCCAACAATATTGGAGTTATCAGCCATAAGCTGTGACAGCTTTTCCTCAACAACCCCCGCCATCTCTTCGCCCTCGATCCAGGGCAANACATTTAAATGTTGGCATTCGGTTCGCATGACCTGCTCAAACCCCATTCGGCGTTCACAATGGTCCCGCAATGTNCCTGAGCCCGCGACCAATGCCACGTCACCCGAGGGTGCAGAGATAAANCGCTTCAATAGGCTACCCGCCACCCGGCCCGCGGCAACATTGTCAATCCCGACAAAACGCTCGCGTTGGGAATTAGGGATGTCTGATATGAAGGTCACAACCCGCACCCCCCGGGCACGCAATGAATTTACNGAATCTCTCACGGCTTGGCTTTCAACGGCCACCAAGGCCAGCCCATCACCGATGTCGTCGCCTAAGCGTTCAATGGCATTTACAATCGCCTGCGGATCCAGCGGCGGTACGGCGAGCATTTGTATATCAACACGCTCTTTGGCAACATGAGATTTGGCGGCCTCGATTTCGGATTGGATGTCTGANAAAAATGAGGTCTCGCCCGCTGAAACGATAAAGGTAAACCGATAAGATCGTCTACGCGCCAGATTTGCGGCTGTCTGGTCACGGACAAAGTCCAGCCGATCCATGGCCGAGGTGACCTTTTCGATGGTCTCGCTTCGCACGCCTTTGCGTTTGTTCAGAACGCGATCAACTGTTGCCAAGCTTACGCCCGCCTCTTCAGCGACATCTTGTGCAGTGACTCGGCTCATTTAATCCCCCTCAAGAAAAAGATTGAGGTATTTAATGAAGTACGTCAATCATTATTGTAGAACTANTGTTCAAGATAACAAAATATGGAAGTTGGAAAGCTATGCTTATTGGGATTCCTACTATACTGACACCAGATTTATTACGTCATCTCAGCGCCATGGGGCANGGAGATGAATTGATAATCGCCGATGCAAATTTCCCTGCAGAGGCCTGCNCAGACCGAATCGAACGACTGGCCGGGGTTACGGCGACGGANGCGTTNAAGGCGATATTGTCGATTTTGCCGCTCGATANCTATGACGACACTCCAGCCCGCACNATGCAAGTTGTTGATGATCAAGAGGCAATTCCGGACACAAGAGTGGANTTTCAGCGTATCATNGACACTGAGGCCGATCACCCTGCANAAATACAAGCCGTTGAGCGATTCGAGTTCTACGAACAGGCAAAACGTGCTTATTGTATCGTACAAACCGCCGAGAGGCGGCTTTATGGGAATATCATTCTTAAAAAGGGCGTTGTGGCACCAAGTTAAGTTACTNGCGGACCCGACCTGAAATGGAACAGCAAAACGCATCGAGGATCGGAAATGGAACAGTTTATTAATACCAAAGAAACTCTCGTTCACGATGCAATTGATGGGTTTCTTAGAACCTCTGGATCACCACTCTCCCGTCTGGACGGATATCCGCATATCAAAGTGGTGATCCGAACGGACTGGGATAAATCCAAAGTCGCGCTGGTGTCTGGCGGAGGATCCGGACACGAACCTGCACATCCGGGGTTCGTGGGAANGGGCATGCTGACCGCGGCCGTGTGCGGCGATGTATTTGCCTCGCCGTCAACCGACGCGGTTCTCGCCGGGATTCTTTCCGTGACTGGTGACGCTGGTTGTTTGCTCATCGTCAAGAATTACACCGGCGATCGTTTAAACTTTGGTTTGGCCGCAGAACGTGCNCGGGCGTTGGGTTTGAAGGTCAACATGGTCGTGGTCGACGACGATATTGCTCTGCCAGACATTGCCCAGGCACGCGGGTTGGCAGGCACTTTGTTTGTGCACAAGATNGCCGGCGCTTTGGCTGAGCAAGGCGCTGATCTTAAAGCGGTTACAGACGCATCTGTCCGTGTAATTACCGATGTCACTTCCATCGGTATGTCCCTTGATACATGCACTGTTCCAGGCACACCCAAAGAGAAGCGAATTGGCGCCGGAAAAGCCGAATTGGGGCTTGGAATTCATGGCGAACCCGGCGTAGAGCAAGTGGATTTCGAAAATGCCAGAAGTGCGATGGAGATGGTTGTCGATCGTTTGGCACCAAAGCTGACAAGTCATCTATATGTGGCGTTGCTGAACAATCTTGGTGGGTCGACAACGCTTGAGATGTCTGTTCTGGCAAATGAACTTTGTCGGTCCAAGATTAGTGCGCAGATAGGCCATATAATAGGCCCAGCGCCATTGATGACCTCGCTCGATATGCACGGTTTTTCAATGTCGTTACTGCCTGTGGATCAGGCGCAATTGGACGCACTACTCGCCCCGGTGGCACCGAGTGCATGGCCAGGCTGCTCTGTCATCGGCGATGTCAAGACNACCCTTATGCCAAGTGGTTTAGAAATCCCGAAATACCGGGCATCGGATCATTCAGCCACTCGCGTGTTACTTTCTGCTGCTTGCACAGCCCTCGTTTCAGCTGAGAACGNGNTGAATGCGCTTGACGCGAAATCCGGTGATGGCGACACAGGATCGACCGTCAAGGCAGCCGTCCAATCACTTGCTGACGCGATAGATCAGCTGCCTCTGGCCGACACGGCAGAGCTTCTGCGCGCCATTGGCAGCACACTCAGCCAGTCGATGGGTGGGTCATCCGGTGTGATCNTAGCGATATTCTTTTCCTCAGCCGGCCACGCCGCCGCCAATGGCAAAACGCTGAGCGAGGCCCTGATATCTGGGCTNNAGCGCATTCAAGACGTCGGCGGTGCCCAACNTGGGGATCGAACGATGATTGACGCCTTGGCCCCTGCGCTGGATGCATTACCGCACGGGCTTGTCGCCGCCGCACAAGCTGCACGGCACGGCGCGGACGCTACGGCACAAATGACCAGAGCCCGGGCCGGACGGGCGACGTATGTGTCTGCTTCAAATCTGGTAGGCCACAATGACCCCGGGGCCGAAGCCGTCGCGCTGTTGTTTGAGCATCTTGNCAAAGCCCAATAACTTATCTGTGTGTGTATTAATCGAATGCCTCAAAAGCAAAGTNGGCATTGATATCAAGGAGAACTTTCATGGACATTGCATCTTCACACGCCCACGTTTCCAGTTGGCTCGCCAAATTCAGTGAGGCGCTTGAAAAGACGGATACCCAAGCACTCAAATCGCTTTTTGCCGAAGATTGTTACTGGCGCGATCTGGTCGCGTTCACTTGGAATATCAAAACGATGGAAGGGCGCAAGGCAATCGCAGACATGGCCGACGCAACGCTAGAAAATGTGCGTCCGACCAATTGGCAGATCAAAGGAGAGCCGACCACTGCTGATGGAATTACCGAGGCTTGGCTGACATTTGAAACCAACGCCGTGCGTGGCGAGGGCCATGTCAGACTGAATGAGCACGGCTGTTGGACGTTGTTAACGACCGCACAGGAACTGAAGGGCTTTGAAGAAAAGAAAGGCACCAAGCGTGATATGGGCGTGTCNCATGGTGCGTTCAAAGATCGCAAGACCTGGAGCGAAACCCGCGAAAGCGAAATCCGCGAACTGGGCTATAAAACGCAGCCTTACGTGCTCATTGTCGGCGGTGGCCAAGGCGGTATCGGGCTTGGCGCAAGGTTGCGCAAACTGGGCGTCCCGACTATCATTATAGAGAAAAATGACCGTCCCGGCGACAGTTGGCGCAAGCGTTACAAATCGCTCTGCCTGCATGACCCGGTCTGGTACGATCACTTGCCNTATCTGCCATTCCCTGACGATTGGCCCGTGTTCAGCCCTAAAGACAAAATTGGCGATTGGCTGGAAAGCTATACCAAAATNATGGAGCTGAATTATTGGACGCGCACAACCTGTCAAAGCGCAAGCTACGACGACGTCACCAAGCAATGGACTGTAACGGTCGACCGTGATGGTGAAACGGTTGTGCTTAAACCGCAGCAATTGGTATTGGCCACTGGCATGTCAGCGGTCGCAAACCTTCCCGACGTGCCNGGTATGGAAAGTTTTCAAGGTGATTTGCATCATTCTTCGAAACACCCCGGACCCGATGCCTATTCCGGCAAAAAGGCCGTTGTGGTTGGCTCTAACAATTCTGCCCATGATATTTCTGCAGCCCTGTGGGAAGCCGGTGCNCTTGTTACAATGGTCCAGCGTTCCAGCACCCATATCGTGAAATCCAACACACTGATGGAAATTGGCCTAGGCGATCTTTATTCGGAAAAGGCCATCGCCAATGGNATTACCACCGATATTGCAGATCTAATATTTGCCTCTTTGCCTTATAAGGCTTTNCCAGCAATGCAGGTCCCTGNTTATCAAGCAATGAAAGAGCGGGACGCAGANTTCTATGAACGATTGGAAAAGGCTGGTTTTCTGCTGGATTGGGGAACTGATGGCAGCGGTTTGTTTGTAAAATACTTGCGCCGTGGATCTGGGTATTACATTGACGTTGGTGCCAGCGAACTGGTGGCTGATGGCAAAATCAAGCTGGCGCAAGGACAGNTTGTTGAGGTCCNACCAAACGGTTTGAAACTTGAAAATGGCACCGAACTAAGCGCGGATGTTATCATATTTGCCACCGGTTACACCTCGATGAACGGATGGGCGGCTAGCTTGATCAGTCAAGACGTCGCTGACAAAGTTGGCAAATGCTGGGGATTGGGATCCGATACCCCCAAAGACCCCGGACCTTGGGAGGGCGAATTGCGCAACATGTGGAAACCCACTCAGCAAGAAGCACTATGGTTCCACGGCGGCAATCTGCACCAGTCGCGGCATTATTCCCAATTCCTGTCGTTGCAGCTTAAAGCACGNTTGGAAGAGATCTCAACGCCGGTTTACGGACTACAAGAGGTGCATCATTTGGCCTAAGTGCCCTACCACGCAAAGACTGACACNGCTTGCTGATTNCCTTCTCAAGCAGGCACTTTTGACCCAAGGTGCAGAAAAAGCGCCCATCGTAACAATGGAACCATTAGGACATGTCGAAAAAGCTGATCAATGATCCCGACAATCTAATTGCGGAATTAATCGAGGGGATGGTTTCGGCCCATCCCAATCATTTGACCGTCGAAGGCAAGACCANCCGCGCCATCGTTGCATTGAATGGGCCGCGCGACGGCAAGGTTGGCATTGTGGTTGGCGGTGGATCGGGGCACGAGCCTGCNTTTGCGGGATATGTAGGCCAAGGTCTGGCGGACGCGGCGCCCTTGGGGAATATATTTGCATCACCTTCGCCGGCGCAAATTATGGACGCCGGATTCGCAGCAGATGGCGGCAAGGGGGTTTTGTTTCTTTACGGAAATTACACTGGCGACGTTATGAACTTCGGGATGGCCGAAGAAGGCATGGCAAAACAAGGCGTTGTCGCCCGCTCTTTCGTCACCACGGACGACGTAGCGTCGGCCCCCGCNGACAAGATCAACGAACGGCGGGGAATCGCCGGCAATTTCTTTGTGTTNAAAGTGGCTGGAGCCGCAGCAGATTTGGGTTTANCTNTAGAGGATGTCGAGACTGCGGCGCGACTTGCCAACGNTGCAACGCGTACAATGGGCGTCGCGCTTGCTGCCTGTTCAATGCCCCAAACAGGAAAGGCNAACTTCAACATCCCCAAGGGTGAAATGGAAATCGGAATGGGCATCCACGGCGAGCCTGGTATTGCAAGCATTCCCGCCGAAAGTGCCAATGCCGTGACTGANCGCCTAATGCAGCCTATTTTGGCAGAATTAGCACTNAACGAAGGAGACAAAGTCGCTGTTTTAGTCAACGGTCTTGGGTCAACTACTTTGCTAGAACTGTATCTGTTACATCGCCGAGTAGCAAAGGTTTTGGACGCGCAAAAAGTTGCGATACATCACAGTTGGGTCGGTGAGTATTGCACCTCATTGGAAATGGCTGGGGCCTCTGTGTCTTTGATGAAACTTGACAAAGACTTACAGCGTTGGCTGGATCATCCTTGTGATACGCCTGCGTTGCGCGTTGGTACAGGTCAAAATACTGTTAAACAGCCTGTAAGACACACTTCTAGACAACATGCTCATATCAAGGAACCGAAAAAACGTGATAAATCCGGGCTTGACCGCTCAGGTCAAATTACACCGGACGTGTTTCGAGACATGATGGCTGCCTCGGCAGAGGCCATTCTTTCCCAACGAAATTACTTGTGTGAACTGGACGGAGATCTTGGCGACGGGGATCATGGCATCACAATGGAAATTGGTTGGAAAGCAGCCTTGGCTTTGGTTGAGCAAACCGACCACACAGCCACAATCTCAGAACTTTGCGAAGGCATCGGCCAAGCTTTCCTTGATGCGGTTGGAGCATCGGTTGGACCCCTTTATGCATCCGGTTTCAACGCAGCGGGCGAAGCGGTCGGCGATCGCCTAAACCTTGATGCCCGGGCAATGATCGCTTGGTTAGATGGTATGGCACAAGGCATCACAGCGCGCGGTGGAGCCGCCGTAGGTGACAAAACGATGGTCGACGCCTGGGAACCTGCCATTGCGGCTGCGAAAATAAGATTTGAACAGGGCGCATCGGTCGGGGACTGTCTGATGGCTGGAGCGCAGGGTGCTTCCACCGGGGCCAACGCAACAACGCAGATGCAAAGTAATCGCGGAAGATCCAAAAAACTTGGCAAACGATCAATCGGGCACAAAGATCCCGGGGCCGCTTCTGCTGCGATCATGATTACAGCTTGGGCTGAAACTGTGCAATCGCTCTAGCGGTGCGACGGGCCTGCACGCTCACACAAAACCCAATTGTTTTTCTTGTCATCCTTTAAACAAAATCCGCACTACCAGACGACTGACCCTCGGGATCAAAGTAAGCATACAGGGATCCCCGTCTATTTTGGCGCGATTTGATCTGCGGTAATTGCGCGAGGTCGGCGATTTGGTCAGCGCAATATGAGGGTTTTGATGGTGAACAAAGTGAATCCCGAAGGCTGGCTTGCTTGGGTGCTGGAGCGCATCGAGGATCATTCAGCGAACCGCATCAACGATCTCATCCCGTAGGCCTTTCAGGACATGATCAACGCTCAAAACGCCGAGGCCGAGGCAAAAGACGCCGCTTGATCCACGGCTGCGTTGATGCTTACCGCAAACCAGAGCCGCCCAAGGAAGAGCGCTAGTTGGGGCCGCAATCGTACACGCCCGATTTCAAATGGAATTGCGTAGCTGGGCAGGCAGCTTCTTCGATTTGATGAAGTCCCTGGCGCGGGGGGCTGGATCGCCTAAAGACTGATCTGGCCCAAGGTGTTTGCGTTTGTTGAGCGCAGTCGTGTCGAGCAACGGAAAGTCGAGCTTCTCAATATTGGCTTGCCATCCACAGTAGCAATCTTGGTGACCTTTCCAATATCGAGCAAAGAGTTTTTGACCAAGCACATATCCATGATAATCAAACAATATCAATCCATTGGTCACGTACATATGGGTTCCACTGAAGCCCTCGTTGGGAATTATCCATTCACCGTAAAAGCCTTCGAAAGGGCGTTCTTACAGGAACGCACCAGTTAAGATATGACATGCACCAAAACCAAAGAAAATTCGATCTGGTTGTCGCCAACGTCTTTCAGGATACTTTTTTATGCCGGGAATGGGCCAGTACATTCTGGTAGTCTATCATTTTTATAGGTTGCTTTCGAGCATCCATGCGTTCGTTTCACACTCACGTCTGGCGCTAACGATCACAGCGAGATTAATGCATTTTAAAATACTTCATGAGGTTTCATATTTTCTGAGAGTTTCTGTCGAATTGGTGGGAAATTGGTGTGGCGCGTCGTCTTCGTAATATTCTACTTTAACAAGGTTGCGCAGTGAATCTCTAAAACCATTTGGGGTACTTTTTGTTGGGAAAGTTATCTCTTTGTCGACCAAAAGCTTTCGAATAACGGCCAACTCATAAAGCTTCATTGTTTTAATCTCAAGTTGTAGATTGTCTCGCTGATTTCTCAAAGCTCTAATTTCATTATCTTTTTTATACTGCCAAACCACCCACCCAGCGATAGCGGAAGATGTCACCAAGCCGATAAAAATTTGGACAATCTGTATCCACTGATCAAAGCCCCAACTCGACATATTTTTAACCTCAAAATTTTTTAGCAACATTACGGAAAATTATGTTCAAATCAACAACCTCTCTCGGCTTACCTACAGCCAGCGACCCCTTAAGCGACTTTTGCAAGTTCCTCTTCACTTCCTGGCAACATCTCAACTTATCAGTCCCTACCCCGGTTCAGTGCGACATCGCGATCACCTGCAACATGGTGACACGCGGATGGTCATTGAAGCATTCAGGGAAGAGGTGGCGAAAGAAGGATCCCCGTTGCAGATCGCCCGTATAAACATAAGCCACCAGCCTATATTCGGTTTAATTGCCCCAATTGATGATTTCAGCCTCATCGGTGAAACTTTGCAACGCCGCCACCGGACCAAAAATTCATCTTTGATGCATCGGGCACATTGGCTAGCACCTTTTTGGCGGATGGAAATTCTTAATCATCCGGACGTATGCCGCACAGTTTTAGCTGAGCGACACGCGACAGAGCATCGTCAACAAGCGCCGCAACCTTATAACGGGCCTAGACATTGACCAGCGGCCGACATCGACCGAAGGGTCGAGCCCATCCGTTATTTTCAGCGTCGCCAAACCTGCGGTAAACTTTTCAACAAATTGCGTTTCGACCGAAGCGTGCAGATAGATCCTGTTCACCGCGGTGCAGGCCTCGCCAAGATCGCGCCTCTTTGCAACCATCAGTCCATCAGCCGAAGCACCAGCATCGTCAGCGGCGTTTCAAAGGCCGGCCTGAACATAACCAAAATTCCCACAACCAGGTCAAATTATCTAAATCCAACCTACAAAATACTGAGACTTAACAACTAGGCGGCTTGCAAGAGCTTCGACAGATCAACCATACCGACAACATGACAATAGATCATATTGATGATCTCAAGTTCTTTCTCGTGAAGATCCATCGTGGCAGCCGCACAAGCGTCGTGCACGACAACCACGCCAAAACTTTCGTCAGCCAATGACCGAACAGTTGAACTGACACATTGGTCAGTGAAAATACCTGAAACAATCACATCGGTGATACCAATATTATGCAACATCAACCTCAAATTGGTGCCGGTCAATGCGCTATCAGTAGTTTTAGTCACCACAATTTCGTCGCCCTGCGGGGACAACTCCGGCACCAACTGACTATCTTTGCGGTCTTTGGGCAACAATAAATAGTTGAATCCCGGTTTCTTCTGACTAAGAGACCGGTCGCGTCCATCTTGCGTCTGACAGGCAATCCGGGCAAAGATCACCTCGATCCCCTCATCCCGCGCCCAGTCCAGCAGCTTTGCATTATTGGGGATGACGATGTTGTTCATCCGTTCATAAAACGGTTGCCAACGCGCGGCTTCAGCCGGGTCATCATCAGGCTCAAGATAGGTGTTCTGGATGTCGATTACTAAAAGCGCCGTACGCTTACGCTCCAGCACAATATCATCCGGGTCAGCAGCGGTTTCATAGTAAAAACTGCGATAAGCTTTTTTCCAGTCATTCATTTGGTGTCTCCAACGTACCGCTGATCGTTTCATGCGCGCGTAGCCCTAACCTATGCCATCGAAACGTCTATGATTGAAGATAACGCC
>NYVC01000109.1 GCA_002684375.1 Marinovum sp.
CAAAATTAAGTCTGCAACTAATTGAAATGTTGGATTTTTTAAAAATTTCTGATGGAACACAATACCAATAGTCCGGTGAGGCCCGTTGAAAGTGGGCTTTGCATTTGTACCCGTGCATGACAGACGCAAAACCGCTTGAAGATTTGCCACCATAATGTGCTGGAACGCCACCTGTATGATAAGCGCTCACAAATTGATCGTGTGCCAATCCAGCCGACACAACGTCGTGTACCGCGCTGGAAACAGGCGGGGTCAGTTGTCCAGAAAGGGCCCCGGTTTTGAAACTTAAATCGATCTAAATTGCCAATTGAGCCGATCAGCCGGACTGCACTTGGTTCTGGGCTTGGCACCGCACTGTACCAAGCCTGCAATGCCCCACAGCAAGCGTTGAAGCGCGCTGCCTTGACAGCTCTCTTGCCTGTATGCTCAGGCAAGTGAGCTGCGGCGAGACCAGTTGCGTCACGTTTAGGGCCTGCAACTCTGTTGTAAGCTGCGCACCTGTAGTGGCCTGCACCTAAAGGGGGGCAACAAACGGGTAAAACCGTCCCTNCCNTAAACACANTCCGGGCTNTGAGAGAANAAATGAAATANAACAAAGGAATTCCGCAATGACAAGTTNGANNTTGTAACTTAAGTATATNAAAATATCTTTTTAATTATTACTTTAATCTTTAGAGGTATCAATGTTCTTTTTACATAAATTTGATTATCCTTAACATTCGGCGAGAACCAAACAAAAAATCGATAAATTTCACGCAATTTCACTANCGTTCAGCACACACGGAAGTTCAAAAATTTTTAAATTATCNGAAATATTCAACTTAATAACAATTACTTAAACGAAATTCAAACATAAATAACAACTGTCACTTAAGCTATTCGCATGATAATCGAAACCAGCAAAATAAAGACGATTTGCGAAAAATTTTTAGGTTTTTGGTGGAAACTACAGATGAAAACAAGTCGTTTTGTAATTTTTCACCACGCAATAAAAATCTTAGGTTGAATTTTGTTTTTCACAGCCGCAGCGAAAGGCGAAGTTTGCTACTCATTCACAGTGGAAAAGTGACCCTTTGCCTGTCGCCGAAACCGGCACCCCAGCAAGCCGCGCCATATCCCAAGCAATAGCAGAATTACTGGACACCACCGGAATGCCGAACTGGCGCTCTGCGTGTGCAATAATGGGCGCACATTTCAACGATGTGCAGGAGACAAACACCGCTTCGAGTTGCGGGTCACGATCAACCAAGGCCCCGATTGCNTGCAGNATCGACGCGGGCGTNATGCAGCCAACAACTGAATCTCGCCCCTCACCAAACGTCGCAGCCGCGCTCACGGCAAACCCCGCAGCCCCAAACTCGTCGCACATCTGATGAGAAATCTCCGAAATATACGGCGCAAGATACCCGATCCTTGCTACATTCAGCGCTGCAAGTCCGCGCTTGGCCGCGGTCAAAGGTGTGGTGACATGGNCCACATCGGCATTGGACTGAATGATTTGTTGGACCCTTGCCTCACCAATNACCAACGACGCAGACGTGCACCCNTAACCGATAACCTCAAACGTATAATCTTTCGGAAACAGCGCCAGAGCGTCGGCAAATCGTCCCTCCATCAGCGACAGATTCTCTGCTGTCACCTGATCATCACAGGCAATCCGTGTATGTAGCAACGCGACACCGCTGGCATCGTTATGGCCCGGAGCACCCGAAAGAAAATGCCGCATCTCTGTCTCAATGGTCAGATCGGTTTCAAGCGTNACCAACCCCATTTGCGCCGGTTTTTCAGCGNCGNNNGTGACTTCAAACGGCAGATNCGCAAAGGTCGACANAGTTTTGGCCTTTTGTTCCATNANCTTCTCCATCATCTANCATTAAATGATCCGCAAATCACGGCCCCAGCGCCGCGACAACAGCTCTACGCCAGTTGCCGTCACCAGTATATTTTCCTCGGCTGCCATAAGATAGCCATCCCCATAGACGATTGATGGCTCCAGGGTCAGTGCCATACCGGCCTCGATCACCGTCTCATCCCAATGCGTATGCGAAGGCGGTTCTGTCAATTGAATGCCCAAACCATGCCCATAGCGCCCGACGTCATCACCACCAGAGGCTTCATCCCCCACAGCCACCCCCGGCCGCAACACCGCATCCATTGCTGCATNAAGATCTTTCGCCCTTATCCCAGGACGCACTATTGCCAGTGCAGCCTCGGTGGCATCATAAAGCTGGTGATGCGCCTGATGGGCCGCATCCGATGCATCGCCCACAGCAAAATTACGGTCAAAATCAGAAAAATAACCATCCCAAACGCAGCCGGTGTCCAGCATGAAAATATCGCCATGCTGCAACGGCCGGTCCGTCGGTGGAGCAATAATATCGCGGTACCCGCCCTGACCGGCCGACCCTACCAGATAGCTCACATCATCAACGCCTGCTTGCAGGGCTTTGATTTTAAACTGACGAAACAGCTCAGACAGCGGCATTCCCGCCGCAACCCAGTCCGGCACGCTGTCAAACACATCAGAGACCGTCGCACAGACATGGCGCAATTTATCAATTTCAGCCACTGATTTAATCATCCTGATCTGTTGCATTTGCTTCGTGACATCGCACATTTCGACATCATCCAAGGCTGTGGTGAGCACAAAGATATCCCCCAGCGGCAGACGCAGAGCGGTTTCACGCCCCATCAANACGCCGAGGCGCCCCTTGTGACCAAGGTGCTGGCGCAGGGTGTCCAACAACAGGCTGATGCCATCATCACTGGCGGCAGGCGAAGCCCAACTGCGCACGTCNGACACATAACANGCGCGCATCANAGGCACCCCGATAGTCGGGATCACCGCAACCGGCGCACCAGTCGCGGGCAAGACAACAAACCAAGGCCGGGTCGGGCTTTGCCAGAACTGGGTCATAAATCCAGTGAAATATCTAATTTCCGCCTCCGAGGCCAATAGCACAGCCCCCAGATTCAATGTCGCCATCACCGCCTGCGCCGACGCACAGCGCCGCGCAAATTCTGCAGTGTCAAACCCGCGTTGCGCGATACCTGACAGGGCGACCGTCATACGGCGCCGCCTGCCCCGGCCATAATCGACTGATACAACTCGGGATCCGTCGCACCTTCGGTCCCGATCAACAAAATCACCGAACTTTCGTCGAAACCCAAGTCTGACCAGAGCGCCGGATCACGTTTTGCCGCCAGTAAAGCCGCCAGTCCGGCGGTTGAGCATTCACCAGCTTCTATGGGAGGGGTGCCCTCNAGNCCACGCGCCAACAACCGCATCAACGACGCAACACCCCCATCAGTAATTGAAAGACAATGGGTCAGCGTTGGTTGTAAAATCTCCCATGCAAGTTGAGAAACCTCTCCGCAGGACAATCCGGCCATCAATGTCTCTTCCGAGATTTCAAACAATGTCGGCATCTGGGCCGCAATACTTTCCTGAAAACAGGGTGACATATCGGATTCCACCGAAATAAGCTTGCACAGACCCTCGCCCATATCCTGCCATAAAGGCGCGACGATCCCAGCCGCAAGACCGCCAACACCCACGGGCAGAAATGCGTGACTTAGACGCATATCACCCATTTGGGNAAGTGCCTCACTGGCCATGACCGAATACCCGGCCATCACCTGAAGCGGGATGTCGCGATAGCCCTCCCAAGATGTATCAGAAACGATGTGCCAACCGGATGTCTCAGCGTCAGACTTGCACGCGGCGAGCGAGGCTTCGTAGTTNCCGTTCACGCGGATCACATCAGCACCAAACGCCTGCATAGCTTGTTCGCGCGCCGNGCTGACATGCTTGTGAATATAAATTTTCGCCGTACATCCAGCCAGCTGCGCTCCCCAAGACACCGAGCGTCCGTGATTGCCATCTGTGGCTGTGGCTACGGTGATCTCAGCCGGGGTTTTACCGGCAAGTTTCTGCGCCGCGACCAGACTGGCCACCGCATAGGCGCCGCCCAGCGCCTTGAACGAGCCCAATCCAAACCGCGTTGCCTCATCTTTATAAAGCACGGCTTTGACGCCGCAGACTGCGGCGATCTCGGGCAGGCTGTGCAGGGGTGTCGGGGCATAGCCAGGCCAACTGGAAATCTCGGCACTGGCTGCCGCCATATTGCTATTGTTCAGTGAGGCTGGCAGGTCTGGAAAACCAAGCGTCTGATGCGCCGGATTTGTCACAGATTTTGTGATTCTCGCGGCGGCCGATGCCGCCATAATAGTTTGTTCACTCATGTTGAAGATGAATCCTTTTTTCGCGACCTTAAGTCGTTTTCTAGGACTTGTCATCACACAGATAAATCCGCCTGTTTCTGNTCATCAGACCGCTCCTTTTACCGCGCGCCTTANGGCGTCCCTAAATGTCTCTGCCAGTGCNTTGTACTANTGGTNTGAATCACACCAAAAGCTCACNCAGGCGCAGCGTATGAAGTAGAAAAAGCCAGTAAAAGGCCNACCAGCCAAAGACCCAGGCCAAAAACACTATGAGACAACAGCCCGAGTATTCTGACCTTATTTGGATTTTCAGCTTTGGATACGGCCCATCCCAAGCCCAAACCTGGGTGCAACAGAAACCAGCCACCGACAATTGTCAAAAGCGCGTAGATAAAAACTGGCAGAAATGTTGGTGCGGAAATCCAATCGGGACCAGCCAAAAGTGCGAAAAACACGCCGTAAACCACTCCGACAAAATAATGAAATACCCAGCCGATCTGTCGCTCTTTTGGCATCGGTTGCGCTGCGGCGATATTTTCGTGAAACAGCCGGCCCCGCGGCAGATGCANGACCCACCGTCCGACCATCGCCCAATTGGGCAATGCCACCCGCGCCAGACGCTGCAGCACCAACGCCCAAAGATCGATCAGCACAGTAGCCCCCAACCCCATAAGCGCACCCGTATACAGCAACGTTACCATCTTATCTCCTATTTGGGCCTCAGCCTAAGCTTTCTCAGCAAGTTTTCAACCGTATTGAGCAGCCCAAGTTACCGCCCCTGTTGGCTGTTTTGACAATGTTACCCGATGGATCGATCTCACANTGACCAAATAAAAACGCTGTGACAAAGCAGTCAGTTTAATTTGGGTTTTCACATCATTGGAGCGCCGACAAGCCAATGTCTTCAAAAAAGNTACCTGAGCATCATTCATGTGCTTATAGTGACATTTTCAAACGCAACCAACCGAGCCAGCATGCCGGTGAATGAGGTAAAANCNGCACAACTCCTGCAATCTCGATCTGGCCGATTATACGTTCACAACTGAACNTTCTCAGGTGTTCGGTAAAGCCACATTTTAACACGGTTTTCAGACGTGAAAGCNANCANGCGAAAGATCTTTGGAAATAGGCATTTATCAATATCGACAATTTCCATAGTTTTCAATATGATGCACATCGACAAAGATGTTATAGCAGAGTAAAGGGTACTTGGGTTGCCAGACCCGAGCGAAAACACGCTNTAAACGAACCATCCCGAGCGGGTCCGTATGGAAAGGAAATAAACATATGCTTACCCGCCGCTTGCTTATCCTTGGTTTCCTCACCGCATGCACCGCCTCTGATCAGGTTAAATTGCCCGCTGGCACCCGATTAATTTTATTGCGACATGCTGAAAGGGCTGGCCTCGATCTGAACAAAGTGGGCCGTGCCAGAGCCGAACTTTTGGTTCGGGCTCTTGCAGACGTGCATATTGATGCAATATATTCCCCAAGGCTGCAGCGAAACCTTGACACCGTTGCACCTTTGGCCGCAGCGCGTGGTTTGACCGTTCATCATTTACCAACCGATAAACCGGTGACAAAATTGATGGCATACGGCGCGGGCAAAACCATTGTCTGGGTCGGCAATAAAGGCAACATCGCCTCTATCTGGAAGGCGCTTGATATAGCTGGCCGTGCCCCGCTGGCCCATGAAGACCTGCATTTTTTGGACGCTCCTGGCTTTGGACCCATGCAAGTAACAAAGAGAAATTTCAGCCTTTAAAAATTTGACTAGAGGACCTTTGATTGTTGTGACCCTCATTTTATGTTGCTTTTTTAATGAAAAAGCTGACCGGTTTAAAATCATTTACCGCCTCGGTCAGGTGCGTTAATGGCTGATCCGGAAACACTTTTCAAATCTTGAAACAGCATTCTGTCAAAAACCCCCGTGAGGTTTTATCTCCTCATTGAAAAGTTCAGATGGTCACAGCGAACAGATCAACCTTCACGTTAAAATTTTAGCAATGCAAGTTTCCGTCTGTAACAAAGCGCTCCCACCGGCTAATTTTGCTGTCGTGCGACGGGGCAAAGCAAAGGCACAGACGACCAGCCTGTCCTTCAAAAGATCTTGTGCTTATGAAGACAAATAGGAAGAAACCCATCCATCGTTAAGTGTTTTCAATAAAACTCAAGACTTTTTCTTTAAACAATCGTCTTCCCTTATTGACGTTTTCTGTCCAATCCAAAGATGCTTCTGCGTTCGCACCGTCCGAAATGAATTTATAGCAAACAAAATCTATCCGCTTTAAGTAGCAGGCTTTTGCAATTGCATATGCTTCCATATCCACGACATCTGTCTCTACCCCCGGCGTTTGCGTCACAAAACTATCGCCGGTGCCACAAGAATGGCCCGTCCGGCCGAAACTTATCGTCAAAACAGGATCAAAAGGGGTTTGGCCCAGTGAAAAACCGAGCGCTCTGGCATCCATGTCTCGTTGCAGAAAATGCGAGACTTCGACCAAACCATGTAGATTTTTCGCAAGTCCCCCCGCGGTCCCATAATTGATAATCAGCTCTGGAGAAAACTTCTGGATGACTTCGGCGGTTTTGAGACTGGCATTTATTTTTCCAACACCGGTGTATTCTATGTGAAACCCAGGCAGGGTGCTTTTTGGCAGCTCCTCCTCCAAAGCAACTAAAATTATCTTCTTAGCATGTGCCATTTTCCACTCTCAAATAATTGCGCTGGTGTCAGAGCCGCATTATACTGGCTAGACAACGCTCGTCGACCGATCGCAGCCCTGTCACGATTTTTTTGTTCTGTCCCCTTTACAGTTAAAGTCAACGGAAAACACCAAAGAGACTGGCCATAAATTTTAAAGCCATAGGTTTTCGTATTCAAGCAAAGGCCGTCTGAGATTTTAGCCAGAATACAAAACGCTGTCAGCAGGCAAACTGGGCGTCGTATGTATAGGTGAGGCAGGCCTACATCATCTGTTACAGTCGTTGACGCAGCGCGATAACCTCTTTCTATTGCTTTGGCCCTTGCCG
>NYVC01000002.1 GCA_002684375.1 Marinovum sp.
TGCTTAGCTATTTGGTCTTTAAGCATGTTTTTGCAAATACAGGATCCCTAATGAGTGATATTCCTCAGCTTTTCCGCCCGCTGGTCCTACGCGGCATCCAGACCCGTAACCGTGTTGTGATCTCGCCCATGTGCCAGTATTCCGCGCATGAGGGCCATATGGACGACTGGCATTTGGTCCATTTAGGTCGGTTTGCCATAGGAGGGGCTGGCATCGTCTTTACGGAAGCAACAGCGGTACAGAAAGCCGGACGTATTACTCATGGATGTCCTGGCCTTTGGTGCGATAGTCAAATCCCGTCTCATGCCAAGGTGGCACAGTTTGCTTTGCGTAATGGCGCCATTCCCGCGATACAGCTGGGTCATGCGGGTCGCAAGGGCGGCATGCAGCGGCCATGGCACGGCAATGGTCCGCTGAACACGGCGGATTTTGAACGTGGCGATATGCCGTGGACCCCGGTTGGACCTTCGGAAATCCCTGTGGCAGAAGGTTGGCCGGTCCCGCATGCCCTGACAACCTCAGAAATTAAAAATCTGATTAAAGATTATGTTGCTGCGGCACAGCGGGCACTGGCTGCTGGATATAAAATCGCTGAGATCCACGGGGCTCATGGTTATTTGGTGCACAGTTTTCTGTCACCGCTGTCTAATAAGCGCAACGATGACTATGGTGGCAACCTTGAGGGCCGGATGCGTTTGGCGCTTGAAATAACGCAAGCCGTTCGCGCTGTTTGGCCTGAAAATCTGCCACTGTTTTTTCGCACTTCAGCCGTAGACGGCGTGCCGGAAGGGTGGTCGCTTGAAGATACAGTTATTTTAGCACATGCCTTGAAGGCCTCTGGTGTAGACGTCATGGATTGTTCTTCAGGCGGGATTGCCGGTTCAGCAACTGCCGCCAATGGGCAAAAACGCCAACCCGGCTTTCAAGTGGGATATTCCCAAAGGGTGCGCCAAGACGTCGAAATGGCCACTATGGCTGTTGGGTTGATCACCCACCCAAAACAGGCTGAGGATATTTTGGTGCAGGCGGGTGCAGACTTGATTGCAATTGGTCGAGAAGCTTTAGTCGATCCAATGTGGGCCTCTCATGCAGCGCTAGCGCTGGGGTTTGATGTCGACTTCGATACATGGCCTAACCAGTCAGGTTGGTGGCTTGCGAGCCGGCAGAAAACTTCTGATTTCTATGTGACGATGGACAGTTGATGCAAGATCTGAAATAATTTTGCCTTTTGAAAAACGAAACCGCATTCGTTTTGTTATTTTATATCTATGAAGCTCCAAAGTCTGGTTTTGAGAGTTTTTTCAGTCTGGCATTAGGTGGGTCGGATTTAAGAGCAATCGTTCAGGTTCAGTCGATGCATGGTCAATCGCAACCATCCCACGACCAAAGGCCTGCAGCCATACACCACGCCCATTGACGCAACCAGTTATTTTAAGGGGTCAATTAAGTTTAGAAGATTACCTTTTGAACGCATCAACATAAAAATCAACCATTTGACTAACCATCTCGTCACCTCGCCCTTGCTTGATCGCGGCAGTAAGAGCTGTGAGAGCCCCTTGAGACATAAAGCTCTCAACACCGGCGTCCTGCGCCATCCGGGTATAATATCCAACGTCTTTAGCCGCATTTTTGATCGCAAAAGCCAGTTGATTTGGGTCATCATCCACCGCATAGGCTTTGACAAAGTCCATCATGCCCGAATGCAACGGACCTGCGGCCATTACACTGTGCATCTGCGCGCGATCAACACCGGCAATATCCGCAATGGCGAAGGCTTCTGCCATCGCATTGGCAACAGTCATTCCAAAAAAGTTATTGATCAATTTAATGGTATGGCCAGAGCCAAGTGCCCCAAGATGAAAAACGTTTTCGCCCAAGTCTTGCAAAACGTCAAAGACTGCGTCAAAGGCCGACTTGTCGCCCGAGGCCATAATATTCAGTTTTCCTTCTAAGGCATGCGTTGGGGTACGCCCTAGGGGTGCGTCCAGATAAAACCCACCAGATGCTGTGACCTCAGACCCAAGAGTACGGGTGCTGTTAGGTAGGGATGTGCCAAAATCGATGACCACAGCTTGAGGTTTCAGCCCAGAGATGAGGCCATCAGAACCGCGCACACGCGCTTCTACGCTGGCACTGGTATCCATGCACAGCATGATAATATCACTTTGTTCAGCGACGTTGCGGGCTGTCATAACTTCAATCGCCCCACGTGCAACTGCAGCGTCTATTTTAGGCCGTGATTTATTTGCGCATACGGTCACTGAATATTGAAGGTCTTGCANGCGGCTTACTATAGCGGCACCCATAAGACCCAATCCAATAAATCCGATTTTAGGTTTGGTCATTTTTACGTCCTTATTTTAACGGCCGGGTTTCAAAGCCCAACAATAACTTTGTTTGAGACCTTGATCTAGCCTGACCCCTTTAAGAGCATCACGAAGTCTGCAAGCCATCTCAACATAGCACGGGTGTCTATAGCGACGCTTTTCATGCTCAGAATATATATAATAACGGGATAGATTGCGAGGCGATAAGCATTCGGTTAATCCGTAATTAAATCGCCTGACATCCCCCGTAAGCCCAACGCAAAGACGAGGGCTGCCGTTTAGTAACTGGAAACTTCAGCTCGCGCTAATAGCTTTGCAATCCGGGCTGCTGAGGCGGGCCTTACAGGTTATTTAGGCGCGCTTTTTGGGCCGTGCGCCTTTTTGCCAGGTGGATGAGTGTCTAAGTCTCGCTTAGTTTCTGCATATGGTTTTTGACGCTCTCAAACGCTGCAAGCACTGCATCATGCCCACCATTGGCGCGAAACTGCTCTACAACATGCTGGTTAAGACCGTTCGGCGTGGAATGGCCTTGTCGCAATTGTGCAAATCCAAGCTCGGTTTGTGTGGTGGCCGTCTGCGCAAGACCATTGTTGAGGGCGCTGAGATAGGTTCTTGCGTCCTTGTAGTCTGCCCCTTTGGTGCAGAGCCATTGGGCCATGGTTTCGAGCGTATCAAAATAAAGCCCCATTGTTGCACTCGCGACCACAAATGCATCAAAAGTCTCTATCGTCTCGATAGGCACAACATTTCCAAGATGGCCAAACAGCTCCTGAACAGTCTGAGAGGGGGGGAATACTGTGGTAATTCCGTTGTGATTTGCAACGATCGGTAATGGTACCGCGCGCGACAGAGGTGCNGTGGGTGATGTCCACTCGCGCAGTTTTTCAATTGGAATTGTAGCGATTAAGCTCACGATTTGCGCCAGATCACCAAAGGTGAGTGGGGTTAAAACCTCTTTGGCTTGCTGAGGCAGAACCGCAAGAAAAATCATGTCGGACTGATCTACAATCGCTTGATTGGCGTCTAGCACGTGGATCTTCGAACTCATCATTGCGAGGCGCTTTGAAACCTTGCGGTTGCGCAGCGATATAAAGATATCTGACACTGGATAGTCAGATTTCACCAACCCAGTGATGATGGCCTCTGTGATTACTCCCGTTCCAATAAATCCTAATTTCATCACCGCCCTCTTTGCTTTGCGCCGTTTAAGAGCATCCCATGTATGGTGCGCGNTTTCAACGCTCGGACAAGCGNCCGATCTGTAAATGCGTATAAAAACGAACANTATAGATTTCGTTGTTTTTCAGGTCATAACAGTATTGTCTGTAATATTTCCGCATTGGGGCACCTCGGCGCGGACGACACGGATAAAGACATATCTTTGCGACTGATCAGATTTTGATNATACTTTGCATATGGTTGGCGCAAAACATCCTGCTTGCAGTGCCCCAAGGGTTGCCAGTTAGGTATGCCCACTGTGTCCGCTGGTGTGAAAGGCAAGCAAGGGATGGATGATGCGCTGTCTATTCTTCAATAAGTACTGACGTCCCAGAGGCCATCATCATCATCATACTGATCTGACCGATAGAAATGGTAGACAAATCTAAGTGTACTCCAACGACAGCATTCGCACCAACGTCAAATGCTTTGCGCCTCAGCCCGCGCAAAGACTCGGCGCGCAGCTCTTCGAGCTGCTTGTCTAATTTATTTGAACTTCCTTTCAATGGCTTAAGTGCGCCAGCGGTCAAGTCTTTAAAATTTGTAATGTTAAAGACGCTCTGGGCCGTCAGTATCTCTATGCGCTTTGTTATACGAAGCTTAGGATCAGTTTCAGTGGTGAGCATTACATCTTCTATAAGACGTTCCCGCATTGCTAAAATACGCTCATCGACCGGAGAAAGAGGGACACCCTCTGCAACTTCTCTATCGATCGTGGCGGCCATTTTTGCAATGGTTTGACGGTTTTCATCCGGTGTCAGAGGTGAGGTGGTATCATCTTTGTTATGCATTTTTAACTACCTCCAATTTTATTTGTGCTGGTTTTTTGGGGAAACTCAACGAATTACGAGAGTTGTAGTCGCGCGCTGGTCTTTGTTGAAGTAATTTTTTTCTAGTTCTGACTCTAGGATGTTTTAGAAATGCGACTTTAAGGATATTAAAAATTTTGCCAAAAGAAAAAGCATATTTTCAAGCTAAAAAGCCATTTTAAAATGGAATATTAAATTATGTCGGAGTTTTATACCGTGTTTTAGGTGTAAAACTTATCAATTTTTTAAAACATCTAGATCGACTGGAATTCAAAATCGCTTCTCTTAAATACTAAAATGCCAGTCTTTTCTGACTGATTGTTCTTTTCCGCAGATGCTTAAATAGCCTTTGATCTGTCCCCCCCCCTATATCTTTCTCGCTTATTGCGAGAGTTTTTGGGTTGTATTGCAGCTTTGCCTGCGAACGTGGTTGTGGCGCTCCCATGAGGAACTTGTCCTATATTGTTTTCTTCCATTCCTGAATAAGGATCAAACTATCAAATTATCAAACTCTCAGATCAAAAACCTGTGTTGATGAGTGGCCTTTCAACTTGTCAGAAAACGCAGCCACCTTGGATGTGATACCGCGCGCAGGTTGTTCTATCCCAAGTTTCTGGACTGGGTTGGTGTACGCTGACCTGACATTTGGTTTTGGATNTTATCGAACAGGTATGTAAGCAGAATATACTTACAGGCTAAGATGTTGACCACGTGACANGGGGCAAAANCCGCCGTCGGAAGGTGAATTTTGGGTGGCGCTATTTCAGCTTTGAAACCTTCGCCTTGAGAATGGCGATGATCTTCTGATGGAGATTATCAATTGCCATGTCCAAATCTGTAGACGCAANGACAAAAAATTCTTCAATATGCGTTGCAGCGTTTTTGTTGCTATCGTTTGGGGTCACATATCCCAGGCAGTCGCCAAATTCATAAAATTCGATACAATTCAACATGAGAACCTTCACGTCTGCTGGGTAATTGTCGAAATGCTCAATCTTAGATTTCAGAGTTTTTAAAGAAGGCGAGGCTTCTAAACGCGTCAGAATTTTGGCTATTTGACTAGGGTAATCCGGCGCTGGCAGCCATTTTGTAAATTTTTCCAGATCCATACCCGCTCTTACGTACCAGCGTTTGACGTTTGGGTCCCATTGTCCCCCGATGGATTTGCAATCTTCACCGTCTTCAAATGGGCAATCAAGGTAGATCAATTTTTGGCTCATAAATTTCATCCGTAATAATTTTGGTTATTTTGAATACAATCTCTCGAACCCCAATCACATGATCCCAGTAAAAAGTTAAAATACTACTGGTTTGCGCCGCAGTCTGGAAGACGCTTCCATTAGGNTATCATTATACAAGGGCTGAGGCGAGTCTGTAAGTAACAAGCCATTTCCCCGCACGAAGAAACCGCCGGTGTGACTTAGACGAAAAAGAACGGTGATACTTGGGTGCGCTTCAGTGTTCAATATATCCCCTTTAGGATTACAGATCAGATAAAGCCTGCTTGGGCCCGATATACACATATAAAGCGGCCTGGATTGTACTGTGAACCAGTCTATTCACGCCGTTAAAGTGTCTTAAAAGGCAGNGCCTCNTATACATTAATCGAAGTTTCCGCTTGCCAAAATTACGCTCTCTTTTCTCAGGGTAACGCCGTTTTGCCTGTGGNGTGTTTGGGGCGTCGATGGNNNATNNATGGGTACGGCTCAAGGCCATTCTTGCGCTTTGGGCGGGGCTCTTATGGCGGGGGGCTGCACGCAGGCGTCACANAGTCGGCCAGAGTNNAGGCAAGGGGCTTTGCCTAGCTTCCACTGGTACTNGCGTCTCATTTACAATTGGCAGCGCGCCGCACTATTTGTTAAATTATGATCTGATCGAGGCACTTAGGGTGATCAGTTAAAGGCTCAAACCCGTCCTGCGTAATAATAACACTGTCGCCGATTTGNGCACGNAAACTTTTGGTNCTGACAGAGCCGTCTACCGCCAGCACCATACCTGGCTGCAGAATAGTGGTGTCGCCGGTCACCAGCTGTGGCGTCTCCAGATAGCTAAAGCCGGTCGCCCGCCCGCAACGAAACGGGTATTCATATCCTGCTCCTTGAATAACGTCTGCATAGGCGGCATGCACAGATTCGGCCGTCACACCGGGTCGCAAGGCAGAAAGTGCCGCGTTTTGACTGGCAAGCGCAACGGCATAGACGTCGGCCTGCGACGTGTCTGCAATTTCGCCAATCCAGAACGTCCGGTCAAATCCAAGCTTAAAGCGGTGAAAATTGGTCATGCCGCAAAAACACAGAAACACCGGCTCGCCNCGCCGCATAATTCGGGTCGTGGCGCGATGATGGGTTTTCGTTATGGTGTCACCGGACGCCATAATCTGCAGAAAATGCGTATTTGGCGACATGTCGCTGTCGTCGTAATGCGCCTCTAACAGCATAGCGGCCTTGCGTGTNCCGGCCTGAGACGTCGCGATCGCAACCTCAAACTCTGGCACCCCCTCGCTGATTGCAGCACGGCCCGCTGTCATCATTGCGTTCGCAACCTGACCGGCGTGGCGCGCAAGCTGCAGTTCTTCGGTCGATTTGATCATCCGCATTTGATTTAAAACCGGTGTCACATTGGTCAGCCTATCTGGGGCGATCAGGTCACATATATATCTGCGAACGACAGAGGGTATGTGGTCGGGCTCGATTGCCACGCGTTGAGCGGCGTTTATCAATGCGGGCAATTCTGCGCGCCACTCTGCCCCCATGCCATCGTTCCACGGCGCGATGCGGTCAACGCGCGCGGCAGCTTTGGCAGTATTGAAATCAATTGTGGGAGTGATCAACACGCTTGGCCCATCGCGATGCACGACCAAAATCGTCGGTCTGCCAAACTCCATATGAAGATAGTCGTAATAGCCCGTCAGATAATAGATATTATCGTCATCTGTGATCAGCGCAACATCTATGCAATTTTTGTCAAGCCGGTGCCGCAAGGCCGTCATGCGGGTATCAAACATTGTCACCCTGCTCGCCTGCGGGTTTTGCAAGACGGTCTCGAACCAGCTGTGCCCAAAACGCTGCGCCTATGGGCAAAAGCGCGTCGTTAAAATCATAGTTCGACGCATGCAATGGCTGGCCGTAAGGGCCTTCTTGGCCATTTCCTATCAGTAACAGACAGCCCGGAACGGCTTGACAAAAATGAGCAAAATCCTCTGAGAAACTCATTGGTTCACGATTTGGGATGGTTTCAAGACCCTGCGCGCCTGCGGCCTCTACCACAGCCTCGGTCGGTCCGCTGGCGTTTATCGTCTCAATAAATTCGGTATTGAAGGCAACCGAAATTGAGACACCATGCGCTGCAGCGATCCCCTCAGATATCTGTTTCATCAATTTTGCAACCGCTTCGCGGTCCTGTGGCATCCTTGCGCGTACGTCGCCCTTGAGTGTTGCCCGCCCGGGCAAGACATTGCGTTGACCATTGGTAATGAATTCGGTCACCGAAACAACCACACCGGCACCGGGCGCAAGTTTGCGCGATACGATTGTTTGCAAGGCTTGAACGATCTCAGCGCCGATGGTGATCGCATCACGCCCCATTTGTGGCATGGATGCATGGCCGCCTTGACCTTCAATAATAATCTCAAACAGGCTTTCGCTTGAGCATATTTGCCCTGTGCGGGTAGAGACCTGCCCCAATGGCGCGCCAGGCAAATTGTGTATGGCATAGACCTCTTGGATCGGAAAACGCTCCAATATGCCCTCATCTAACATGGCCTGTGCGCCTAGTCCGTGTTCTTCATTGGGTTGAAATAGAAAGACAACTGTGCCGTCAAAGTCCGGGTCTTTGGCCAATATTGCGGCTGCGCCCAAAAGCATCGTCATATGTCCATCATGACCACAGGCATGCATGGCGCCAGGATTTTGTGACACATAGTCATGCGTGCTGGTTTCAAAAATTGGCAGGGCGTCCATATCTGCGCGCAGACCGATCGCACGATTGCCAGATCCCTGCTTCAAAAGACCGACAACACCGACGCCCTCAAACACCTCTAGCCCGAGTTCCGTTAATATTGCGGCAATACGGGCTTTTGTTAGATTTTCTGCAAACCCAAGCTCTGGAGCGCGATGAAAGTCACGCCGGAGTGTTATAAGATCAATGGTTTTCATTCCGACATCTTTCGCAATAATAGGTGGTAATGCAATTCTAATTTCATGCTCTTGAGACAAAGAACGACAATAAAGCCCGCATTGTGACAAATTGTGTTTTATTCCATATGTCTGCAGTAAATCCGCGACGCCGCACAAAGAAAAATTTCTGCAAAGTTAGTAAGAATCTCAGTCGAGCGAGGTGTGGTTTTACCCAAGATCATCATTAAGTCGCTATATGAGCGCAGATTGCGCACCTTGTAAGGGCGAAGCTGGCGATGTAATCCACGGTTTCTGAATTTACATGCCTGTATCGAGTGCGGATCTCTTTTCTGTAAATATCATGGTCAGCGTAAAGCCACTTTACAAAGAGCTAAAGTAGGGAAATTTGGTTTGTCGAGTGGCGCAGCAAACGGTCATACCGGCTGGTTGAAACGTCTCAAAACGCGGGTAAATATACCATGGCAAGAGTTTGGGATTGATATGATCCTCTGTGGCAGCATGATGGATAAACATGCGCCTGTTGTGGATTGCATTTTGATCAGCCAAGGCCGATATCTTTGTAAAGATGCTGGATACGCGCATTCCCTATTTTGCATCACTCATGAAGCGGTGGCTCGTCTAGATTTGTAAAAACCACAATCACAATCTTACCTGCGGTCTACAAATGCGAACTGTAAACCGATGCTGTGTATTAGGTTTATCTGAGTATTGCCAAGCGGTAAAATAAAACGTGTTCAACCTCTTACGACAAGAAGATTTCAATAGGTCTGAACTGTCAATAAATCTTGAAATTTAAATTTAAAATACTATTTTTCGTCCAACAGGAGGGATGCATGGGCGGCTTATTCAGTTGGTTATTAGGCGGTAGAGGCAACTCTCACAAAAATATGTCGTTGCGCGAATGGGAAGAGGCATTCGACGCGGCCGATAGGGTCGACGTGACCGACGGCAGCTATACGCTGGGCAATAAATTATTTGATGCGAATGGCGTTGAAATTGAAAAACCAGCGTCCGAGGTGTTCAACTTTTCCAACGATATCCCAGACCGCCGACTGTTTAAACTTGAAGATTACTTTGAGGTTGAGGAATTCCAGTCACAAGTCAAAGCCATTGCGAAACTTTGTCTATGGGCGGGTCAACAGGATCGGGATCCGATCAAAATTAACGTTCGGCTGAACCGGGATCGAAAAAATAAGTCTGCTATTCAAGTGTTGATTTCCGGAGATGGTCTAAAGGAAATATTTGTGGGGTTCCTACCTCAACAAATCGCTGCAAAATATACCAGCGATTTACCAACCGTAGAGATAACACGCTTGTTCGAGGACAAAGAATTGTCAGGAAACACGCTAAAAAAGCGATAAGTTTTTGTTTTCCTGGTTTTGATTTGAAGTCCGGAACGACGCGGACTGTTGGTTTTCAAGAGTTTTGGAAATTTGAAACTNACGCTACCAAGGTCGGATGGGTTTATCTATTGGGCANTAGTATAGCAAAGATTGAGTAGACCAGTGACACCGGCCTTGGACTGGGGCCTCATGGTCACAATTTTCTGTCTTTTAGGTTTGGGTCGGCTATTGAGCAGGATGGAAGATAAGCAGTTGCTCAGTCAAAAAGGTTTTAAATCGCTCAAATGCATTGCAGCAAATACTATGTCACTTGCTGTTAACCAATGTTCAATTTCCACGGGCAGGCTGGAACGCAAAGGGTAAATGGGCGCCTGACTTTATGATTTTAAGCCGTTTAAGGCGCAAACTTACTGACTTAGTCTCGCAATAGGCTCAGCACATTNTGCTTAGAAACGTTAGCTTGCGCTTGAACCGCCGTCGGAGCGTGTTGCAAGATTTGAGTGGTCGCAATATCTGTTGTTTGTCGGGCAGTACTAGAATCTCCACTACTGCTAAAAGCCACCTGAGATTGCATAACAACCTTCCCCATACGGTTCAAAACTTCTTGCAGATACTCGTCTGCCCCCCGCACGGCATCGGTCAGGCCCTGTGCTTCAAAAGAATTTCGAATGGCCATCTTGGCGCTGCGTATATGGGCCAATAGATCAAAATCAAAGGATGCCCCGGTGGCCGCGTCCGCAGTTATTTTGGTGTGGCTGTCAAGGGGCAGCTGACCTGTAGTGCTTTCCATATTTTTTGTATCATGGAAAGTTGATGCTGCTGCCATCACACCCACATTATATGTTGCTACTCCGACTTCCATTTTTCCTTCCATTTCCAGTTCTACTGAAGAGAGTTTACTTTAATTTCATTATCTTAGTTGCTTCAACTGATGCGTAAGAAAGCTCTGTCCCAAGTTTTCTTATGCACCAGCATCCACAGATTAGATCTTCGAAAAAGTAATTTGGTTCTCACTTCTTTGAAGCTTGGGTGTCCAGTCCTCACTTCGTTTGTCCTCATTTTCACTTCATAACAGAGAACGACAGCTCAGAGAGGAACTTTAGGGCAATACCATATTGCCCGCACTTGTATTGGGTATTACGTGGCCTGACAGTTCTTGTGCCATGACCATTTTTACCAAGATCAAAGAGACCTGATCATATTTCATTCACCAGGTTTTGGATGCAATTTCCTGAAATCTGGGCAGTGTTCGTAGTATTTTTCGTAGTCTAAANGCTCGCCCTTAAGCGGTACTTTNGAGATCTAAAATNAACATTAGTAANTATCTGTCACCATTGTTTGCGATTATCGGGGTCGGGCTTTATATTCATATATTTTTTATAATGGTGGTTAATGTGGATGTTTTAGGGNCTNCATTTTCAAAGGCGTTCGCTGTGGTCACGCCGCGCTGGTTTAAGCTTGAACGACACTTGCTGTTTGACGCTTGCGCTAAGGTTTTTTGCGCTAATAGTCTTACATGGGGAATGATTTATGGGCTCTGACTTGATACATCTAACTTCCATCGTTGCANAATAGGTATGGGNTGGGCGCGGTCNTCGCGATGACAGCGGGGGTGGTAACGATTGGCCAACGTGAAGAAACTCTGGGATGATCATTTCCTCATTGAATACGCGCGCCCTCACCCTCATGCCGTGGTTACTGCAAGTATGAGCAACGGCAGTATCAACATTGACATGATAGTTTGCCAGGCGAGAATATCCGCATAGAGATCAGCNTCACCGCCCATTTTCTTGGCCAGTATATATCCGTTGGATGCGGCTGGGCCCACTAGAACGATGATGCCTATTAAAACCTCTGTCTGCGCCAAACCAAATCCAGTTGCCACAGCCAGAAATATGGCTGGGCCGAACATCATTCGAAATACAACACCAAAGACCATAGCGGTTGATTGTCGCAACAACCGCTCGCCATTGACCCCTGCGCCAACGGCCAAGATGCCGACGCCAAGACCGGCCCGTCCAATCAAATCGAGCGTTTGCAGTGCAAGGTTTGGCAGGGGCACCCCCGATAGGTTGATCGCGATACCGATGGCGCAGGCTTGCACCAGAGGGTTTTTCAAAACATGGGTCGCAACAGGGGTATCCTGCTCCTGTGCAGAGCCAAAAAAGGCCAANACCAGAACATTAGCAATATTTATAAGNGGCACCAAAACAGCAATCGCCAAGGCGACCAAAGCCAGCCCTTGCGGGCCAACAATCAAGTCTACTGCGGCTAAGGTGATGAAAGCATTCCAGCGCGTAGTNGTTTGAAAAAGCGTGGTGAACACCGGGTTGGATAGTTTCTCTGGCGTCTGCCACCACCTCAAACCCAGCACCATCATCCCGGATACGCCTAACGCCAAAAGCAATGCGACCAGCATCCCCCCAAATTCAGATAGAGAAAGCTCAGACTCAGCAATCGATTTAATCAAAACAGCTGGGATCAAAAGCCGGTAAGCGAGGGTTTCGATACCGCCCCACTGAATACGCGGTAATACGCCTGTGTGAACCAGAGCATATCCGCATAAAGCGGTCATAATAATCGGAAGGATGGAAAGCGCGATAGCCAAGGGTGTACTGCCATAGTAGGAAAAAGAGCGACGGGCTGTGAGACCTCATCGGCTTCACATTAGGTCACCTTTAAATTGGTTGCTATAGTCTGTTTTATGGGCGGTGCTTGTCTGCGATCTGTGTTGCGTCGATTTTGCCGCTTTGTTGCCGTGCCTGCATAAAACCAATGTCTTTTGATCTGGCCCGTCTGGTTCACCGGGGTAAAACCGCTTCAATCGCTCTGGTGACCATCCCGACCAGATGGTCGATTTCGGCGTCCGAAATAATAAACGGGGGCGCAAGCAGGATATGATCTCCCCGGTGTCCGTCCAGTGTTCCGCCCATCGGATAGCACAACAGGCCCATATCAAAAGCCGCAGCCTTAATTTTCTTATGTATGGCCTGTGCGGGATCAAATGGGTCTTTACTGGGGCGGTCTTTCACCAGTTCGATGCCGCGAAACAACCCCCGCCCACGCAGGTCACCAACATTTTGATGACCACCCAACGCCTCTTGCAACGCGGCTTGCAACTTGTTGCCCTGCACAGGTACCTGCGCCAGAAGATNGTCATCCAGCAGCGTTTCCATCACCGCCAGACTGCCGGCTGCTGCCATTGGATGGCCCAGATAGGTATGCCCATGCTGAAAAAATCCGCTTCCGTCGCGGATTGCATTAAAGATAACCCCAGAGCACAGCATCGCCCCNATCGGCTGATACCCTGCGCCCAACCCTTTGGCGATGGTGACAATGTCGGGGACGATGCCGTCTTGCTCGCTGGCAAACAGAGTGCCGGTACGCCCCATGCCACACATNACCTCGTCGAGGATCAGTAAAATGCCGTATTGATCACAAATTTCGCGCAGACGTTTGAGATAGCCGGCAACAGGCGGCACGGCACCGGCGGTCGCGCCAACAATGGGTTCGGCGATAAACGCCATAACGCTATCTGGTCCAAGTCGGTTGATTTCTGTCTCAAGTTCGTTGGCCACGCGCTGGCCATAGTCATAGGTGGTCTCACCCTCAGCGCGGTCACGATATGCGTAACACGGGGCGATATGCGTTGTGTCAATCAGCAACGGGCTGAATTGTTTGCGGCGCCATGCGTTGCCGCCTGATGCCAGTGCCCCCAGTGTGTTGCCATGATAACTTTGCCGCCGGGCAATAATCCGGTGGCGGTTGGGCTGACCAATTTCAGTGAAATACTGGCGCGCCAGTTTCAAAGCCGCCTCAACCGCCTCAGAGCCGCTCGACACCAAATAGACTCGCTCAATCCCGTCTGGTGCATGGGCGATCAGCTTATCAGCCAGTTTTTCAGCCGGTTCTGAGCTGAAAAATGACGTATGNGCATAAGCCAGTTGATCTAACTGNGCGTGCAGTGCNGCGCGAACTTTGGCATGGCCATGACCCAGACAGGATACGGCCGCGCCACCAGACCCGTCGAAATAGCGCTTGCCACCACTGTCGATTATATAGCAGCCCTCACCTCCGGTAGCGGTTGGCAGAACGGNGGTGGCGGCGCGACCAAAGATATGACTGTTCATGGTTTTATCCTAAAAAGCGGGGACAGTTTGACGGCGGCGTTGCAGGCTGGTGATTAGCCCTAACAACAGCAGGGCGGGCATATATAAGAGCTCTTTCGGCAAACGCACAGCATCGATTTGCACCACTGTTACTGTACCAGAAGTGTTATCGTAAAAATTGAACTTTTGAAAGAGTTCGAAAAAAGCCGTGCCGGGAAACGGTTCTTCCAACTGCCCCAGTCCCTGCTTTAGTCCTTGGATTAGGAATTTTGTCTGGCCCGACAGCCCAGTGGCCTAGTCTCGAAATAGGGCTTTGAGCGGGTGTTGGGTGAAGACGCTNGCAATCANCGTCGGGGTGGCCCAATAGGCCGAAAATCAGGGTGACAAAAGGTCGAGCAAGATATTCCAAACCAGCACNAAAATTGGCTTCAGATAATCTAAACCGGTCACTGCCACATCGTTGGGACGCGGCAACACTCTGTCTCGGTCTGTGGGTCATCCTGTTCAAGGTCGCGATGGCGCGCTGCAAGTGCCCTGGGGNTGCGATGGTAGGCTTGATGCAANAATTGCCCGCGCCAGCTTTTCCAACAGTGCGCCGAGCAGGGCCATGCGACGTGTGGGCACCGATCTTTATAACAGCAACAATCTTTGCCGCCGGCTGGGGTGATCCGTCATTATGGGCTTTCTTGGAAACAGAGCGCTCTCCCGGTTGCTGCCCTGGAAAAGCCTTCATATACACGTCTAAATGCCCGCTTAAGATAGTTTAATTCATCCAACCGCGCTCTTTGTAAATTCTATGCGCCGGTGTCTATTATACAGGCAATTGCCAGACCTGTCCCGGCTGCAACGCGGTGAACCGATCCTCAGTGAGGGCTTGTTTGGCAAGAGCGTCGGCAAGGGCGCGTTTGGGGGCCTCGACCGCTTCATCGGTCAACTGAAAAGTGCCCCAGTGATGGCCCAAACCATAGCGCGCATTGCATAATTGCAGTCCAGCGACGGCTTCGGCGGGATTTTGGTGGGCTTCCTTCATGAACCAGCGCGGCTCGTATGCGCCGATTGGTAAGATTCCCAAATCAAACCCGCCATGTTTGGACGCCACTTTGCGGTAATTATCGCCGGTGCCAAATCCTGTATCTCCGATATGATAGANTTTGTGATGTGAGCTCTCGAGGACAAAGGCCGACCACAGCGCCATTCTGCGATCGTTTGTGCCACGGGCCGACCAGTGTTGACAGGGCTCAACGTGAATTTTCAATCCGCTTTTGTGCATGAAGACATCGCCCCAATCGCCGGTTTGAACGTCTGCTGCTTGGATTTCTTTGTGAATAATCGTGTCGTTGCCGAGTGGGGTGTAAATCTGTGGTTTGTCGCGCACAACGAGCCGCGCCAGTGTCGCGAGGTCAAGATGGTCATAATGATTGTGTGTCACCAAAACAATATCGATTTTGGGCAGCGCCTCAAACGCCACCCCGGGCGGATTATGACGCCACGGTCCGATGTACTGTAGGGGGCTCACGCGCTCGGAATAGACTGGATCGGTTAGAATATTCAAACCGTGCATCTGGATAAGCAAGCTCGCATGGCCGATCATCGTCACCTTGAGCCTGTTTGATGGCAATGATGCCTCAGGCACCGCAGCGGGGTAGGGACTGACGAAATGCTTGGGCCATTTTGCTCGGTTTCCAAACAGCTTCCATTTTAACAGATCGGACATCGGTGCCGTGACTTGGTCNTTNCTGTTGTAAAAGTAGGTTCCGTCGAAATGATCGGTGACGGGGCCGCTGTAATACCGATTTTGGCCTGATGTTTTGTTATTTCTACCACATCCGTAGAGGGCAAGGCCAAGCGCGCCGAGACCCGTCCATTTGAAAAAATTCCGTCGGTGCATGTGCGATCTTACCTCTGTATGGCAGTGGTTTTTTGCGTGGATATTGTTGTTCAGCAGAATGTGGTGGCGGGCATGGGTAAATACAACAGGCAACGGGTTGTTCTGATATAAATTTTTTGGAGTTGCAGAAGGCGCATGCTGAGTTATTATGCGATCGTATAATATTTTGATTTAGGTCAGGCATGCCTCAAACAAGAAAAACACATCAACGTCAAACGCCCGACTTCCGTCGGCAGGCGTTGATTGATGCCACTTTGAATTTGCTCGCCGAGGGTGGGCCAGAGATGGCAACAGTGCGCGTGATTGCGAAAAAGGCTGGGGTTACGCAGGGTTTGATCCGACATTATTTTTCGACCAAAGACGATCTTATTGCTGCCGCTTATGAGCAGCATATGACCCAGATGACCGAGGCAACCAGTGCCGTTTTAGAACAACCGTTTCGCAGTCATTCAGCGCGTTTGGCAGGTTTTGTCACCGCTGCGCTGACCCCGCCCGTGGTTGATTTGCGCAATGTCGGCCTCTGGGCTGGGTTTTTGCACATGACCCAAACGGATTCGCGGATGCAAAGGGTGCATGCCAGAACTTACCGGGCTTTCCGAGACCGGCTTGAGAGGCTGATCGTGGTGGCGCTGAAAGCCGCAGATCTGCCACATGACCCCCAGATGTCCCGCCGGTTTGCGATTGCTTGCAACGGGGTGATCGATGGCTTGTGGCTTGAAGGCAGTGCTTTGCCCGACGGGTTTGAAAGAGACGAACTGTCCGAAATTGGACTGCAATCGGTTGGGGCGATTATCGGTCTCAATCTAAACAAAACAGGAATATAGCATGCGTTACGCGTCAATTACCGAACGGCTGGCTGATCTTGGTGGTGAAAAATGGCTGTTGTATTCGCTTGCGCGACAAATGGCGCAGGATGGCCGTGACATTATAGAGATGACCATCGGCGAGCCGGATGTGCCTACGCCGCCTGAATTGATCGCGGTGGCCTGCGAAGCAATGGCGCAAGGACGGACAAAATATTCGAATGGTCGTGGTGAACCAGAGGCACTGCAGGCACTGTCAAAACGGTATACTGCAAGCGCCGGGCGGCCGATTTGCGATGATCAAATCCTGTGTTTTCCAGGCACGCAGACCGCCCTTTATGCGGCGCTGATGGCGGTGACAGAAGCCGGAGATGATGTGCTNGTCGGGGACCCGATGTATGCCACATATGCTGGGCTAATTGCNGCGAGCGGTGCCCGCATGGTGCCGGTGCCGCTGCGACCAGAAAATGGCTTTCAGATGACGGCTGATGATATCGTGTCCAAGCTGACGCCGCGATCGCGAGCGATTTTATTGAACAGTCCGCATAATCCGACCGGGGCGGTGCTGTCAAAACAACGGGTGCAAGACATTGTCGATTTGGCGCAGAAACATGATTTGTGGATACTGTCAGATGAGGTTTATGACGAGATGCTATTCGATGGCGTGCGGTTCACCTCGCCGCTGAGTTTTCCCAACGTGGCAGACAGGGTTGTGGTGGTGTCTTCGATTTCCAAATCTCATGCCGCACCGGGGTTTCGCAGCGGTTGGTCTGTCGGCTCGGCGGAATTTACCAAACGTCTGCTGCCGCTGGCCGAAACCATGCTGTTTGGCAACCAACCATTTATTGCCGATATGACGGCTGTTGCCTTGTCNCAACCCTCACGGGTGGCGGCTGANATGCGCCAGAGATTTGCGGGCCGTGCNGGGCGTATGTTTGCCCGGTTNGATGGGGTTGCAGGTCTGCGAGTAAGCCAGCCAGAAGCGGGGATGTTCGTGTTGATTGATGTCTCTAAGACGGGTTTGAATGGCGAGGCTTANGCTTATGATTTACTGGAAAAAACGGGTGTTGCTGTTATGCCTGGTTCGGCGTTTGGTGCAGCGCTGGATGGTTGGGTGAGGGTGGCGCTAACCGTTGAAGACGACGCGTTTGACCGAGCCTGCCAGCGGATTGCGGATCACGCATTGACGTGCGCGCAAGCTTCAGTCGAGGTGCGGGCATGACAAGTATTGGCGAACGACTTGTGCAGGAACTTGCCAGTCGCGGCGTCGAGGTCGTGTTTGGCATTCCGGGAATGCACACGGTCGAGTTATATCGCGGGCTTGCGGCATCCCCGATCCGCCATGTCACCGCGCGCCACGAACAGGGAGCAGGGTTTATGGCCGATGGTTATGCCCGTGCCCGTGCCGGGGGGGCAGACCGCGCAATTCCTGGGGTTGCGTTCGTGATCACTGGTCCGGGGTTGACCAACGTGTTGACCGCCATGGCACAAGCCCGCGCCGATAGCAGCCCGATGCTGGTGATTTCTTCGGTAAATCCGCGCGCAAGTCTGGGGCGAGGTCTGGGGTATCTGCACGAACTGCCCACCCAGCAGACAATGATGTCCACCGTTGCGGTATCGTCTTATCACATCAACAGCGCTGAAGATCTTTTGCCAGCCTTGGATGCGGCGTTTGATCACTTTGCACATCAGCGCGGCGGGCCGATTCATATTGAATTGCCGGTGGATGTTTTGGCTTTGCCCTTTACGGCAAAGGCGCGCCCCGTAGCCGGCCGTATGGAAACATATGAATTCGATGTTGCCGCGGTTATGGCCCGGCTTGAACACGCCAAAACCCCGGTTATTCTGGCGGGCGGCGGGGCAAAGGGCTGTGATAAGGCGCTTATTGCGCTTGCTGAACGTTTGAATGCACCGGTAGTGATGACGATCAATGCTCGTGGCTTGATGCACGGTCATCCGTTGGGTGTCCCTGCCAGCCCGACACTGGGCGCAACCCGTGATCTGATCAGCGAGGCCGATTTGATACTGGCGTTGGGAACCGAATTGGGACCAACTGATTATGACCATTACGGAGATCACAGGATGCCGCCTCTGGCCCAGATGATCCGTGTTGATATTTGTCCAGACCAGTTGGCGCGCCACGNGGCGGCGGTTNCCATCTGCAGCCCGTTGGANATGGTTNTGCCTGATCTGGTGGCGGCACTGGCAAGCGNGCCTGCCCNAGACAAAGGTGATGGGAGGGCGCGGGCGGCGCAGNCACGTGCTGCGGCATGGGAGGAGATCGGGCCGGCGATGCGCCGACAGACCGTGCTTTTGAATGCGCTACGCGGCCTTTGCCCGAAGGCGATCTTTGTGGGCGATTCCACTCAACCGGTCTATGCGGGTAACCTGTATTATGATCACGACAGGCCCGGCGGGTGGTTTAATGCCGCCAGCGGGTTTGGTGCTTTGGGCTTTGCTATTCCCGCCGCGATCGGCGTGGCGCTGGCACAACCTGACACTCGGGTGATTTGCATTACCGGGGATGGCGGGGCGCAGTTCACGTTGCCGGAGCTCATGGTTGCTGTCGATGAGAAACTTCCGGTATTGTTTTTGATCTGGAACAATGCAGGCTATGGCGAGATCGACACCTCAATGCAAGCAGCTGGGGTAACGGTGGTTGGCTGTGATCCAACGCCCCCTGATTTTGAATATATTGCAAAGGCCTGTGGCATTCCGTTTGCACGCTGCGCCATGATCCCTGCGGCAGTCACGGCCGCGGTACGCGGCTTTCTGAGCCATGATGGTCCAGCCATAATTGAAATTGATATGTTAACCGACGCGTGATGTCGGTCAGAAGCGAGAGCTAAAACCAGATGCATAACCCTGCCTATACCTTCACCCATGCGATCTTACGTCTGCCGTCACGCAGCGTTGTTGACGGGTTGCGCGCTGCAGATATTGGCACGCCCGATTTTGCCAAAATGCGGCGTGACCATCAGCATTATAGCGCTGTCTTGCGGGAAACTGGGGCTGAGATCATTGAGTTGCCGGCGCTTGAAGCCTATCCCGATTCGGTGTTTGTCGAGGATACGGCGCTGTGCCTGCCGCAAGGGGCAATCCTGATGCGCTCTGGTGCGCCGACGCGGGCAGGCGAGGTGGCGCAGATGGCCCCGGTGCTGCGGGGGCTGTATGATGAGGTGCTGGAAATCTCTGGTCCGGGCTGTATCGAAGGCGGTGATATACTGACCACCGGACGAGAGGTTCTGGTGGGCTTGTCAGAGCGGACAAACCGGGCAGGGGTTTCAGAACTGGCGCAATTGCTTGAGCGCTGGGGGTATCGGTTGCGTTGGATTGAAATTCCGCAAGGTGTTTTGCACTTTAAAACGGATTGTTCGCTTTTGGATAATGAGACGATTTTAAGCACGCCAAGACTGGCCGCCAGCGGCTGCTTTTCGGATTATCGGGTGATCTATACTGCCGAGGGCGAAGAGGCGGGCGCCAATGCCATCCGCTTTAACAGTCTGGTCTTGATGGCTGCTGGATTTCCCAAAACAGCCCAGCGTTTGCGACAGGCGGGCTATGACGTGCGTGAGATTAACAACAGCGAATGTGCCAAGCTGGATGGCGGGATGTCATGTCTGTCTTTGCGGTTGAGCCCCCAAGCACACTGACTGTAAAGTCATATGTGTCTGAGACTTTTAACTCGGGCCAAGCCATTCAAATTTATCTTAAAAGTTTCAAGTCACCGTTAGCTGATGCCTTTGGAATAAAGATTGAGCAGGGCAATGTGGAAGTTTGCGCGTCAGATGATTGCCCCGCGTACTTTGGCTGAAACCCATTCAGAAATAACTACAGCCACTAAAATAACAAGTAGTATTAAGGAGACTTGAGGCCACGCTAAAACATTTAAAGATGCAGAAAGTTGCAGCCCAATCCCACCCGCGCCTACCAAACCAAGCACCGTACTCTCCCGAATATTAATATCCCACCGAAAGACCGCTATTCCAGCAAATGCCGGTAATATCTGAGGCACGATACCATAAGCCATAACTTGCCAGCGTGAAGCTCCAGTCGCGGTAATTGCTTCAACTTGAGCTTCGTCTATCTCTTCGATCGCCTCATAAAGGAGCTTGGCGCAAAACCCAATTGATCGGATAGCGATGGCAATAACGCCGGCGAACACTCCTGGTCCTATAATTGCAATGAGCAGTAATGCCCAAATCAGAGAGTTGATGGAACGGGTCGAGACAATGATAATCAGTGCGATTGGTCTAATGAATAACCGAGAGGGTGTCGTATTGCTGGCTGCGAGGAATGCCACTGGTATGGCGAGGACAAGAGCAAATATCGTGCCCAAAGTCGCGATATTAAGTGTGTCCCAAATGGGTTTCCCAAGCTGGGTAATATATTCCCATTTTGGTGGAGTAGCACGTGACCATATGTCGTTCGCGATACGTGGTGCATCCCAGACAAAAAACCATGTCGTTGTGTTGGATATTTGCTGCCAGCAATAAGCAAAAGTTGCTATGCCGATTAACCAGAGAATCCAATGAAAGAGGCTTTCGCGACCGCTACGCCGCTGCCATAATTTTAAATTATTTACATCGCGTATTGGCATTACTGAACCCTTGATCGAACTGCGCTAGAAGAATATTCCAGCGCCATAACTATGGCTATAATAATCAACAAAATTGCTGCTGCTGTGTCGTACTCATAGCGGTCAAACGCAGTATTAAGGGTTGCACCGATTCCTCCGGCTCCAACTAGGCCGAGTATAGCACTTTCGCGAAAATTTATATCTAATCGATACACGCTGAGTCCGATGAGACGGGGCATCACCTGAGGTTGTACACCGTAATTGATCCATTGGGTCCACCGTGCGCCTGAAGCTTTAATCGCCTCAGCCTGTACCCGGTCCATACTTTCGATATCCTCAGCCAATAATTTTGCCAGAAAACCGATGGTCGCAAAACTAAGTGTGAGGAAGCCGGCCAAGGGGCCAAACCCAAAAATTGCAACTAATAGGATAGCCACAATGATTTCTTGTAGCGCGCGACTGATGGCGATGATGCCTCGGCAAACTAAGTATACAGGCAACGGTGCTAAATTGCGTGCAGCCCCCAGTGCGATTGGGATCGAAATGGCGATCCCAACGACAGAGGAAGCCACCGTTATGACTATACTTTCAAAAATACCTTCCCAAATATCGGCAGACCTTGATGTAAAATCAGGGTTAGTAAACGCCAAAATAAATTTTTTACCGCGTTCTAGACCCACGTAGACCCGCGACCAATTTACTTCAATCGTCATGTAAGCTAATATGAGATATATTATAAAGGCACTAAACAGTGCCCAGCGAAGCCATTTTCGCCCCACCAACGGTGGTTTATTCCAAGGTTTGCCTATCTTTTTTTGGACGTCAAAAGTACTATTACTCATTGCAAGGCCACGTCGTTTTCGTCGTCGACATGCTCAATGGTTGCCTCCCAATCTTCCTCTCCATAGATTGCTGTTAACACATTTGGCGTTAGACCAGCCGGTGGTCCGTCAAATTCGACAGCGCCAAGGCGTAGTCCAATTACACGTTGAACAAACATTTGCGCCAGAGCGACATCATGAATGTTAATGATAGCAGCTAATCCACGCTCTTTGCAAAGCTCACAAATTAATCGCATTATTTGGCGCGACGTCTTAGGGTCCAACGATGCGGTGGGCTCATCCACTAATAACAATGCAGGGTTTTGGATCAAAGCGCGGCAGATACCAATCCTCTGTCGCTGCCCACCTGACAGTTCATCTGCACGTTTGTCAGCCATATGAGCCAAGTCTACCCGGTCAAGCAATCGAAAAGCCTCATCGACATCAGATTGTGGAAATTTACGCAAGTAACTACGCCAAAAGCCAACATAACCCAAACGTCCTGAAAGGACGTTTTCCATTACCGTCAGTCTTTCAACCAGTGCGTATTCTTGAAAAATCATCCCCATGCGTCGACGTTCACGCCGCAAGCCACTCGATGACAGACGTGTTAATTCGACATTACCCAGATACACCTTGCCTGATGTTGGCTCGACTAAACGATTTATACAACGGATCAAAGTCGATTTTCCCGCTCCTGAGGGACCGATTAGAGCCAAAACTTGACCTTCTGGGATTTCTATATCCACTGCCTGCAAAGCTTGGTCACCAGTTTTGTAGGTTTTAACAAGTTTTTCAAGCCGCAGCATGAAACTCTCCGCTTTAATTATTAAAAACGCATTGAGCGGACCCTGCAGGTCCGCTCAGATGTTTTGATTTGCCAGTTTTTACTCGCAAGCGTAGCTTACGCCATTCGCCGAATCAATCTTGCGGATTACGTCCCAAAAACTTTGATAAGTCATCTCTATAAACTGAGCTTCTTTAGACTTAGAAAATTCTTTTTCTAGAGAAGTACCTGCCCATTCAAAGTTAAAGAAAGCATTGCGAATTTTATTCTGCAGTTCAGGCTTTAGGTTGTAAACGACACCAAAACCAGTTGTAGGAAAGGTCTGTGATTTGTATATTGTAATGACGTCACCCTCTTTTATAACGTCACGGCTAACCATCCGGTGAATGACTTTGTTCGCGACCGAAGCTGCCATGTAGTCCTTATTCGCTACTCCTAGGATGGAATTGTCATGCTTTCCGGAAAATGCTGGTGTGAAGTCTCGATCAGGCAACATGTCAAATTCACCTTTTAAGATGGCTGACGGCGCTTTAAAACCCGAATTAGAAGTTGGAGAAGTGAAAGCTAGTTGCTTACCCTTAATATCCGCTACGGTTTTGATGCCACTCCCAGGATAAGTGATTATTTCCATCTCATAGCCAAAACTGCCGTCTTCGGATGCCATAATCGTGAAGGGACTGAAACCCGCACAATTTACAGCCAAAGGGTTTGATCCTGTGTTGAACCCAGCAATGTGTAAGCGACCTGAACGCATAGCCTCAATTTGGGCAGCATTACTCTGAACTGGAAAGAAAACGACCTTTTTATTTGTTTCTTTCTCAAGATGATCTAAAAAATCAGCCCAAGCAGTTTTGTAAACGGCCGGATCTTCGACTGGAGTGTAGGCGAAAATGAGTGTATCAGGGTCAATCTGCTTGGATACATCTGTGGGCGTATCCGCCACTAGATCCCCGTCAATGTCACAAAAACGTTTATCTAAGTCACCTCTGGAACAGTCTGCTGCCACGGGTAAAGACCAGAGCGCGAAACCTACGGCAACTGCAGACACTGATATTTTTTTTACTACTTTTAGCATTACTTTCCTCCCTTATGTGATACAAAAGCTTACAAATAGAAATTGTAATAAGCAATTCAAAAATAATAAAATTTAAATGAAGAATTTAGAAATCTAAATTAAAAGTTATACGATGCGTCGACTATTTAAAGATGGAGAACTAATTTAAAAAACAAAAATCTTGCAAGATCGTGGTACCGCGTCGAAGTTACTGCAACACGAAAGATTGTTTGGCACTCTTCGTCGGGGAAAGGTCTCAAAGTCTTGCGCCTTCTCAGAGCGTATGACCATCTGCAAAATCTATTGTTCTATAACCTTCACGGTACCTTGCAACTTAGGTGCGCGTGGTCACCGCCAACGAATATTTGGTGCAGTAAGAGATAGTACGCGGCTAATGCCTGCAGATGGATCTCGAACCTCACAAGAAATCTGGTCGTATAAATAACAATTTGACGTTTACGGCTCTTGTTTCTTTTTCCGCTGTCCTATCCTCCGATCATTTTCTGTTTTTTTTAAATATTGATAATCGATGACCCCGGTTGCGGGTTGAACGTGTCGGCCCTCCGCAAGGCGCGCAGTTCCCATCAGTTCTCGATTCATCTTATGGAGCAAGCCATCATTGCGCCTAGCGTAAAAATTGCCGCAGACGGTAAAAACCGTTAGAAAGTCTTTATGCAGTATGCGCCTTTGGCTAGCCTGTCGTCGGGACAAAGAAAGACGCAACGAACAACTCGCGTAGATGTCCGTGTGTGGAGCGTGATTTCAGTTCGGTTCATGAGGTATTCTGCTCTGATTCATGACGGATAGTAACAATAATCTGCTAAATTCAAACAATTAATTTCAAAAAACTTACCAGAACAAAGTGGTCGATCATTGCTTGCAATGCAATGCCGTCCTCTATGAGAGTGGGTCTAAAGTAGGGCCTGTAGACGCGCTTGATTTCTGTTTATGGCATGCGCATTGCTTACGGTAATATTGTGGCATGAATAATCATGTCCAGAAATAAAGAATGACTATAACATAACGAGTCCGAAATATTGTATGCCACTCTTTCAGTGTTTGTTGCTAAAAGTGTGGAACACCTTACATCAAGTCACTGATTTGAGTACCAGTCGGGTTTCAAGTAATTGACCATTGCGCAGCAAGATGGGATCTGCAAGTGAGACGATCATGCGATTAAAATCTCGCAGGGCAGCCAAGGTTTCAAGATGCTGGTTGCTGCTGGCAAGACTGGTCTCGTCCCCATTGCGTACCCGTGCAAAATGGCGCTTTTTACTGCGGCTTTGAGATTTGACAAAATCGTCTTTTTCGAGAAAAAGTTGGCGCGCCCCTTCGACATCTTCTGAGATCAGAAGATCAAACGCCAAGGTCATATTGGCATTCATCCGCTCGTAGGCCTGCAGCAATTCGGACCAACCGGCCTCAGAAAACCGCACCTCTTTTTGGGACCGTGCCAGCGCGACAGGCAACATACGCCGCAATACGATATCGCCGGCTGCATCGAGGTTGCTGGCATAATCAACCAATTCTGATACGATTTTCACATCTTTTTTCTGCATCTCTTGGGTGTTCATCTGCGCAAAATATTCCCGCAGGCGGCTCAACGCACTTGCAAGGTTGCGCCGTTGCGCCTTCATGTGTGCAAGGTCTGCCGGGCTTGGATCAAACACTTTATTAGTCACCGGGCGGGCAAGGTTTTCAACGATATAACTCATTCTGTGCACTTCGCGGCGCAAGCATGCCATCGACAAACGTGGTGAATCGAGCACAGACATATCCAGCGCCGAGGCCGCCTGTGCGCCGTCTATTTGTGTATCGTCGGAAGCATCTTCGGCTATCAACTGCGTTAAAGGCGTCTCAAGTCGGCTTGCGAACGGCACAAAGAGTAAAAGCAACGTATTAAAGCCCAGATGTGCCAGCACCAGAGCCTGCGCATCTGAAACCCACCCGGACGCAACAGAAACATCGAAAAATTGTAACGCAATTGTGCATAATATTGCGGTGACACCCCGCGCGGCCAGATTGGCGGCTGCCAGCCTGCGGGCAGAGGCTTTCATGCTGCGGGTCTGCCACACGGCCACCAAAGCCCCTCCGAGATTTGCGCCCAGTACCAGCGTGATACCAACCGCAAGCGGGAGCGCATCGATTGCTACCAAAACCACGCACATCAACACTGTAGCGACACTAGAATGCATCACCAACGCCAGCACCGCGCCGATTAAAAATGCGGTGACAGCGTCGTTTTCGAGGTAGACTACCATCGCAGGCAGGAAATTACTGTCGCGGATTGGCTCAACGGTTTCTCTTAGAAAACGCAGGGCGAGCAAAATAAAGGCGACTCCCAACATTATGCGCCCGAGTTGTTTGTTTTTGCGCAGCTCAGCTTTGAGAAAAATCCAGCCACCCACGCCGATCAAAAGCGGCACCAGCCAGTCGATATTTAACGACAGCACCTGAACCACAATAGCCGATCCCAGATCAGCGCCTAAAATAAGCACAAGTCCTATGCCAAAAGGCAGCAAACCGCTGCTGGAAAAGCCAGCTGTCAATAGGGTTACGGCGGTGGCGCTTTGCAAAACAATCGCCAGAACAACGCCGGTGAGCATCGCCCTCAGTGCGCTTTGATTGCGGGTGATCAAGCGTTTGAAAGACGGACCGTAAGCGCGCTCAATCCCCGTTTGCACCATGCGCACTGCATATAATAATAACATTGTTGCGCCAAATAGTGATGTCAGGAAGTAGAGAATGATCATAATGCGCGTTTTTTCCTTATTGGTTTTAATATGTTATGTTTCATGGCGAACTGAAAGGATGTGGTGCGCTGCTATTGCCGAGGGTCACACAGGTGGTGCAAAACCCCTGATCCCAGTTGTGCAGGCTAAAGCCGCGCGGGGCGCTAGTGAAACCTGCCGGTGCGTCGGCGCGGTAATCGGCGGGAAAGGCGCTGCAGGTTGCCGGAGCAGAAATAGCCACTGCTTTGCCAATATTGCTAATAATTGTGCTGTGGACGTGACCACAAATTACGCGGATATCATTTGGCGCGGCGTTCAGAATATCGGCCAACGGTTGGGTGGCTGTCAGTCCGATTTGATCCATGAAAACCATCCCTGACGCAAAAGGTGGATGGTGCATGGCCAGCAATATCGGCTGAGTATTTGCGGTGCTGATTGCCTGAGATAGAAATTTGAGATCGGCGTCATTCAGACCTCCCCCTCCTTGGCCTTCGATCAATGTGTCGAGCCCAATAATGCGCAGGTCTGCCAGATCATGGACCCAATTAATCTTGCCGCTTGGCGGTATTGTGGCCTTATCTTCAAAACAGTGTCGCATTGGGTCGCGCCGGTCGTGGTTGCCGGGTATCAGAAAATATGGGGCAGGTAGGCGCTGAATTTGTTGGCGGAACAACTGGTAACTTTCCGCATCGCCAGTGTCGGTGATATCTCCGGTGACAACCACGGCATCAATGGGCCCGATTTTATGCCAGTCGGCAAGAAGCGTATCGATAGTATCAACCAGCAGAGCATAGGTGTTGAGCACACCCGATACCCGCTGCGGCGCGGGCAGAACATGCAAATCTGACAGTTGGATAATTCGGGACACTATTTAATGCCTGTGCGTAAAAATGCTTGAACAAATTGTCGTTGGAAAATTAAGAACGTGATCAGAAGTGGGGCAATTGACATGAGCGTTGCTGCCGAAATGATGGAGATATCAACGCCGTTTTCGGGAGCGCCAAAAATCGATAAACCAACCGTAAGCGGGCGCGTATCTTCAGAATTTGTAACAATAAGTGGCCATAAAAAATTATTCCAATGGGTAGAGACTGAAACCAGAGCATAGGCCAGATAAGTTGGTTTTGCCAGAGGGACGTAAACTTTAAGTAAAATCCCAAACCAGCTGCAACCTTCGATCCGAGCGGCTTCGTGCAATTCGATGGGAACAGATTTAAAGGCCTGCCGCATTAAAAAGATGCCAAAAGCGCTGGCCATATAAGGCATGCCTACGCCCAGAACACTGTCGAACAGCCCGAGCCGCGACACCATGGCATAGTTTTCGACAATCAACACCTCGGGCAGAATAAATAGCTGCAATAACACCAAAATAAACACCAAATCCTTACCGGGGAAATTCACTTGTGCGAAGGCAAACCCTGCCAGAGTGGTGATAATAAACTGGCCGATCAGCACCACGGTGACCAAAACAAACGTGTTGCGGAAGTACTTCAGCCAAGGGGCACCCTCCCAAGCTATGCGAAAATTATCCAAGGTCCAGCTTGATGTGAGGTTGAAATTAACGGCATCCGACGTGGTGTGAAAGGCGGCCCAAAAGGCAAATAGTAAAGGGGCCACCCAAATCACAGCCAGCAATATTGCCCCAAAGTTATCAAGATATTGGTAAAGCCGGTTCATTGGTAATGCGTCCTTTTTTCCATATAGAAAAACTGGATCGCGGCCACAATGCCAAGCGCAAGCAAGACCAGAATGGTCAGCGCTGCGGCGTGAGGCGCATCAAAGAATGCAAAAGCCATCTCCCAGATGTAATATAAGATCAACTTTGAGGCATCTGACGGCCCCCCCTTGGTCAGGATAAACAGATGATCGATAAGTTTGACCGAATTGATCAGGGCGTTGACCATGATAAATAGTGTGGTCGGCATCAGCAGTGGCAACACAATGCGCGTTGTGTAAGTCCAGCGACTGGCGCCCTCGATATCGGCAGCCTCTTTGAGATCGGTGGGGATGGTTTGAAGTGCAGCCAGATAAAAAATCATAAAAAAGCCGGCTTCTTTCCAAATCGTCACGATGATCACCGCCCAAAGCGCGGTTTCGGGTTGTCCCAGCCAATTGACCGAAGGCAGACCAAACAGCGCACCAATTTGGTCCAGAACCCCAAAGCCGGGTGTGTAGAAGAACAGCCAAAGGTTTGCCGCCGCAATCATTGGCAAAACTGTAGGCGTGAAATAGGCAGTGCGAACAAAGCCACGGGCCGAAATTTTGGAATTGGCCCAAAGTGCCATGGCCAATGCGAAAAAGATCGACACAGGTATGGTGATGCCCGCATAGAGAAGATTGTTTTTGACCACCAACCAAAAGGTCGGATCCTGCATCAGATCAAGATAGTTTTCGGAGCCAACAAATTCGCTTGGTTTGCGCCGTGTGCCACGGGAAAACAGGCTTGACCAAAGCGTCGCAAGCGAAGGGTAGAAGGCAAAAAATGTTAACAAAAGCGCAGCCGGGCTGAGCAAAAGCCAGCCGTAAATGGCTTGGCGGCGGTGTTCAAGGTTGGCAGGTTTGCGCATTATACAAATGAATTTCTTTAGAGGTCCGAGACGGGCACCGGCATGGTATGCCGGTGCCCAATGGGATTTTATTGATAGGCTTTCAGCAACCGCTTGGCCGCCGCTTGCGCATCACCCAGTGCATCTGCAGGTGATTTGGCCCCGGTCAGCGCGGATTGGATGGCGTTGTTCAAACCATCACGAACGCGGGCGGTCTCAAAGGTTGAGAACTCGGCGACCGCATGCTGCAGTTGATTACGGGCCACCAAGGCGGGTGGGAACGACGCGGTATAGGCTTTCAGAGCCTCGGTTTCATAGGCTGCTTGAGACACGCCCATATAGCCTGTTGCGATCGACCACGCCGCCGCCTGTTCGGGTGCGGTCATATATTTGATCAGTTTCAGGGCGGCTGCTTTTTCCGCGTCGCTTGTGTCTTTGAACAGATAGAAGTTGCCCCCACCGGTGGGTGAACCAAGCCGCTCGTTTCCGGGCAACATTGCCACACCGAAATCAAATGATGCGTTTTTCTTAACTGCGGTCAGATTGCCCGTAGAGTGCCACATCATTGCGGTTTGACCTTCTAAGAATGCTTGGCGCAACGTGCCCCACTCAACAGTGCCAGTGGGCATGATGCCATGTTCTGTCGAAAGTGATTTCCAAAACTCAAGCGTATCAACCACTTTGGGGTCGTCAAAATATGTGGTGAGACCATCGCCGGCCATCAGCTCTTTGCCATTCTGGATCGCAAGCGCCTGGAACATCCAATAGGGGTATCCGGTAGACGGGATCATTAGCCCG
>NYVC01000110.1 GCA_002684375.1 Marinovum sp.
AAGCCGTGAGTGGGGACAATTGTGGGGACGTAAAATACATCATCTTAATTTAATGTTTAATATCATATACTTATGCGTAAAATATGGCGGAGAGACAGGGATTCGAACCCTGGGTAGGCTTGCACCCACAACGGTTTTCGAGACCGCCCCGTTCGACCACTCCGGCACCTCTCCACAGGCGCTTTCACTAGTCATTCCCAATCCTGCTGACAAGCCTATATTTTGATTTGTTTTTTAAATGCCTCAGGTTAAGCGCAGCCAACCCGCAGTTTTTTCGATACAGNTNCANAAGGTCTCGCTTAGTCCTCCACCATTTTNGATTAAAAAGACCGCNTAGAATCTTTCGTTGCAGTTCCGCAGCCGAGGCATGGCCAAATCATTACTTAGTCTTTGAAGCCGAAGCGTGAATTCTGCCCTTGGCCTGTTCCGCCCACGGCAGCATCGGAGTATGTNACGCCTTCCCCATTCTATCCCCAACATCNATTATATTCTANCTTGGGNTCGGCGGCTGTAACGCCAGTTCAGTGTTCCGGACAACCNCCCGCCCCAATAGGTTGCCAAAGCTCTGGTCCATTTGCACGATTGGAATTGACCGCAGTGCTGACCCTGCGCAAATCCAGCACTTCACTTGCAANAGGCTGCATGACTTTTGCGGCNCCTATACCAGCCTCGCCCAACCAAAGCGGCCAGTGCTCTGGGGCTAGAATAACCGGCAGTCTATGATGAATTTTAGCCATAGCTGCGTTTGCATCTGTGGTTACAATCGCGCAGGTTGTTATGCGGTTCCCCGCGCTTTCCCAATCCTGCCAAATACCAGCCATGACCATGNGCTGTCGATCTGATCTGGTGANCCGATAGGGAATTGGTTTATCGCGGGATGTCCGGCTCCATTCATAAAATCCNTCAGCGGGTATCAAACAGCGTCTCTGCNTGCAGGCTTCTCGAAAAGCCGGTTTCTCGGCAAGCGTTTCTGATCGCGCATTGATCAGCAAAGGACCGTCTGTCATCGTCTGATACCAATGCGGCACAAACCCCCAACGCATCGCTTTAAGATGACGCGTACCCTGAGCAGATACCACCGTGTGAATATTGACAGTAGGGCAAACATTATAATTCGGCACCACGGGCAAATCATTTGCCGGAGTGGCGTCAAACAATCGCGCCATCGCCTCCAAAGGCTGTGTTATCGACATACGCCCGCACATAGGGTTCAATATCGCTNTTTCATAATAAAATTAAAGAGCTTTTGACGGAAATCTCCCCGCCCCGTNTGGCAGTGCGCGCAAGCAGTATTACGGCAGCGAAACCAACTGATTGCGNGCCTCAAGCCGTAATGGTGCAACACCCCTTTTTAAATATTAGGGAAGTCTTGTCGTTATTTTAANTAACAAACCGGCGAATGAAAGGCGTCAGACATGCAAATTCCTAATCAGATACCCTCGCGGCACTGGGTTGCCCAAAAGCCATTTTCAGCCTCTAAAGAACGTTGGGAAATCGCGCGCACCGGAAAACAGCGGCCGGATAAAGCGCAAAAACTTGGCGTGGTCGTGGAGATTAATGCAAAACAAAAAGAACCGTCCGAAGAGTTTGATCAGGCACTCAACGCAGCCATTTTTGTCAGCTCGCTTTTGATCAGCCCTAGGTTCGCCCACGACTTCAGGGGTAGCGTCGCCGCTGTCCGGTAGCCNGAATTGCGANCCTTTTTTCTGCCGTTNTCAATTGTCGCTGTTGTAACAAAACATTGCGTCACAGCTGTGTGGCGCGACGCTGCGGCGTCNTATCATTGGGAACTTGCCTCATTTAAGTCCCACTTTTAAGTCGGCCAATACTCTTCCGCGATATAAAGAGTAAAATAAANCCAANAATATTTAAACCCAGTGAAAAGGCCATAGCTTGTTGNCCAATAAAACCAGCACACCCGTCTTTTGGCTCTTTGTCTGCCCCTGNATAATGCCAGTCAAACAATGACGGAGATNGCANCTATTGNCCGCAAGATACNGAAACAATCGCATGACCAAGTTCCAGAAAAACAAGAGCATTGATCTGCGCTTTGATGAAAAGACNAAACTGCCTTANANATNATATTTTCTAAAANAGCTTACAAAACGCTGCGACCACGCCCGCTGTTTTCACAAAACAAACANGCTCATCACTATGTTAACAACCATATCTGGTCTGATCTAAACCACAAGANCNACTGGGGGGCTNTGGGCCTCATCCAAACACAAACCGAAAGAATGGACAGCNGTTCAAATCATCATATCGCAGACGGCACGTTCACTTAATCCCTAGTGAAAGTGTTTTAAATCAGGCCCCTACCCGCCTGAGGAGCAGGATTTCCAACAGTCACCTNGCATGTAAGACTGACAGATATATGTCTACATCAGAAATTCACTCTGGTTCTGATTTATCGAAGCCAGACTTTTCACCACAAAAACGCCATTGCCATTTCCGAGCCAAAACAGCCAGAAACTATTGGACAAAGGCCTTTGGCAGCAACGGGGCAAATAGACCGGCTGGGAAGCCATCTGCAAAAAAGCCCCTAGATTTCCATAACATGATCGGCCGTTGGGTGCTTATCAAAACACACNATCTGATCCTTATAATGAGGGCCGAATTGACACCCTAAGAAAATTCATCCGGCTTGTGGCCGCAAACTGCGCTATCGAGCTTCACCAGCGATTTAGTGCTTGTTCATCCGCGTCTTTCGCGTCGACCCAATCGGCCCCGGCGTGGGTGACTTCTTTTTTCCAAAACGGTGCCCGGGACTTTAAATAATCCATCAAAAAGTCCGCAGCCTCAAAAGCATTTTTACGATGCGCTGAAGCTGTCGAAACCATCATGATAGGCTCGCCCGGTTTCAACATACCATAACGGTGGATCACCAAAACATCCTCAAGCGACCACCGCGTGCGGGCTTGTTGGGCTATCTCGGTCAGAGCCTTTTCAGTCATCCCGGGATAATGTTCGATTAACATATGCTGCAATCCACCCTGAGGCAGGTCGCGCACGATACCCGTAAAGGTCACAACGGCGCCGCTGGCGTCTTGGGCGCTGGTGAAATCATTGACCTGCGCACCCAGATCGAAAGTCGCTTGCTGAACCGAAATATGCATCTAGCCACCTGTCATCGGGGGAAAGAATGCCACTTCCGAAGCACCCTCAACCGACGCATCAAAATCGGTCAGCTGTTGATCAACCGCAACCCGCAGGGCGCTCAAATCAGCAAAAGCCGCCTCATAGCGCTCTTCGCGGGCGCGCAGCTCCCCGATTAAATCATGCACAGTTCCAGACCGGTTTTCCAGCTCTTCACTCGGAAGACCAATACGCTCACGCACCCAAGCAAAATACAAGATTTTCACTCCTCATCCTCCCGCAAGAACGGCAATGCTTTAATAAAATAATCCAGTCCCGTATAGAGCGTCAGCCCCGCCGCCACCCATAAAAGCCACAGCCCGATCTGNCCCGACCAAATCATCGCCTCATGTTTCCATCGCAGGCCCAATGCATCACTCTCCGCCCCAGACAACACAGCCTGCACCACCGCATCCTCTAAACCCAGCGCTGACATCGCGAGGTAATGCTCGAACACCCCTTGCGAAAACAGTGTTGCGATCGCCACCATCTGCGCCATGGTTTTCCATTTCGCCAGGTCAGTGACTTTNAAGCTTGCGGCGCCCTTNCCAAGAAACTCACGCAGACCCGCGACAAAAATCTCTCGAAACAGAATCATCGTGGCCGGCAAAACCAATCCAGGCGACATCGAGGAGTAGCCCATAATTACCATAAGCGCGATCATCACCATAGCTTTGTCAGCAATCGGGTCCAGCATCGTCCCAAATTTTGTCTCTTGCTTCCAGTTTCGCGCCAGATGGCCATCGAAATAATCGGTTATTGAGGCGCCGATAAACAACAACAAAGCAAACCAATCAGCGTAAGGTCGCGTGAAGTACAAAAACATGATCGCCACACCTGGGGCGGCTAGCAATCGCAAAACGGTCAAAATATTCGGCAGTGTCCAATTCATACGTCTCACTATCGTGGAAAGAGGCCAAGGAAAACCCACAAGGTGATTATTATCGCAATCCGTGCCATCGGACACATAAAACCGCTTATTTATAGATCGGCCNAGTATCCAGTACCCGATTANATCTTTGATAAAAAATATTTACCATATTGGTTCTTACCAAATTTTTTACTGATTTCTTTTACAGCAGCGCGGGAAATCCATCTGTTTTCAAAAGCAATTTCATCCGGGCTGCCTACTAAAAGCCCCTGCCGTTCTTGCAAGGTGCGGACAAAATTGCCTGCATCCAACAAACTGCCATGCGTGCCAGTGTCAAGCCAAGCATAGCCACGGCCCAGCTTTTCGACCGTCAAAGACCCTTCCGCAAGATATATCTCAAGCAGGGCGGTAATTTCAATTTCCCCACGCGCCGAAGGCCTNATCGTCTTGGCACGGGCCGGGGCCCGGNTATCGAGAAAATACAAACCCGTCACCGCATAATTTGATATGGGATTTTTAGGTTTTTCGATCAAGCTGTTGGCNTGACCGGCCTCATCAAAACCGACCACGCCATATCGTTCAGGGTCAGAGACNCGGTACCCAAAGACAGTGCCGCCCGCGGAATTGCTATCAGCCGCCGCCAACAATTCGGGCAGCCCGTCTCCATAGAAAATATTGTCACCCAGAATCAAAGCCGATGGATGCCCATCAAGAAAGGTATCGGCCAGAATATAGGCTTCGGCCAGACCGTTCGGCGCGGACTGCACAATATAGGTAAACGCAACGCCCCACTGGCTTCCATCCCCCAGCAGACGCTCAAATTGTGCCTGATCAGTGGGCGTGGTGATAATNGCAATTTCGCGGATACCGTTCAACATCAACACCGACAAAGGGTAATAGATCATCGGCTTATCATAAACTGGTAAAAGCTGTTTGGACACCGCCAAGGTAACCGGATAAAGCCGCGTGCCGGACCCACCGGCCAGAATGATACCTTTACGATGTTTCATGTTTCAATTCACTTCTATATCTTTGCAAAGCTGCTCCAGCCCTGTCCGCCAGTCTGGCCGTAGTATGCCAAACTGCTCTTTCAGGCTGTCACAGTTCAATCTNGAATTCAAAGGCCGTTTTGCCGGGGTTGGGTAATCTTGTGTCAGGATTTCAGTGATTGTCACCTGCCGGCCACTCTGGGCAAATATTTCCGCTGCAAAATCGGCCCAACTGACCTCGGGCATACCCGAAAAATGATAAATACCCGCCCCGCCCGATCCAGATAACAACCCCCCTGCTATGGCATAGCACGCCGCCGCAATCGCCGCGGCTGGTGTTGGTCCACCAATTTGATCATTGACGATGCCAAGCTGATCNCGGGTCTCAGACAAACGCAGCATCGTTTTTAGAAAGTTCTTCCCATGGCGGGAATAAACCCATGACGTGCGCAGAATCGCATATTTCCCGCCCGCTGCGACAACCCCCCGTTCACCCACCTGTTTGCTGCGCCCATACGCGCCCAGCGGACAGGTTTCATGATCAGGCGCAAAGGCAGTGCTGCCAGTACCATCAAAGACGTAATCAGTAGANATATGTACAAACGGCACCGCCATTTCGGCACAGGCCACAGCCATCGCCGCGGGCGCATCACCATTGATCACCGTGGCCAGTGCTTCGTCTTGTTCGGCCTCATCCACTCCGGTGAAGGCAGCGGCATTGATCACCACCTCGGGCTGAAGGCGTCGGATCATGTTGCCACAATGCAGCGGCTGCGATAAATCTGCGTCNGCCCGATCCAGACACCTGACATCACTATACTGCGCCAGTTCCCGCGCCACCTGACCGGTTTTGCCAAACACCAGAACCGTCATACAGCGCCCCCGAGCCGATTGCCNACGCCGGATCTGTTTTGCAACGCCTGCCACCAGTCTTCGTTGTCCAAATACCAGTGCACTGTTTTTTCCAATCCCTGTGTCAAGGTCACTGCGGGTCGCCACCCCAGTTCCGTTCGAATACGCGTCGGATCAATCGCATAGCGCAGATCATGTCCGGGACGATCTGCCACAAAGTTCACCAATTCGAAATAAGGCCGCGCAGCCGGGCGCAGCCGATCAAGTATGGCGCAAATTTCACGGACAATATCAATGTTTGTCGCTTCGTTTTCCCCGCCAATATTATAACTGCTGCCGATTGTACCCTTGGNCAAAACAGTCAACAGTGCGTTTGCATGATCTTCCACGTATAACCAATCGCGGACATTCTCGCCGTTGCCATAAATCGGCAATGNTTTCCCTGCCAACGCATTAATAATTATCACCGGAATAAGTTTTTCAGGGAAATGATAGGGACCGTAATTATTTGAGCAGTTACTCAGCACCACCGGCAACCCGTAAGTTTCATGCCACGCCCGAACCAGATGATCACTGGAGGCTTTTGAAGCCGCATAAGGGCTGTTAGGCGCATAAGGAGTTTCTTCGGTGAAATGCCCCGTCTTTCCAAGGCTGCCAAATACCTCGTCAGTGGAAATATGGTGAAATCGGAAACTGTCGGATTTGCCACTGTCGCGCCAATAACACCGTGCCGCNTCTAGAAGCGTATAGGTGCCGGTAATGTTTGTTTCGATAAAGGCACCCGGCCCATCAATCGAGCGGTCGACATGGCTTTCGGCGGCCAAATGCATCACCGCCTCAGGCCTGTGGTCGCCCAACACTTGGTCCAGCAGCGCTCTGTCGCAAATATCACCCTCAACAAAGCGGTACTTATCACTGTCTGATACCGGTGCTAGGTTATCGAGGCAGGCCGCATAAGTCAGCGCATCCAAAACCACAACCTGATGACCTTGGGCAATGGCCAAACGCACAACGGCAGAGCCGATAAACCCTGCACCACCAGTGACTAACAATTTCATTTAAGGGGCCTCATACACAAAGGGACTTTGGAAATCGGCGAAACGCAGCGCCNCATCATCCTTGTCCGACANGATTGCCCGCACCGTCTCAATCGGCCAATCAATGGCGATATCAGGATCATCAAAGCGCACAGAAACATCACAGTCCGGGGCATAGTAATCCGAACATTTGTACATAATTTCTGTGTTCGCCTCGAGGGTGATAAACCCATGCAAAAATCCAGCTGGTATAAACAATTGNTTACCATTTTCAGCGCTTAGTTCTTCGGCAATCCATTGGCCAAATCGGGGGCTGCCCATGCGAATATCAACNGCAACATCAAAAAGACNCCCCCGCGAACAGCGCACCAATTTGGCCTGTGCGTGCGGGGGCATTTGACAATGCAGACCACGCACCGTGCCAATATCAAGCGACAGCGACAGNTTATCTTGGACAAAATCAACGTCGATCCCTTCGGCCTCAAGCGTCAGTCTGTTCCAAGTTTCACAAAAAAAACCGCGGTCGTCGATGAATTTGCGGGGCGTGATTACTCTACAACTGTCCATCATTAATATCCTGACCCACACTCAAATTACCTTTGTCATACCGATTTAAAAATCAAACGTCAAAAGCAATGGTCCGNCGGTACATTCTTNAAATTGCATTGCAGTTTTCGCAGGGAGNGCGCTNAGCGTATCCGAAGCACNCGTCTNAAGGCNATACGAACAACCCCTTATTTAAAAAAACCTTAATGCAGTATCCNAGCTAATTATNNGAAAAATAGTTAACATATTTCGGTTGNGGCCGGNTCAAGCATGTCCTGAACGGCCNAAATNANCAATATTGCGNCGGATCATCCCTGTACCAAAGGCCTTTGGAGGCCGTGAAAGGGCTTGGGGCTTTTCACTAGCTGAAGCCTCATACCCCCCAAGGCAGTGTGACACAAAATCCAAGCATAACCTTGCACTGTGTGTAAGCCACCCATTTTGTCGTGTGCTATAGCCAGTTTAATCTTCACTGGTCTCGCCTCCCATCGCTTACAAGCTGCGGCACTGCGGGTTTCAGGCGCCCGTGTGATAGACAGCATTGCAAGATTCTAAAGCCTCTCAGGGTCGCGATAAATCTATTNTGTCCACAACCCCCACCCAAGAGCGNACNGAANCTGCCAGTTATATANCAGTTGTGTCCCAAACATGGATAAGGCAGTGGCGTCCGCCATTCATTACGCGTATTAAAGTCGAAAACAGCGCGGCGCTTAATCGTCCAACTAAGATAGGGTTTGACGTGGCATATTCGAGGTCAGCACGATGGCATTTACATATTTTGTGGTTGGCAGCGGTTCTATCGGACGGCGACATTTTGCCAACCTGAAAACGATGGGCAAATCAGCAGAACTGTTGTCTTGGCGGCGTTTTGGCGCTCAGGGCATCACCCAAAAACTGGCCAGCCGCACCGGGAATGCTGCGGTAATCATTGCGACAGCCACGGATATTCGTGCCGAGTTAGTGGCGATCTGCGCCGCACACCGTGCCCCGATGTATATCGAAAAACCACTGGCTTTTACCCGCGCTGATTTTGACAAAATCTACAGCATTAATGCTGATTTACAAAAACGCTCTATGGTCGGCTTTATGTTACGCTATCATCCTTTGACCGACTTTCTGGTCAGCTTTACCNGGCAGAGATTTTTCCGGCTGCACCTCGAGATTGGGCATGACGTGCGGCAATGGCGCGAAAACTGGCGGTTTGCAGAAAGTTACGCAGCGCGGGCGCAGGGTGGCGGCGTGTTATTGGACCTNTGCCACGAAATCGACCTGATAGGGTTGATCTGCCCCGATCTAACCCTCAGGGACGTCACATCCATTGGNCATNCGGCCTTTCCAGGGGTTGATATCGCCTCAACGCTATCGCTGGTNAGTGACNCGGGTACGACNGGCACCGTGTCGATGGATTATCTATCGCCCGTGTTAAAACGCGGCGGCAGCCTGACCGGGGATGCGCAAAATATNACGTTTGATTTTGTGACCAACACGGCAACTNTTGCCACCGCAAAGGGCGTGCAAGACCACAATTTCAACACTGAACGCAACGGCATGTTTGAAAAGATCATGCAAGATTTTGTGACCCTCGCCGAAGACACCGGTGANANCACCCATGACAAAGTGCCAAGAATGGACAGCGTTAAGACCAGTTGCGAACGAATTGTTGATGCGTGGGAAAGACGCGATTTTATCGGCACAAGAAAGGTAGANNTGCAGTGATTGTTGGACATATTGGCGCGCGTAAAGGCAGCAAAGGCGTGCCGGGAAAGAATTTTCGCGCCTTGAACGGCAAGCCNTTAATCGATTGGTCCTTGGATCAATTGCTGGGCAGCCCTCGCATTGATGTTGTGATTGTCTCGACAGATGATGAAGACATCTATCACCATGCGCGCAGCAAACAAACGCTCGATATTGGGATGCGCCCGCCCGAACTGTGCACTGACACTGCATCGAAATGGATGGTATGGCAGCATGCGCTTGCGGTGACTGAAGCGATCACCGGCCCGGTAACGGTTTTTGTCGATCTCGATTGCACCTCGCCGTTAAGACTCGATAGCGATATTGACGCCGCACTCACTCAATTTGCCATCCAAAAGCCCGATATGTTGATGTCATGCTGTGCAGCCCGCAAAAACCCTTACTTTAATCTGGTAGAGCCCGACGAGACCGGAGCGCTGCATGTTAGCAAACCCCTCGCGACCCATGTCGTGGCCCGTCAGCAGGCACCGGTGGTCTATGAACATGCCGCCTCGACCTATGTGCTAGATCCCGCCTATTTAAAATCAGCCAAGTCGTTGTTTGAAGGGCGGGTACTGCCGTTTCTAATGCCCTCAGAACGCTGCGTCGATATCGACAGCGAACTTGATTTTAAGATCGTTAAATTTCTAATGAAGGAACAAACCAGTGACCGGCAATCTTGAAAAAAGAACAATTTTTATCACCGGATCAGGCGGTGTTTTGGGCACCACCTATGTGCGTAACATGCTTGCATCCGGCGCGCAGGTGGTGGCAACCGATCTGCCCGGCGCGCGCGGCGAGGCGTTGAAATCAGAGTTCGCAAACAACGATAATTTTACCTATTACGATCTGGATGTGGGTGATGAGGACCAAATCAAAGAGATTTTCAAACGTGTTGCAGCGGATGGATATGCCCCAAATGTAGTGCTCAATAACGCGGCCATTACCGGCGAGTTATTGATGGGTGCTGGCAAAAGCTTTCCCGATTTTGCCAACACCTCGCTTGAAGATTGGGAAAAAACCATCAAGATCAANCTAACGGGTGCTTTTTTAATCGCGCGGCAAATGGATATCGATATCGTTGGTAAATACCCTGCAGCGCTGATAAATGTGGCGTCGATGTACGCGCTCAATGGGCCGCACCACGACATTTACAAAGACATGCCATTCAAATCCTTCTCGGCCTATTCCACAACCAAAGCCGGTATTCACGGGCTTACTCTGTGGCTGGCAGGATACTGGGCCGCGCGCGGCTCAACGGTGAACACCATCGCCCCCGGTGCTGTATATAACAACCATTCCGACGAATTTCAAAACCGCGTTGGCAAACTGATTATGGCCGGCCGCATGGCCGAACCCAAAGAGATTGCTGATGTGATGTTGTTTTTATGTTCCGAAGGCGCCGGGTATATGACCGGGCAAATGGTCAATGTGGATGGCGGCTTTAGCGGCTGGTAGGGTGCATAAAGTCGTCTAAAGCAGCAAGCGTTTTCGCCGTACCGCCACTATGGGCATCAAGAAACGCCGTCATCTGTTCGTCGCTGGCAAACTGCAGCGGATGGTTGATCAACTGATCGATGATTTGCGAAAAATCCANNTGNAGACACACCCCATACGCCAGGGCTTCGCGCGCCGGAAACTCGATCGTGTAATCGTTTGGCCCAATAATCACCGGCTTGCGCAGGCACAGAGGTTCAGAGATATTATGCGAACCCTTAGGACAAAAGCCGCCGCCGACAATGGCCAGATCACAAAGCTCAAGATAGAAATACATCTCGCCCAGACTGTCCCCCAAAACAATATCAAGCCCATTGATATCAATTTTTGCAATATCAGTTTTGGCATTGCCAGTTTCTGACTTGATCTGCAGCAGCGCGTCGAGCACGTCAGAACGTTTAGCATATGAAAGAGATTTCTCGGCGATTATTTCTGCGACCACATCAAACCNTTCTGGGGCGCGCGGCACATAGATAAACAGAGGTTTTTCCAGACCTCTTTGCACAAATTGGCTTTGAACCTGTGCAATCATGTCAAGCGCGCTTACGTCCTCCCCTACCACCATACTTGCCATTGTTATGACAGGTCGCGCGCCCATCGCNGCAGTTCTAAAAGTNCGAGCCGCGGNAATATGGGCCTGTGGAATAGGTTGATCAAAGCGCATCTCGCCAGTGATCGCCACACGGTCGATCCCCAGCATACGAAAGCGCGCGGCTTGCAGTTCGGATTTGACCATCACGCCGGCAAAGCCCGGGACAATTTTAGCACGTGAGAAAAACCGTTGCTGATCGCGCTCAAAGCTCCGGCTCGGATACTGACCGTTGCACAGATACAGCGGCACGCCATATTTACGGCTGCTNATGATCATGCCAGGCCAGAACTCGACCTCCATCACCAGTCCATAAACCGGGCGGAAGGCTTTGAAAAAACGTCTGAAGGCCGCGCTATAATCAAACGGCACATAGCAGGCCGTCAAACGCCCGTCGGCGACGGCATCGGGAAACAAACGCATAATTGCGCTGCGCCCCGCCGGTGTGAAATGGGTGGTAACCACAGGCGTGTCATCAAGCAGCAGGCGCTTGATCAAAGGCACCGCCGAGCGCACCTCGCCCAATGACACCGCGTGGATCCATATATGCGACTTGTCTCGTAATTTGTGGCGACCGAACCTCTCCGCCAGAAATTTGAAATAGGCGGGCTCTTTTTTACCGCGCCAGCAGAGAAAAAAGATGACCAAAGGCAGACAGACCGCCCAAATCAGCCGGTACAGAACCAGAACCACGCGAGTATTAAACGACGGAAAAAGAGACGGTTTTGCCACGGTAGACCTGTTCGTCGATTACGGTTTGATCATCCCGACAAGCCTTTCGGCCAAATCCGACAAAGCAGCGTTTTGATCGCGCTGCAGGTGTCGATAACCGTCCAACCCACGGGATGACTGCGTCGTAATTGTGTCTACAATATCCTCTGCATTGTAAACTNGAAAACAGGCTTGTGCTTCAATCAGAGCATCATAATCTGAGGTAAAATTACCGTATCTTGGCCCATGCATCACCCCGCAGTCTAATTGCAAAGCCTCCCATGGGTTATGACCTTCAACATCGCTGAAGGTGCCACCGATCAGGGCAAAACCGGACAGCGCATACCACAGGCCCATTTCCGCAAAGCTGTCGGCAACAAACACCTCAGTATCGGCATCCGGCAACTCGCNCCGGCTTCTGACTTTCACGTGAAATCCAGAGAGCNCCTTGAGAATTTGCCCNCCCCGACTTGGATAACGCGGGGCAAGCACAAGCATCGCATCCGGGACCTTGCTCAATAATTGTCTTTGCGCGGCCAGCGCGATGGCTTCATCTTCGGGGTGGCATGAGGCCGCAACCCAGACGGCTTTTCCCGCCAGTGAATCCCGTAGGATCGCCAAATCTGTGGCCGTGACGCACAGCGGTGGGCTATGTGGTTTCAAAGATCCATCAATGCGTATATCTTGTTGCNCATCAAGCTTAGTCAACGCCACAGCGGTGACGTCATCCTGAGCTGAGATCAGCACAAAATTGCGGTACACCGCACGGTACAGCGCTCTTACTTTACGCTTTCGCTGAAATGAGCCGGCATTCATCCGNACGTTGATCAGCGCCTGTGGAATGCCCCGGCGCGCGGCTTGGGTCACCANCCCCGGCCAAATATCGCGTTCAGACCACAGGGCAAGGTCGGGGCGCCAATGATCCAGAAAACGCCGGACATACCGCCCCGCATCAAGCGGTAAAAACTGGTGCACCGTCCTTGGGGGAATATTTTTGCCAAACGTNTCGGCTGAGGCCAGAGTCGAAGAAGTCACCAGAAACTGCAACTTCGGATCGCAAGCTTGCAGCGCCACGATCATACCACGCAGCGCCAAAACCTCGCCCAGACCCACAGCGTGCAGCCAGACGAGTTTACCCACCGGACGCGGCAGGCTGGAAAACCCTAGTTTTTCGCGCCATCTTTCGGGATGCTCTCGGCCGCGTTTCAGACGTTTTTTAAGATGCAGCGGCAGCAGCGGTGTCAGGGCAGATGTCGCTGCGCGATACAAGGCCAGGCTGATATGCTCTGCGAGCCTATTGCACAAAGTCATTAAAATATTTCTGCATGGAGCGCTGCCAGAATGCATCAGATTTTAAAATATCAATAAATTTCTGGGTGGCATTNCCATGCCCAAACTCGGTCTGTCGCGGGTGCCTGCTGTGCCAGTTTTGCTGCAGGAAGCGGGCGATCTTGTCTTGTTGTCCGGCATCGGCTTTGGTGATTGATGGACCAAAAGCGCGGTCGGACNGACGCGAGCCNACATCCAACGATGGCACGCCTAGAAACGGCGCCTCGCGCACCCCGGCAGATGAATTGCCGACAATACAGGCAGCATTTTTNAACAGTTCGGAAAAGCGACCAAAACTCATCGATGGAATAACTTTAAATTGGGATTTTGGCAGCGNATCGATCACAGCAATGATNTCTTCCGACCCGGGATCATTATTTGGCCGGATNACCACAAAATACTTNCCNCTGCCTTTGAGCGCTTCGAACAGATCAGATGCCTGCTGTCTCATGATGTTGGTTTCCGAGGTCACCGGATGCAGGATNCATATGCCATAGTCAGACGGATCAATCTGATAATGGGCGCGGACCTCTTCGATGNTAAACCCCGAGGCCTGAGNATGAAAATCCAATTCAGGCGAGCCAATAACATGGATGGTCTCTTCGGCTTCTCCCAGCGCCTGCACACGCTTGCCGGCCGATTTGGAGCTGACGAAATGGCAATAGGCCAGCTTAGAATTGCAGTGGCGGAAAACCTCATCGATGGTGCCCGATACCTCACCTCCCTCGATGTGGGCGCATTTAATATAGTTTGTCGCACAGACCAAGGCACAGGCCATCGCCTCGACCCGNTCACCGTGAACCAGCACCAGATCAGGCTTTTTTTCAACGACGAAATCNGAAAATCCCAGCATGGTTTTGGCCAAGATCACATCCTGCGGGTCGCCTGGCCTTTGATTGAGAAANTCATGCACAGTGACATCTGTCAAGCGCTGCACTTCGAGTTTGGTCAACCCGTAGCTGTGCATCATATGCATACCGGTGACAAAAAAGGACACCTCAAAGCCGTGNTGCACGGCAGCGCGCGCCAACGGCTCTATTTTACCGAAATCGGCGCGGGTTCCAGTGACAAACAGAAGGCTTTGATTTTGTCTCATATCCGTACTTTATGCTGTTGCGACCCCCGCGAAAAGCCATATTCCCCATAGGATATTATGGCACTAGATCGCTCCATTTAAGTTGTTCGTTGCGGCGCACTGCGCGGGTCAGACTCTTGCCGATAACATCATCAAACCGGTATCCGGGTATCTCGCCATTGCCGGGACGACGCGCCCAGATGTCCGGTTCTGTGATCCTGTGACCCTCAGCCAGATCTCGATCTGCAACAAGACTGGCACGGGCAAACCTGTAGACGTCCTCTTCTGGACCGGTGCGTTGTTTTTTGTTGTGCAGGGCGACATGTATTTCACGGGATCTGTCGATCAGCAGACGCAGCTCTGCCGGATCCATCGAACAGGCGATATCCGGCCCGATCCGATAGCGGCTGTCGGTAAAGTGCCGCTCGAGAATGCAGGCNCCCAAAGCCACTGAAGCCAGCGCCATTTCAGGCCCAATAGAGTGATCGGAGAAGCCGACCACNGCGTTGGGAAAGGCNGCCNGCAAATCACTTACNCCTCTAAGCGAGACAATTTCCGGTGGCGAGGGATAGAGGTTGGTACATTCTAGCAAGGCGTAATCAACGCCTGAGGNTTCTAAGATTTCAACGCTTTTACGAACAGATTCAATGGTCTGCATCCCGGTCGACATNATCACCGGTTTTCCCTTTTTAGAGATATGACGGATCAGCGGCAGATTATCCGCCTCGCCTGACCCAATTTTAAACCCTGGCACGTCAATCTCTTCGAGAAAATCCGACGCACTGCGGGAAAACGGCGTTGATAGATAGATCAATCCGAGGCTCTCGGTATGATGCTTTAGCGCAACCTCATCGTCTTTCGACAGCGCACAGTTGGCCATAACGTCCCAGATCGACACATCGGCATTGGGCGGAAAAATCTCCTTTGCCGCCTCGGTCATTTCGTCTTCTACAAAATGGGTCTGGTGCTTGATGCATTCGCAGCCCGACCGCGCAGCCAGCGATACCATATGTTTGGCAAGCGCAAGGTTACCTCCATGATTGATCCCGATCTCAGCGATGACCAGTGGCGGCTCGGAGGGTCCAATTTTTCGTCTGGCGATCTGCATAAATGCTCTCCTCTTCAAGCCTCTTTGATATCCGCATACAGCCAGCGGCGGTGAATCCAGAACCATTGCTCGGGATGACGGCTTACTTGCTGGCTCAAGCTGTCATTCAGATCCTGTGTCATTTGTTCCGGCGTGGAATGCAAGATCGGATCTTCAATCTGGATGCAATAGGACAGGTCTGGCTGNCGCACNGCGTAGGCCGGCACCACCAACGCATCGAGCTTTAGCGCCAACTCGGCAATCGAGAGAGANGTATAGGCAGAGTGCCCCATAAAATTCAGTTGTGCCCCGGTTGTGAGCCGCTGGTCGATCAATACCGCAAGGACGCCTCCACCCTTGAGAAACTTGAGCATTTGTTTCAGTCCCGAACGCCCGCGTTCAAAAAGACCATTGCCTATTTTCGAAATCGACTTGATGTACAGGTCGTGAAAATACGGGTTGTCCATCCGACGATACAGGCCGCCTACTCGCAGCCCGTGCCGGATCAAATTTGCTCGCACCACATCATAATTACCAAAGTGGCCAGAGACAACGATGGCTGGACGCCCTTGCGCATGAGCCTGTTTCAGCGCCTCGAACCCAGTCCCGTGCAGGCTATAGTTCGCATTGGCATTTAAAAAATCATCCGGGGAAAACAATTCCGTGAAAGTGATGCCAATGTTACGGCTGACCTCCTGTGACAATCGCTTGGTATCAACAGTTGGCATTTCAGGAAAAATCAACTCAAGGTTCTCGACGATACGCTTGTGATAACTGGTCATCGGGGCAATGACGCGGCCGAAAACCCATCCCCCGAATTTAAGTCGCTTTTCATAGGGCAAACGGTGCAGACCCCAGAGTAAGCCACACACCAAGGCGGTCTGGAATCTGTGAATGCAAATCCGCAAATAAGNAGGTTCTGNTGGTTGATTCAACNGGGGCCCCAATTTTTTATGACAATAGGCGACATGCGATGGCACATTAACAGTCTGCCGCCTGTTTCACCATACTGCAAGANAGCTATCTGTCTGAAATTAAACCTGATAAATTAATCCCGACACCGCGGTAAATTTAGAACATTTCATTGAAAACAAATTTTACGACAAAAATAGAAAAGCAGCTTCGGATACCACAAATCGNATGGNAAGCAGCCACAGAACCCGAGTACGCCATTCTGGCATTCTTCTGCCATCAGAACTGTGACACGGTGATCGCTTGAAGAAATACCAACGGGCATAGCTGCCATTGATCAAATCGGTTAGGCTATCACTCGGTCAAGCCTTACTGACACCGAGCACAGCAGTCGCAAAAAGATCGTGATCCAAATCCTGCCTTATCTTTTTTCCTTCTTTACCAGCAANTGTGACGGGCGCACTTCGGCAGCCCGTTTGAACAGGCTGAACGTTTGATTAACATAATTCACCGCGCCGGTGATCATTTTGCAATACTCTTGCAATTCGGGGGTACGTTCGGCTTCAAACACTTGAAACTGCCGTTCAGGATTGTCCAATTCGAATTGGCAGTAAAATAACGGCTGCCCGCGTTTAAGGCGAATTGGCTTTTTGATGTTGTGCCATTCAAAAGCCCACATCAAGGGCCGCGGCCAAACTTCGATCGGAAAACGACCACCAAAAAAAGTACCGGGAATTGGCTCTGAATCTTGATAATCAAGAAACGGCGGCACTTGCGATAGATACACCGGCTCGTCGCTGATAAACATGTAGGGCAGTTTTAACTGTACCGTCGGCCGGTCGGCAAAACGCCACTCTGACTCGCTAGTAACCGAGAGCAGTTGGTTCAGTTTGCTGCTGCGTACAGGGCTTTTGCTGCCCATGAGGTTTTTCAATGCCGGCTTGCCTTTATCATCTCTGATAAATCCGAGGTGCATCTCAAACGGGCAGCGCACCATCATATAGCGACTTTCCAAGCCAATCACAGCCGGACAGCGGGACGCCGATTTTGCGTGCGTACGATTCATGTCAACCGTGCGCAATCGCTCGGGCGGAAAATAGACAACGCTGCTGGTCTCGTCCGCAAAAAACCAACCTATTTTCACAACACCGCTCTTGGGGTCTTCTGGTTGTCGCGTATGAGTGATCGAAAATTCCATAGTAGAAAACAGGCTCCAAATTAATATAACTTACCGATAAACGTTCGTTCGAATACAATTTGCATTTAGATCGCGACACTCATTCGGCCGCAAAGGAATAGTTTGTTTTTATGAAGGGCCAGCTAACTGATTTTACTGCTTGCCACAAGCCCCTTGTCTTAAAGCACAAGCCGCGCGCAACAGAAAAAACAGCCCTGGCTAAACAGTTTTATGAAACAAACCGGATACTTCAATTCCACTTAAATCGGGCGCTGTCCAGTCCAGTTAGACTAGCTGCGGCAGACTTTCGACAAACCCCGTAGTTAGCCTAAGTGGCAGGCCGAACAAGACCTTCAAGGTCAGACAGACCTGGATCACCGCGTCGCTGAATTGCTGATGTCGACCG
>NYVC01000016.1 GCA_002684375.1 Marinovum sp.
TGCGCGCCCGCAATCTGGAATATGTGCGTGCAGCTCGGGCGCTGGGCGTGTCTAACCTGACGATCATGTTTCGCCATATGCTGCCCAACGCAATGGTGGCTACGCTGACCATGCTGCCCTTTATCGTGACTGGAACGATCAGCACTTTGGCCAGTCTTGATTTTCTGGGCTTTGGGCTGCCGTCTTCGGCGCCAAGTCTGGGTGAATTGACCCTGCAGGCAAAACAAAACCTGCAAGCACCATGGCTGGCTTTTACCGCGTTTTTCACCTTTGCCATTATGCTGTCATTGCTGGTGTTTATTTTTGAGGGTGTGCGCGACGCGTTCGATCCCAGAAAGACCTTCCAATGAGCGCGTTGTTACAGGTCGAAAATCTTTCTGTCTCGTTTCGCCAAGAGGGACGTTTGACACCCGCAGTGCGCAATATCTCATTTTCGCTCAATCGCGGCGAAACCGTGGCTTTGGTCGGCGAAAGCGGTTCGGGTAAATCTGTGTCGGCGCTGTCAACGGTATCTTTACTGGGTGATAGCGCGGTCGTCTCTGGCTCGGTCAAATATGCTGGGCAGCAGATGATCGGTGCCGATGAGGGGCAGCTGCGTCAGGTACGTGGCAATGACATAAGCTTTATTTTTCAAGAGCCGATGACGTCGCTCAATCCGCTGCACACGATTGAGCGGCAACTGAGCGAAAGCCTGACCTTGCATCAGGGCTTGGTTGGCGCCAAGGCGCAGGCGCTGATCTTAGAGCTGTTGACCAAGGTTGGTATCCGGGATCCCGAAACCCGGCTTGGGGCCTATCCTCATCAGCTCTCAGGGGGACAGCGGCAGCGCATTATGATTGCCATGGCTCTTGCCAACCAACCTGATGTTTTGATTGCCGATGAGCCGACAACGGCTCTGGATGTGACGATTCAAGCCCAAATTTTAGAGTTACTGGCCGAATTGAAAGCCTCAGAGGGGATGGGTCTTTTATTCATAACCCATGATCTGGCGATTGTGCGGCGGATTGCTGATCGGGTGTGTGTTATGAAAGACGGCGAGATCGTTGAGACCGGCAGCACGGCAGAGATTTTTGCAAATCCGCAACACCCCTATACGCAAAAGCTGTTGAATGCTGCTCCTAGCGGGCGGCCAAGTCCGGTGGCAGATACGGCCCCGGTTGTGGTTAAAACCGATCACTTGAAGATTTGGTTTCCGATCCAGCGCGGCTTGCTAAAGCGTACGGTGGGCCATGTGAAGGCGGTAAACGATCTGACGTTGTCGGTGCAGGCGGGGGAAACTCTTGGCATCGTCGGTGAAAGTGGTTCGGGTAAAACCACTGCGGCGCTGGCGATTATGCGATTGATCCAGTTGGAGGGTAGGGTGACGTTTTTAGGTCAGGCGATCGAGAAAATGTCGGGTCGGGCCCTGCGACGGCTGCGCGGTGATATGCAAATTGTATTTCAGGATCCCTTTGGATCTCTGTCGCCTAGGATGACCTGTGCGCAGATCATCGCCGAGGGTCTTGAGGTGCACGGTACATCCGATTTGGGTCCGTTGCGCGATATGGTGGCTGAGGTGATGCTTGAGGTTGGGCTTGATCCCGCTGTGATGGATCGGTACCCGCATGAGTTTTCCGGTGGCCAGAGGCAGCGGATCGCGATTGCGCGCGCGATGATCCTGCGTCCTAAGCTGGTGGTTCTAGACGAGCCGACAAGCGCGCTGGATATGACGGTACAGGTGCAGATTGTCGCTTTGTTACGCGATCTACAGAAAAAATATGGACTGGCCTATTTGTTTATCAGCCACGATCTAAAGGTGATCCGGGCGATGTCACACAAGGTTATGGTGATGCGACAGGGCGATGTTGTAGAAAGCGGATTGGTCGATGACATATTTGAAAACCCGCAGCATGGCTATACCCGGCAATTGTTGGGTGCGGCGCTTGATCTGGATCAGATGGTAAAGGCTTAATCGCAGAGGCTTTGTGTCGGGATACTTAGCCCGGACCGATAGTTGAGCAGGTTTGCTTGCGTGCGGCTAAACGCCGACAGGCCAATGCTGCCGCATCGCGGGTCATCCCATAGAAATTTGCATCAAACCCGGTTTGTTTTGCGACAACCTTACGCAAACTGCCCTCTAGGGTTCCCAGTTCGGACAACACCGTGCGCAGCAATACGGCCTCGGCGTCGCCTCGGCTACGGTAGTTCCCGACATTGATGCCCCAGTGGCGCCCTCCCGATGTCGATATGCGTGTTACCACTTCGAGCACAATTGGGTCGTCGTCGCTTGAGTTCTCGGCAAGCCCGGTATGATCTGTGTTGTTATACATGTTGAGCGGTGCTGTTTTACCGGATGAATTACCGGCATACATACTGGCTATGTCTTGCACAGAGCTTTCGAGTGTATCGGGCATTTGCACCGATGTAACCGCTGCTAATATCGTATCCTGCATTGTATCTTTGCCGCCGCCACCCAGTCCAAATGGCCGCAGTTTTGGGCGCAGGCTGGTTTTTACTGCTGTGACCGTACGGTGGCTGATACCGGCATGACCGTCTACTTTGCCAGGATTGGGATAGGCGGGCCGTCTGGGTTTAATCACGGCAACATTGGTCGGCGCACGCTTGAAGCCCATATTTAACAATTCAGCCACTCTGGCATTGCGAGACGAAGTAGAGCGCCCACCAAATACCGTGGCAATGATCCGTTCCTTGCCGCGTTCTGCCGAGGCCACCAGATTGAACCCTGCCGCCTGTGTGTAGCCGGTTTTGATGCCATCGGCGCCTTTATAATTGGCCAAAAGCCGGCGGTTGGTGTTGGCAATCTTGCGTTTGCCGATGGTTGTTGTCCGTCGAGAAAACAGATTGTAGTATTGGTTATAATCATACAGCAGGTGACGACCGAGAATGGTCATATCGTGGGCTGTGGACAGATGCCCCTTTTGTGTCAGGCCGTGCGCATTTTTAAATGTTGTTCGGGTCATCCCCAGCCGTTTTGCAGTCCGCGTCATGCGGTTGGCAAAAGCCTCTTCCGAGCCGGATATTGCTTCCCCTAGTGCGGTTGCGGCGTCATTGGCCGATTTTACTGCGGCCGCGCGGATCAGATAGCGTAGTTTGATTTTCTGACCGGCTTTCAAGCCCAGCTTGGAGGGCGGCTCTCTGGAGGCGTTGCGCGAGATTTTTACCAGCGTGTCTTCCGTGATTTCGCCATGACGAATGGCTTCAAACACGACATACAACGTCATCATTTTCGTAAGCGATGCCGGGTGCAATCGTGTATTGGCATTGCGAGAATGCAATATCTTTCCCGACCGTGCATCCATCACCACCGCCGCGTAGGGCGCTGACATCACCGAAATTGGAACAATCACCAACAGCCAGACAGCCGTTGCCAAAAATAGCCCTCTTCGGGCCAGCAATATCTGCCGTACCTTCACATGACCTGCCTTTTTCTGCCTCTGGTCGCTGATTTTTCAGCAACTCATTTATTTGTTAATACGATATCACAAAAAGGGTGCGGAATAAAGTATTGATTTCAATGATAGAGATTGTGTTTTAAGAGGGGCGTATTCCAGCCTTTGCCAATTGACGTATCGGGATGTTTTGGCGGGTGTATTGGTCAATTTTAATTAAGTTTGTTGACAGAATTCGCACAGGCCTCTTTTCACCTTGCCTGCGACCTCTATATAGCTGAAGACACTGCAAACAGTAACACGGACGCTCTGGTGCTATGATAACCCGCCCTTTTCATATGTCTGATGATCCCGATGATATTGGCGAGAGTGATCTTGCTGTCAAACCTCGGTCAAAATCCAAGCGACCTCCTCTTTATAAAGTTATGATTTTGAACGACGATTATACCCCTATGGAATTCGTTGTGCATGTTCTCGAACGTTTTTTTGGCATGAGCAGCGCACAGGCGTTTGAGATTATGCTCACGGTGCATAAAAAAGGGCTGGCTGTGGTGGGTGTGTTCAGCCATGAGATTGCCGAGACGAAAGTAACACAAGTAATGGACTTTGCCCGTCGGCATGAACACCCGCTGCAATGTACGATGGAAAAGGAATAGACTGCAGTTGGCTGGATCCCGTTTAAGTGTCGCATTGGACGATGGAGGGCTGGAACTGCCTGCCGTTGGTCGCCTTGCCATCTTCGCACCTGACGCAGATTTCGATTTATCGGCGTTGGCACAGGACCAATTGGAAATTGTGCAAAGCTTTCATCCCGATCACGCGTCATACAATGCGCGGGGATATAGCTGTGTCACCGAATGTGGTACAGATTATGCGGCCAGTTTGGTGTGTCTACCGCGCAGTAAGCGTCAGGCTCGGGCCTTGATCGCTAGTGCTGAGGCGGCGACGCCAAACGGCATACTCATTGTTGATGGTCAAAAGGTCAGCGGCGTTGAATCGGTTTTGCGCGAAATGCGCGTCCGCGTGCCGATCGCAGGTACAATATCAAAGTCCCATGGAAAACTGTTTTGGTTTAAGGTCGATGGTTGTTGTTTCAGCGATTGGGCTCAACCCGGTATGACGGTAAACAGCGACGGGTTTTTGACGGTCCCGGGGATTTTTTCTGCCGATGCGGTTGATCCTGCCTCGGCGCTGTTGGCCACTCATTTGCCGCCAAAACTGGGACGTGTTGTGGCAGATCTGGGGGCGGGTTGGGGATATTTGGCGACCCAAATTCTTACCCGAGAGAGTGTTGAGGCTGTTCATTTGATCGAAGCGGAGCAGATGGCGCTGGATTGTTCTCGTCGCAATGTCGAGGATCCTCGGGCTTTTTTCCACTGGGCAGATGGCACCAGCTGGCGCCCGTCATATGCGGTCGATACCGTGGTGATGAACCCGCCGTTTCATGTCGGCCGGCGTGGCGACCCAGCGCTTGGGCAGTCGTTTATTGCCACTGCAGCTGCGATATTGGGCAATTCTGGTCACCTGTGGATGGTGGCCAACCGTCATTTGCCTTATGAGACCGCCCTGAACAGTCTTTTCGTTAAGGTCGAAGAACCTTTTGGCACGTCGAAATTCAAAGTCCTGCACGCCCAGCGGCCATCTCGCCTTAAGCGCTGAAATCATATAATCTCAAGTCAGAATCAGGAGGCATGCTATGTCCTTTTCAATCGAAGGCAAGACTGCGATCGTCACCGGAGGTGCAAACGGCGTTGGCTGTGCGATTGGCCGTCACTTTGCCGATCAAGGCGCGAATGTCATGTTTGTCGACATGGATGAAGACGGTTTGGTCAACGAATTGGGCGCGGCCAAGGATGAGGGCAATGTGCGCTACTTCGCGGGGGATCTTCGCGAAAAACTGACGATGGCCAACCTGCTTTCCGCGACGATCGACCATTTCGATCAGGTTGATATTCTGGTTAATGCCTGTCGGCAGGTGATGGTGACCGATCCGCTTGGCGTCGATGATGATACGACAGAGACGATGTTGCAGCAAAATCTGCTCAACAGTTTGCGTCTGTCGCAATTGGTGGCGCGCCGGATGATCAAACAAGCCGCCGGTAATGTTGAGAGCCAGATTGGATCCATCATCAACCTGTCTTCGATCGCAGCGCGGCGTGCACATCCTGATTTGATGGCCTATTCAATTGCCACGGCAGCCTCTGATCAGATGACGCGGTCTCTGGCTGTGGCATTGGCTCCGCATAAGATTCGTGTTAACGCCGTTGCTTTTGGGTCGGTGATGTCCGCCAGCTTGCAAGAAACACTGAAAGAAAATGCGGATTTCCGCGGTGATATTGAAGATCACACGCCCCTACAGCGAATAGCCTCGCCGAACGAACTGGCGGCCGCGGTACAATATCTTGCCTCGGATTGGTCAGGCTTTATGACGGGCCAGATCATGACATTGGATGGNGGCCGCACTTTGATAGATCCGGTCGCAGCGCCGGCACACTAGACACNNACCAATTCNATNAGGCCTTTCAGCGGGCCAAGCTTTAGACCCAAAGGCAGGGTCGCTTTTAAGGAGNAGTACAAACGTGTTTGTGGTTGAAAAAAACACTGCGTCTGAGTGGTTTTCCGCGCTGCGTGATCAAATTATCAATGCTTTTGTCGGGTTGGAGCAAAGCCANCAGTCTGGCCCNGGGGCGCAGGTCCCTGCCGGTGTATTCGAGGTCACTGAAACCCGTCGGCACTCAGAGGATGGGTCTGATGCTGGTGGCGGTGTGATGAGCGTATTGCGTGGTGGACGGCTGTTTGAGAAGGTCGGGGTCAATGTCTCAACGGTACACGGGCATTTGGCNGCCTCAGCGCAGGCGGCGATGGCAGCGCGCAAATCGCTGCCCGGCATGAAAGAAGATCCGCGGTTTTGGGCCAGTGGTATTTCATTGGTGGCTCATATGCAGAACCCGCATTGTCCTGCGGTTCATATGAATACCCGTATGTTCTGGACCCCGCATGGCTGGTGGTTTGGAGGTGGGTCCGATTTGAACCCCTGCCTTGAGTATGAGGAGGATACNGCGCATTTTCATGATACTCAGGCGCGTTTTCTTGCGCCGCATGGTGCCGACCTCTATCCGCGCCTTAAAAAATGGGCGGATGATTATTTCTATATCCCGCATCGCAAACGTGCGCGGGGTGTCGGGGGCATTTTCATGGATGACCATTGTACAGGGGACTGGGCTGCAGATTTTGCCCTGACACAGGATATCGGNCGTGCTTTTCTGGCGGCTTTCGTGCCTNTGNTTGAAAAACGGCNGTCACAGCCNTGGTCGGACGCGGATAGAGAGGCACAATTACTGCACCGCGGGCTTTATGCAGAATATAACCTTGTCTATGACCGTGGGACTAAGTTTGGTCTTGCCACGGGTCATGATCCGGACGCGGTTTTGATGAGTTTGCCGCCATTGGCAAAATGGCGCTAACGCTATTTTGGCGTGCGGGTCTCCGGGTATCCGGGTATCCGGACACGGATCTTTTCTGTGGTAAATTTTATTGTGCGTGTTGGCAGTAGACAAGTAGACCAAGTTAGCGCAGTCTGTAACCGACTATTTTGACGCTATACTTTGATTGAGAGGAATAGGATAATGCCACAACGGTGTACGACCCGTGCTTTCACATCTGTCTTGGCTTTGATTGCCAGTTTTGGCACTGCTTCAGCTGCTGAGACTGATNTCACCATTGGGATGCAGCTTGAGCCGCCGCATCTTGACCCGACCAGCGCAGCTGCGGGCGCGATCGACAACGTTGTTTATTCAAACATCTTTGAGGGTTTGACACGATTCATGGGCGATGGCTCGGTGGTGCCCGGTCTGGCAAAAAGCTGGGATATTTCAGATGATGGTCTGCGGTATACGTTTCATCTGCGAGGTNATGTCCAGTTTCATGATGGGACGGCAATGGATGCCGCCGATGTTAAATTTTCCCTCGATCGGGCACGGGCTGAAGACAGCACCAACGCTCAAAAAGCGCTGTTTNCTGGTATCNCAGACGTGGCTGTGATCGACCCGNTGACGGTGGCTCTGACGCTTGAGGCCCCGAATGGCAACCTGTTGTTTAATCTGGCTTGGGGGGATGCGGTGATCGTTGCCCCTGAGACAATCGAGACGATAAAATCCAACCCGGTTGGCACTGGCGCGTTTCGGTTTGTGAATTGGGTGCAGGGGGACAGGATTGATCTTGCGCGCAATGGTGACTATTGGGGCACCGCCCCGGCGCTTGAGGCTGCAACCTTTAAGTTTATTTCCGATCCAACTGCAGCCTTTGCGGCAATGATGTCGGAAGACATCGACGCATTTCAGACCTTTCCGGCGCCAGAAAATCTGCCACAGTTTGATGCTGACCCCCGTTTCAAGTTGTTGATTGGGTCGACTGAGGGCGAAACCATCTTGTCGACAAACAATAAAATGCCGCCGTTTGACAACAAGNTGGTGCGTCAGGCTCTGGCCCATGCGATTGACCGTCAGGCAATCATTGANGGTGCAATGTTCGGCTATGGCACCCCGATCGGCAGCCATTTTGCGCCGCATAACCCCGCCTATATCGATTTGACCGGCAATTCAGCCTATGATCCGGCCAAAGCCAAGGCGCTGNTGGTCGAAGCAGGTTTCGCCGACGGCTTTACCACCACATTGAAATTGCCNCCGCCCTCTTATGCGCGGCGTGGCGGTGAAATTATTGCCGCCCAATTGCGCGCGGTGGGCATAAACGCCGAGATTTCAAACCTTGAATGGGCGCAATGGCTCGAACAGGTGTTTCGCGGCAAGGATTATGGTCTGACGATTGTCAGTCACACCGAACCGATGGATATCGGCATCTATGCACGTCCAGAGTATTATTTTCAGTATGACAATCCCGCCTTTCAGGATTTAATGACCCGCCTGACCGCGACGGCAGATCCGGATCAACGCCGGGCGATGTTGCAAGAGGCGCAGACCATTATCTCAACCGATTATGTCAACGGCTATCTTTTCCAGTTGGCGGCGACCAGCGTTGCCAAGACCGGTGTNCAGGGCATGTGGCTTAATGCGCCAACGCAGGCGATNGACCTGACTGGAATCAGTTGGGCCGATTGAGCCCACAGTCCACTGCCGCCGTGTGCAGTATTGCACAGGCGGGGNGGATAGACCGGACAGACGATGCTGCGCTATAGTCTGAAACGCCTTTTATCCCTCGTGATCAGTCTGGTGGTGGCTTCGCTGATTATTTTTGCCGTGATTGAAGTGGCTCCCGGTGATCCGGCCCGCTTTATGTTGGGCATCAATGCCCAGCCTGACACGGTGGCAGCGTTGCGGGCCGAATTGGGCCTCGACGTGCCGAAAACCCAGCGATATCTGGCTTGGGTCGGTGGGATGCTGTCGGGGGATTTCGGCATTTCGTATACTTACAGGGTACCGGTTGGGCAAATGATTGCAGATCGCATGTGGGTGTCCTTGCCGCTGGCGCTTATGGCGCTGACCCTGTCGACAGTGATTGCNTTGCCCGTCGGGCTCTATGCCGCCAACCGTCGTGGCGGGCGGGGAGATATGGCGGTCATGGGACTGACACAGCTGGGCATTGCGGTGCCAAACTTCTGGTTTGCGATGATTCTGGTGGTTATTTTTGCGATCAACCTGCGCTGGTTTTCTGCNGGGGGGTTCCCGGGTTGGGATGCGGGTCTGTTGATTGGGCTCAAGGCCTTGACCCTGCCGGCTGTAGCCTTGGCTTTGCCGCAGGCGGCGATCTTGTCTCGGGTGATGCGCAGCGCGNTGATCGATATTNTGAGCGAGGATTTTATGCGCACNGCGCGCGCCAAAGGGCTGACGCGCCAGCAAACGTTGTGGCGNCACGGNCTGCGCAATGCGCTGATCCCGGTTTTGACCATCATGGGGCTGCAGTTTTCGTTTTTGTTGGCGGGTGCCATTATCATCGAACAGGTATTNTATTTGCCAGGACTGGGACGGCTGGTGTTCCAGTCGATCAGCCAGCGCGATCNGATCGTGGTTGAAAGCGTTGTGATGCTGTTGGTATTTGCGGTGATCGTAGTAAATTTTGCCGTTGATCTGGCCTATGCAGCGGTTGATCCCCGCCTCAGGAGCCGGCTGTGAGGGGATCGTTTACATTGATTATTGGCGCTGCGATGACGCTGTGTTTTGCCATCGCCGCTTTGGTGTCTTTTATCTGGGTCCCGTTTGATGTGACGCTTGTGGATATTCCNAATAAATTACAGCGCTCAAATGGGCAGCACTGGCTTGGAACCGATCATTTCGGACGCGACCTGCTNTCGATGATTATGGTTGGCGCCCGCACNTCAATTGCCGTGGCGTTGATTGCGGTTGGTATCGGTATTCTCATTGGGGTGCCGTTGGGTCTGCTTGCGGCGGCGCGCAAAAACAGCTGGCTGGATGAGATGATTATGCGGGCCAACGACCTGATCTTTGCCTTTCCATCTCTGGTGATTGCGATATTAATCACCGCTATTTTTGGCGCTGGTGCGGTCAACGCCATTATTGCGATTGGCATTTTCAACATTCCNGTGTTTGCCCGGGTAACCCGCGGNGGCGCNCTGAGCCTTTGGGAGCGTGAATTTATACTGTCGGCGCGGGTGGCGGGCAANTCGGGGTTGCTCATTTCGGTTGAACATATTTTGCCGAATTTGGCGAACTTNCTNATCGTGCAGGGCACAATCCAGTTCAGTCTTGGCATTCTGGCCGAAGCAGGNCTGAGTTATGTNGGGCTGGGNGCGCAGCCGCCGCTGCCCTCTTGGGGGCGCATGTTGGCAGATGCCCAGACTATGGTGTCTTTTGCCCCACATCTGGCCTTGGTGCCAGGGGGCGCGATTATTCTCACTGTGCTTGGGCTTAATCTGATGGGGGATGGATTGCGCGATCGGCTGGATCCGAAACTGCGGGGGCGGCCCGTATGAGCGATGACAGCACTTTGGACGTAGTGGATTTATCTCTCACTTTGGGACATTTGAAAATTTTGGATGCTGTCAGCCTGTCGGTACGCGCGGGTGAAATAGTTGCCATCACCGGCGAAAGTGGGTCGGGTAAATCGATGACCGCGCTTGCGATCATGGGGCTGCTGCCGGCGGGCATGCGACCCTCTGGGCAGATCCAGCTTGATGGTCGCGACATGCTGGCCTTGTCAGAGCCTGAGATGTGCCGTCTGCGCGGAAATCACATCGGGATGATTTTTCAAGAGCCTATGACTGCGCTGAACCCATTGAAAACCATTGGGGATCAAGTGCTTGAGACAATTTTGATTCACCGGAAATCGTCAAAGGCAGCGGCGCGTTTGCGTGCCGCCGAAGTGCTCGCACGGGTTGGCTTGCCCCCGGAAAAATTTTCCTTATCACGCTACCCTCACCAATTGTCTGGTGGTCAACGGCAGCGTGTGGTGATTGCAATGGCGATCGTTTTGCGACCAAAATTTCTGATTGCAGATGAGCCGACAACAGCCCTGGATGTCACCACACAGGCGCAGATACTGGCACTTTTGAAAGATCTGGTGCGTCAAGAGGGCATGGGGATGTTGATTATCACGCATGATCTGGCAGTTGTGGGGGATCTGGCAGATCACATATTGATCATGCGGCNTGGCGAGGTTTTGGAACGTGGGCCAACCAAACAGCTGTTTGCTGCGATGTCGCATCCTTATACGCGAATGTTGTTTGAGGCATCAAGCCANCAGGTCAGCCTGCCACCACCACCGCTTGAGGCCGCGCCCTTGCTGCAGGTGTGCGATGTGACGCGGGCCTATCAATTGCCCCGCAGGGGTATTTTTTCCGCCCCCCAATTGTTTCGCGCGGTGGATAAAGTCAACTTTACGCTGCGGGCCGGTGAGCGGTTGGGTCTGGTTGGGGAAAGCGGTTGTGGAAAGTCGACGCTGACGCGGGCGATTTTGGGGCTTGAACCGGTGCAGGCGGGCACGATCACCCTGAACGGTGCGCCGGTCTGGGCCGGATCGCGGCCAAACCGCGAGGTGCGGCGTAACATTCAAGTGGTGTTCCAAGACCCGTATGGGTCGTTTAATCCGCGTCATAAAGTGGCNCGGCTGATCACCGAACCCTATCATTTGCTTGACGCTCCNCTGTCTGAGCAGGACCGGGAAAGCGCCGTGTCCGAGGCGCTGGAGGCGGTGGGACTGGTGNCCGGAGATGGCNATAAATATCCGCATGAATTTTCGGGAGGGCAGCGTCAGCGTCTGGCGATTGCGCGCGCTTTGATCCTACGCCCTGAATTGATCGTGTTTGATGAGGCGGTCTCGGCGCTGGATGTTTCGGTCCGGGCGCAAATTCTGGATTTGATCGCCGATTTGTCGACCCGATTTGCGCTGAGTTATCTATTCATCAGCCATGATTTATCGGTGGTGCGCAGTATCACCGATCGGGTTCTGGTGATGCAGGCGGGCACAATTGTNGAACACGGGGCGACAGATCAGGTGTTGGTGGAACCGCGCCATCCCTATACAAAAAGTCTCTTGGCGGCGGCGCCCAGATTACCGCCTTTGCCAAGACATCTTGCGCTGTAACGCGCTGTTCTTTGGAGTTATACCTTGCAAAACATAAATTGAAATTTATCACTGGTGATTGCAGCAGGGCGCGCAGGGATGCGGTTTATCTCTTTGTGGTCAAACGCCTTGAACGGATGTCATAAACATCAACGGGAGAAAAGCATGAGATTATTNGGAAAANTAGCGATTGTAACGGGTGCCGCATCGGGGTTTGGAGCTGGTATCGCGCGGAAATTTATTGCCGAAGGGGCGCAGGTGATGTTGGCAGATTTAAATGGCGCCGGCGTACAAACACTGGCAGCTGAACTGGGGGACACAGCTGCGTCCTATCAGCTTGACGTTGCCGATCGCACTCAGGTCACGGCGTTGGCGGCTGAAGTTGAGGCGCAGTTTGGAGCGTTGGACATAGTTGTAAACAACGCCGGTGTCACGCATTTACCAACCCCGATGGAGACGGTGAGCGAGGCAGATTTTGATCGTGTCTTTGCGGTCAATTGTAAATCTATCTATCTGGCATCACAGATTTTCATCCCGGCTATGAAACAGCGCAAGAGCGGTGTTTTCTTAAACGTATCGTCAACTGCGGGAATTTCGCCACGGCCTAATCTGAACTGGTATAATGCCTCCAAGGGTTGGGTGAATACCGCAACCGAGACGATGGCGATCGAGCTTGCGCCGTCTGGTATTCGGGTGAATGCGTTGAATCCGGTGGCGGGGGAAACCCCGCTTTTGAAATCTTTTATGGGGGAGGATACACCTGAAATACGGGCCAAGTTTTTGTCGACAATCCCTCTGGGACGGTTTTCAACGCCCGAAGATATGGCCAATGCTGCGCTCTATCTGTGCTCTGATGAGGCCAGTATGATCACCGGCGTTTGTCTGCGGGTCGATGGCGGGCGCTGTATCTGATGGGTCCCGGCGCGCGCAATTTGATCACGGATGTCGCCGGGCTCATGGTGGGAAACGCGCAAGATGAAGACCTGAAATCTGGCAGCACTGTTTTGCTGGGGACNGCGCCGTTCACNGCCTCTTATGCGGTCATGGGTGGAGCGCCGGGCACCCGGGACACCGATTTGTTGGAGCCTGATAAATCCGTGCAATCGGTTGACGCGCTGGTTTTGTCGGGGGGGTCTGCGTTTGGTCTGGATGCGGCAAGCGGTGTTGTGNCGGGACTGCGCGCTCAGGGGCGTGGATTTTCGCTGGGCGCGCTGCATGTCCCATTGGTGCCGACAGCTATACTGGCAGATCTGCTCAATGGNGGTCAAAAAAACTGGCAGGATAATCCTTATCCCGAACTAGGGGCTCGGGCGTTAGCGGGCGNGAGGGATGATTTTGATCTGGGCAGCGTCGGGGCGGGAACGGGGGCGTTGACTGGCACGTTGAAAGGCGGTCTGGGGTCGGCGTCACTGGTGCTGGACAGCGGGGTAACGGTTGGCGCGCTGGTTGCAGTTAACCCGATTGGCAATGTCACTACCCCAGGTGCGCGGCATTTCTGGGCCGCGCCGTTTGAGTTGAACCAAGAATTTGGCGGGTTGGGGCCGGATCCGCTGTCTGGACTGGGATATACAATCACTTCTAAAAAGCCCGCTGCGATGTCGGCGCTTGGTAACACGACAATCGCGATTGTGGCCACGGATGCGACGCTTGACAAAGCGGCTGCCAAACGCTTGGCGGTGGCGGCNCATGACGGGATCGGGCGGGCAACGTTGCCTGCACATATGCCGATGGATGGCGATCTGGTGTTTTCTGCGGCNACTGCACAGCGAAAGGTTATGGTTGATGATCGTGAAATGGCTTTTTTATGCCATGCCGGAGCGATGTGTTTGTCGCGTGCAATAGCCCGCGCCGTCTATTTAGCAACTCCGTCTGATGGCGATATCCTGCCGTGCTGGCGTGATCTTAACCCAGCGCTTTGATTTGAGNAAGGCGGGCGGGGTCAGGGACTGTGAACCCATCTAGCCACGGTCGTTGAAAAAGGCGTAAATCGTTTCGGCCAGTGCGCTTGAAATACCGTCAACTGCTTTGAGATCAATCAGATTGGCGCGGCTNACTGCTTTGGCAGAACCAAAATGTGATAGCAGGGCTTTTTTGCGTCCGGCGCCGACGCCCGGCACCTCGTCAAGCGGGGTGGCGGTGATGGTTTTGGCNCGTTTGGCCCGATGAGTACCAATGGCAAACCGATGCGCCTCGTCGCGCAGCCGCTGGATGAAATACAGCACAGGGTCATTATGGCGCAGGGCAAATGGGCGTTGCCCGATCCGGTGAAATTCTTCCTTGCCGTGNTCGCGATCAACGCCTTTTGCCACNCCGATCATCGGTAGATCATTGATGCCAAAATCGTTCATAATTTCGGCCACTGCACTGACCTGACCGGCGCCACCGTCAATCAAAAGTAAATCGGGCCAGAGTGCTTTGTCGCGATCGGGGTCGTCTTTTAACAACCGCTTAAAGCGACGGCTCAAGACTTCTTTCATCATGCCAAAGTCATCACCGGGGGTTAGATCGTCGCCCTTGATGTTAAACTTGCGATACTGGCTTTTTATGAATCCTTCGGGGCCCGCGACAATCATACCACCCACGGCATGGCTGCCTTGGATATGACTATTGTCATAGACTTCGATGCGCNGGGGGGGGGCGTCCATGGCAAAAGCCTCGGCCAGCCCTTTCAGTAATTTGCCCTGACTGGCGGTTTCAGACTGCTTGCGCGCCAGACTTTCGCGGGCATTGCGCAATGCGCCGTCGACCAATTCGGCTTTTTCGCTTCGCTGGGGGACGATGATCTCAACTTTGCGGCCAAGTTTGCCTGTCAGGGCCTCTGTCATCAGGTCAGCGTTCTCAATCGGGTGCGATAANAACAGCATGCGCGGCGGATCTTTGCTGTCATAGAACTGCCCGATGAAGGCCTCAAGTACTTCGGCCTCCTCCACATCGGGCCCGATGCGGGGATAGAAATCCTGATTGCCCCAGTTTTGGTTGGCGCGGATAAAAAACACCTGGACGCATGCCTGCCCCCCCGCCAGATGCAGGGCTATTACATCAGCTTCGATCACACCGCGCGGGTTGATGCCCTGCGCGCTTTGAACCTGTGTCAACGCCCGAATGCGGTCTCTAAGGGCTGCGGCGCGTTCAAATTCCATTTTCTCGGCGGCCGCCTGCATTTGAGTGGCGAGCAGTTCTTGGATCTCGGTTGAGCGGCCTGATAAAAACCGCTCGGCATCTGCGACGGTGGCAGCGTAATCGTCAGTGCTAATTTTATCGACACAAGGGGCTGAACAGCGTTTGATCTGATACAGCAGACAGGGACGGCTGCGGCTGTCGAACATTGCGTCCGAACAATCGCGCAGTAGGAACACCCGTTGCAATTGTGTCAGGGTGCGGTTTACGGCACCGGCACTGGCAAATGGGCCGTAATAGTTGCCTTTGCTTTTTTTTGCGCCCCGGTGTTTGCTAATTTGTGGGAAGGCATGTTCGGACCCGACCAATATGTTTGGAAAGCTTTTGTCATCCCGCAAAAGCACATTATAGCGGGGTTTGAGTTGTTTGATCAGGTTTTGTTCAAGCAGCAGTGCCTCAGTCTCGGTGCGTGTGGTCAGAAACATCATGCGCGCAGTTTCCGAGATCATCCGGTCGATGCGGCCAGAATGACCCGTTGGCCGCGTATAATTGGTGACCCGCATTTTTAAATTGCGCGCTTTGCCGACATAGAGCACCCGCGCCTGAGCATCCAGCATGCGGTAGACACCAGGAGAGCTGTCCAGCGTTCGGACATAGGCTGCGATTACGTGCCTTCCGGTAGGTGGCGCGGACGATTCTGTGGTGTTTGCTTCAGCCATAATTTTATCTAGTGATTCTTGATGGGCGCTGCACTCAAAATAATGCGATAGCAAGGAAAAAAATGTCCACGGTTTCTGTGGATAAGTTTGTATATAACTTTATCGGGGATGGAATTTTTCGTTATATTCAACCATCTTCCTCACATTGCCTAAAAAATAGGCACTTATTTAAACTGTTGTTTATAAACGTTATTATTTTTATGTGTGGCAAAATATTGAAAACGTTAGGTTTTTATTTAAGCTTTCGCAACGGTTGTGTGGCAGGTGCATAACTCGTGTCACAAAATGAATGCGATCCTTTAGTCATTTTGTACATCGGGTGTCTTCCAACCCAGATGCTGTCCCCCATCAACGCAGAGCAATTGCCCGGTTACCGCGGTTGCGTTCAGAAAATATCCAAGTGCATTGTTAATATCGTTTGTCCCTGCACCCCGTTGCAAAATTGTGTTGCGGCGCTGCGCGGCAAAGTGTTCGGCGCTTTGGCGCGCGCCCTGAAGCGTTGGCCCCGGACCGATGGCATTGACCCGCACGTTTGGCGCGAGGCTCTGTGCGGCGGTTTGGGTAAAGGCCCACAGACCCATTTTGGCGATCGTATAGGTCATGAATTCAGGTGTCAGCTTGCGAACGCGCTGATCGATCATATTGATCACCAAAGCCCGCGCCAATGGTTCATTTTCGTGATCATACAGTGGTTCTGGCGCATGCGCGGCCAGCGCCTGTGTCAAAACGAACGGTGCGCGCAGATTGCTTTCCATATGACGGTCCCAACTTNTGCGTGTGGCATTGGTAATATTGTCATATTCAAAAATTGAGGCGTTATTGATCAGGCAGGTTATGGGGCCACCCAACGCCTGCATTGTCGCTGGAACTAGATTTTGAACTGCNGACTCGTCCAGCAGATCGGCTTGCAAAGCGATCGCATTTCGCCCCATCCCGCGCAGAAGTTCCGCGACCTCTTCGGNAGCCTGATGGGAGGTGGCATAGTGGACGGCCACATCATATCCCTGTTGCCCCAGATAAAGCGCCATCTCCCGTCCGATCCGCGCACCAGCGCCGGTCACCAAAGCCCGTTTCATCAAAATCTCCCGCGTTGGCTTACATCACTACTAAGGTGACATAGAACAGATACAGCGCAGTCAAGCCAAGGCCAAAGCGTCGGGTAATGTTCCATTTGAAAAATACGAATGGGATCAACAGNAGCGAGGCACTCAACATGACCCATAAATCAAAGGTTAGAAATGTGTTATCAACCGGAACCGTCCCGACCAAAGTGCTCAGACCCATNATGGCCAGGAGGTTAAACATATTTGAGCCGATGACATTGCCCAAGGCGACATCCGCTTGTCGCCGCAAAGCGGCCGTTATGGTGGTTGCCAATTCGGGCAGGGAGGTGCCCAACGCAACAAGCGTCAAGCCAATGATCGCTTCGCTTACCCCAAACAGCCGGGCAATATGGCTCGCGCTCTCTACAAGTATATGTGCGCCCAGTGGCAGGCCGATGATGCCCAGCGTCAGATATATTGCGATCTTCCACCAATGCATCTGGGGCTTTGCCTCGAGGGTTAAAGATGGNTGCATGTCTGTGTTTTCGGNGCGTTCGTCACTGTGGCGTTGCGCATCCCTTAGGGTATCGCCAAGGATNTATACCAATAGTACCAGNAATATCAGCCCGCTTTGCCATACAAATACANCCAAAAACGCCAGNCNTATAAACAGGCATGTGGCCACCATCATGGCCAGGTAGGCTTTTTTGGTATCATGTTCGCTGCTGTCTAAGGTTGCAAATATGGCAGGCAGACCTAGCACCAGCAAAATATTTGCCGTGTTCGAGCCAACGATATTGCCCAATGCGAGGCTTGGCACACCCTCGATGACTGCATTGATCGCTATGATCAGTTCCGGTGCCGAGGTGCCAAAGGCGACCACTGTGAGACTGACGATCAAGGCTGGTATGCCCAAACGCAAACTCAGATTAACCGCCCCTTTAACCAGCGAATCGCCTGCCAGAATGAGGAGCGCGAATCCTAGAGCCGCCGATAGCCAGACCACAGATCAGCCCTTGCCGTTACCACAGGCGCAGGGGCCGGTACCAATATTAAAGCGACCACAGGATGGGCAGCGCGCGGCGTCCAGTCTCTTTTTCCCTGGAAACTTCAGTTTGCCGAACATTGCTAGCACACCCATGCCGACCAGAAACAGGACCACGACCTTGAGAATCATTTTACAAACCAAACCGGGCGAATTGCGCTCGTTCTTCTATGCCTGTAAAAGCGTCTTGCACCATTGATGTGCCTAGGCGCGTCAGAATATTGCGTTTCACGTCATAGCTTCGGAACCGGACCTTGTCACCAAACCTGTCTTTCATCAGGGGCACGAGATGGCCAATCCCATCCACTAAACCCAGTTCCACAGCACGCTGTCCTGTCCAAAATTCGCCACTGAATAAGTCCTGTTCGTCGGAAAGTTTGGTGCCTCGACGTGTTTTCACATGGTTGATAAACACGTTGTGGAGCTGATCCAGTATGGTTTTAAGACGGCCGACATCCTCGGGGTTTTCCGGTCGGAACGGATCCAGTGTCGATTTAGATTTTCCGGCGGTATATACGCGGCGTTCCAGCCCTTGTCGTTCCAGAAAGGCCGGTGCGCCGAAGCCGGCTGAAATCACCCCGATCGAACCAATAATGGATCCGGGATCAACCCAGATTTCATCTGCGCTGACAGCCAGCCAATAGCCACCAGAGGCTGCAACGTCTTCTACAAAGGCAAGCACCGGCAGTTTTTTATCGTCGGCAAGCCGGCGAATGCGCGCAGCGATTAGCGAGGATTGAACCGGTGATCCCCCCGGTGAATTAATCACCAGAGCGACTGCTGCCGGTTTGCCTTTGCTAAAGGCTTTTTCAATATAGGGTGCCAGCGTCTGGTCGTTGAGCTGTCCACGACCACCGGCCGCGATTGTGCCGGTAAGCCGCAAGATCGCGACTGTGGGCGTTTTGTTCAAAAAGGGAATGCTAAATGTCATACTGCGTATTTAGTTGTATCCGCAGCTGCAAACAAGGCGGCGCAAGAATATTTATGCGTGTTTCAAAATTCGGGAACCGATCTGGTGGTCTACCTCAGCTGCGCAGACGATAGCCGGTCTTGAACATCCAAAAGATCACCCAAAGGCAGAGAATGATGAAGCCGCTGATGGCCAGTAAACTGATTGTAATCGGGACGTCAGAGGCATCAAAAAACGACCAGCGAAATCCAGAAATTAAATAGACAACGGGATTAAACAGCGTGATTTTTTGCCAAAGTGGCGGCAGCATCGAGATGGAGTAAAACGAGCCACCCAGAAACACCAATGGTGTGATTACCAAAAGTGGGATTAACTGCAATTGTTCGAAATTGATCGCCCAAATTCCGATGATAAAGCCAAATAGTGCAAAGCTGATACAGGTCAGCAGCAATATGGTCATCATTGCGACGGGGTGGGCGATGGTCAGATCGACAAAAATTGTCGACGTCGCCAGTATGACCAATCCGATGAACAGGGCTTTGCTTGCGGCGGCCCCAATGTATCCCAAAATAATCTCAAATGTATTGACCGGTGCTGACAACAGCTCATAGATCGTGCCAGTGTATTTGGGCAGATGGATTCCAAATGCAGCGTTTGAGGTTGCTTGGGTGATCACGCTCAGCATGATCAGCCCTGGCACCAGAAAAGCCACATAGCTGACACCCTCAATCTGGTCTATCCGGCTGCCCAGAGCTGCGCCAAATACCACGAAATAAAGAGATGTTGACAGAACTGGTGATAGAAAACTCTGCTTCAGCGTTCGAAAAAACCGGTTCATTTCGAAAAAATAAATAGTTCTTATGGCATACCAATTCATTTATTTGCATCCTGTAGCAACGTGATAAAAATCTCCTCAAGGCTGCTTTGCTCGGTATGTAGGTCGCGCAGCAAAAAGCCCGCTTTTGACAGGTCGGACAATAAAGTGGTGATTCCGGTTCTTTCGCCAGTTGCGCCATAAGCATATTTAATGGCTTGCCCGTCATTGATCAAACTCAGATTATAAGCCGCTAAGCTTTCGGGCAGAGAACTGGCCGGTTCTGTTAATTCAATGGTCAACGTTTTTTGCCCCATTTGCTGCATAAGTGTGGTTTTACTTTCGACCAGCAAAATTCTGCCGTTATCTATCACCGCGATCCGGTCGGCGATTGCCTCGGCTTCGTCGATATAATGCGTGGTTAGAATGATCGTGACACCATCGGCTTTGAGTTGTGAGATCAATGTCCACATATCTCGTCGCAACTCAACGTCTACGCCAGCGGTAGGTTCATCAAGAAACAAAATACGGGGTTCATGGACCAAGGCTTTGGCAATCATTACCCGACGTCGCATGCCGCCTGACAAAGATTTTATTTGTGCGTGGCGTTTGTCCCATAGAGAAAGTTGCTTTAATATCCGTTCGGTAAGGGCAGGGCTGGGGCCGAGGCCAAACAGGCCGCGCGAGAATTTTAAAGTGTTCATAACGGTTTCAAACGGCTCGAGCGAAATTTCTTGGGGGACCAGACCAATCAGCTTCCGCGCTGCGCGATAGTCGACGTTGATATCATAGCCGCCCACGCGGATGCTGCCGGATGTGGGGCTTGCCAGTCCACAGATCGTCGCAATCAGTGTGGTTTTGCCCGCGCCGTTGGGCCCCAGAAGCGCCAGAATTTCGCCTTGCTCTACGGCAAGGTCGACACCTTTGAGGGCGTGAAACGAATCGTTATACGTTTTCTGCAACCCATTAATCTCTAAAAATGTACGAATATTGTGTCCTTTAACTTTCTTTTGAAATTTTGAACTGCCTGTGTCTAAACCTGAAGCTAAAACAGTGAAAGTCCAAAATCTCGCCTCTATGTTTGTGGACTTGGGGTGTGCATATCAAATATGTATCAAAGAGCCCAAATTTGATCACAGTCATTCAAAAATCATTGGTCATAACGGCTACAAGTACGTGTGAAATTATTGATGCGGTTCTGTGGGCGGCGCTATGTTTATAATATCATTATTTTGCCATTGGATAGGCGAAAGGATTGAAAGTAATACGTGCCCTTAATTTGCGGAAACAGTAATCGTTTTTCAAATTCATAAACGTTAGAAATTAATTCTAGAGGAGGATTTTTTAAATATGACAATGTTAAAACTATGTTTTTAATACGGCTCTTAAAACTGATTTATGCCCGGAATATTGAGTTTAATACATCAAAATTTAATCAAAATTATTGCAAATTAGCTATAGAAATTGACCGAAAAAATTCCATTACTGTATTTTTTTATTGGGCGTAAGTATCGAAAAAACATGAATTTCTGGCCGCGTCAGGCCAAGTTTTCGCACAGAATTTGGATTGGCAAGAGCGATGTATCAGGTTGGGGTGGGCCAGTTGTTTGACCGCGCAGATCCAAGAGGATTTATTTTCAGAGATTGACCGCTAAAAAAATATATAAACATACACAAGTTGCACGATCTTTTGACCTAGATTAACTGAGTGCTTGGCCTCAGCAAAAATAATGATATATATTCCCCTAAGTACAGGCAAAACTAGATCAATAGGCGACCAAAGACCAAGATAAACCATGGCGTCGAGCAAGTCATAAGATCAGCCAGCTCCGACCAGAAACCGCCCGTAAGGGCCAAGAAAATGTAGGTGTGGAATGGCCGCTCTTTTAAATGAACACAGCCAAAATGAAACCCCGTTGATTGCCCGCAACTGGGTCAAAATTCTGGCGCAGTATCGAGAGCCTAACACTGTGCGCAGTGTCTTCGAACTTCTGGTCACTTTAATTCCGTTTTTGTCACTTTGGAGCCTCGCCTGGTGGTTATTGACCGACTACCCTTGGATGGCTTTCGCAGTCGCGCTCTCCAACGGCCTTTTCCTTGTTAGAATTTTTATCGTTCAACACGATTGTAGTCATGGCGGATTTTTCAAAAATCGCAGAATCAGCGACTGGGTTGGACGTATTTTCGGGGTTTTAACATTGACCCCGTATGACGTGTGGCAACGAACACACATGATTCACCACGCATCGTCAGGAAATCTTGATCAGCGCGGCATCGGTGATGTCTACACGATGACGGTCGAAGAATATTATTCCAAACCGTTCTATGGCAAAGTTCTGTATCGCCTGGGCAGGCATCCCATTATCTTATTCGGGCTTGGCCCGTTGTACCTGTTTGTCTTACAAAACCGCCTGCCCCTAGGCTTGATGAGCTCTGGTATGAAATACTGGGTCAGCGCGATGGGCACCAATGCGATGATTTTGGCGTCGTTGGGATTGATCTTTTTGTTCGGGGGGCTTGCCCCTATATTGTGGATATTCTTCCCAACCCTCTGTGTGGCTGCCACGCTGGGCGTTTGGCTCTTCTATGTCCAGCATCAGTTCGAGGATACCCATTGGGATACCCAAGAAGAGTGGCAGGTCCATGATGCGGCGCTGCACGGTAGCTCGCATTATGATTTGCCGGCCGTATTAATGTGGTTTACCGGCAATATTGGGATACACCACGTACATCATCTGTATAGCCGTATTCCGTTTTACCGCCTGACAGAAGTGTTGCGCGACCACCCGGTTTTGGCGTCATCACAGCAGCGCTTGACGATTATGCAAAGCTTTCGTTCGGTCAAACTGCATCTTTGGGATTCAAACCGTCGCAAACTGGTATCCTTTGCCGAGGCACGACGGTCGCGGATGGCGGCTTAATCGCCGCGCACCGCATCAATCATCCGCTGAACATTGTCGGGATCAGCCTGCGGGGTGATTCCGTGTCCCAAGTTGAAAATATGCGGCCCATTGCGGAATGCCGCGACGATACGCTTGGTGTCTTTGACCAGAGCCGGCCCCCCGCTGACCATATGCGATGATTTCAAGTTGCCCTGCACACATCCATCGGGCTGCAGATGTGCGGCGGCCCAGTGGGGATCAACCGAATTGTCCAAGGCCAGACAATCCGCTCCGGTAGCTTTGGCAAATCCCAGATATTTCTCTCCGGCCTCGCGGGGAAAGGCGATCACCGGAGTGTTGGGATGGCGGGCTTTCAGCGCAGTTACAATTCGGCGGGTAGGTGCCAAAGCGAACCTGTCAAAATCACGGCCTTTCAGAGACCCGGCCCAGCTGTCGAACAATTTTACCACTTCGGCGCCAGCGTCGATCTGTTTGCTGAGATAGTCAATTGTTGCTTCGGTCAAAAGGTCGATCAATCTCTGAAACAAGTCTGGATTTTCCGTCATCAGCTTATGCGCCGGCCCCTGATCTGGGGTGCCACGGCCGGCAATCATATAGGTCGCCACCGTCCAGGGCGCACCGGCAAAACCGATAAGTGTGGTTTCAGCCGGAAGCGCACGCGACAGAATTCGCAATGTTTCGTAAATCGGGTTGAGGGTGGCATCCGTTTCATTGGCAGGTTTGAGGCGATTGAAGTCGGCCTCTTTGGTCACGGTCGACAGCCGCGGGCCCTCGCCGGTGACAAACCATAAGTCGGCCCCCAGTGCCTGTGGGATCAGTAAAATATCGGCAAACATAATAGCAGCGTCAAAGCCATAGCGCCGAATTGGCTGCAAGGTGACTTCTGCCGCCAGTTCGCTGTTGTAACACAGTGATAGGAAATCGCCGGCCTGTGCTCGGGTCGCGCGATATTCTGGCAAATAGCGCCCGGCTTGGCGCATCATCCAAATGGGCGGTACGGGTTGGGTCTCACCTGCCAAAGCACGCAGGATAGTTTTGTTTTGTGTGGTCATGCTATTTCCTTCAACTTATGACCGTGGTCGCCAGCATGAGGCATAATGTCAAGCGAGATACGCTTGTCAGGGCACGCAGGTGAGATTACACCACACCTATGATTGCAAACATGCCCTGTCCAAAGACGCCGTTGCGCATCGGCACCCGTGGATCGCCACTGGCGTTGGCGCAAGCCCATGAGACCCGTGATCGTTTGGCCCAGGCGTTTGATTTGCCTGATGCTGCGTTTGAGGTTGTGGTAATTAAGACCACTGGTGACCGCATACAGGATAGGCCGCTGCGCGAGATTGGCGGCAAGGGTCTGTTTACCCGCGAGATTGAGCAAGATTTGCTCTCGGGGGCGATTGATATCGCGGTGCATTCGATGAAAGATATGCCGGTATTACAGCCCAAGGGGCTAGTGTTGTCGACCTATCTACCGCGCGAAGATGTGCGCGATGCGCTGATTTGTCCAACCGCCAGCAGTTTAAATGATCTGCCCGCCGGAGCCTTGGTGGGCACGTCAAGCTTGCGGCGCAAGGCGCAGGTTTTGCTGCGCCGGCCCGAATTGAGCGTGGTCGAGTTTCGCGGCAATGTGCAGACCCGTCTCAAAAAGCTAAACGCGGGTGTGGCGCGCTGCACCTTTTTGGCGATGGCGGGTCTGAACCGTCTGCAAATGACAGAGATTGCGGCCATGCCGGTCGCGCCGGAAGAGATGTTGCCGGCGGTGGCGCAGGGTGCGATTGGCATCGAACAGAGGGTTGACGACTCACGCTGTTCTGCGCTGCTTGCGGCGATAGATCATCGGCCAACGGGCGTGTTGCTTGCCGCAGAGCGGGCCTTTTTGGCAGGGTTGGATGGCTCGTGCGAAACGCCGATTGCGGGTTTGGCCACACGAGACGGTGGGCAGGTTCTTCTGCGTGGAGAAATTTTGCGCCCCGACGGATCAGAGCATCTTTATGATGCGCAATCGGCCCCGGTCGAAGATGCTGCAGCGCTTGGCGCTGAAATGGCGGCTAAGTTGCGCGAGCTTGCAGGACCACAGTTTTTCGAGCTGCCTTAGGATTGGGTTCATGGTCCTAGCACCGTCTTAAAGATTTGATCTGGTTCTTATCTAAATGACACAAAACGTCTGTTGCGTGAATTTGCTTTTATGATCACATTTCCCCCGCTTGCCCGCATACCGGTCTCAGCTGTAAATGTTATAATAAAATCTGGCTTTGATCGGCTCACCTGTAAAGTCGGTAAACTCCGCCACGATCCTCGTCCGTTAAAATCAGAATACTTCCATCGGCCGCGATCTCGATGTCGCGAATGCGGCCAATTTCATTTTTTAAAATGGCAGTTTCTTTTACTGGTTTGCCATTGTCTAAATCGACGAGATAGACGCTGCGAAATTTTAGCGAACTGACCAACAGTTTTCCGGTGAACTCTGGGAACATTTCACCCTCGTAAAACGCCATGCCCGAAGGGGCGATCGACGGTGTCCAATGCCAGACCGAATCCGCATATCCCTTTTTTGATGTTTGCCCCTCGCCGACCTGACCGCCTGAATATTCCCGCCCAAAGCTTAAAAGCGGCCAGCCATAATTTTCGCCAGGCTGTAAGATATTAATTTCATCGCCGCCTTTGGGGCCGTGTTCATTGATCCAAATATCGCCGGTCGCAGGATAGATTGCCATGCCCTGCGGGTTCCTGTGACCCTTGGTCAATAGCTCTGGCAACCAGCCTTCGTTAACATGATTGTTGTTTGGAACCGATCCGTTCAATCCAAGACGCACCACCGAGCCGCCGTGTGAAAGCCCGTCTTGTGCACTGTGTCTTTGGCCACGGTCACCCAGTGAAATAAACAGATGATCTTTTACAATCGCCAAGCGGCAGCCAAAATGAACGCTTTTCCAAGAGCTGTTATTGGCGGTAAAAATAACGTCTTGCTGAACTAAAGCATTGCCGTCTAGCACGGCTTTGTTCACCGCAGTTGCGGCACCTTTTGAGGTGCGCCGACTGTAGCAGAAGTATACGTCCGGTCTTGTCGTATCCGGGTTGTGAACGAGGATATCGAGCAGGCCGCCCTGACGTTCGGTGAATGCCTTCGGCACGTTGGAAATTTCGCTGCGCTCACCGGTTGTAAGATTGATCCGAAATAGTTTTCCACGCCGCTCGGTCACCAACGCTTCAGTGTTATTGAGCAGGCTCAAGCCCCAAGGATGGAACAAGGTGCCGCCAATGCGCTGCAATTTTACATCGGCCATACCACCTGTTGAAATCACCGAGAAAAGCAAAACAAAAATCAGAGTACGCATGAGAAATCAAAGACACTTGGGGGTTGTAAAGTCAAGTCACAAGGCTGCTTTTGCCGGTGCCTGCGAATTGTCCAGCGCTATAGTCATTGAATGCTTTTATGCTGCAGGCTGTATTTATTTATATACATGAATGACGTGAATAGTGAAATATTTCTCTTTTTATATGAGCGGTTAAAAAAATCTGGTATAAGCTGGTTTTAAGTCGTTACCTTATTCCGCTCGCACTACACAATCGGGCAAATGGCTGATACGAACAATCAAATGCCTATGACGGGGTTTGTATGAAATACGCGATCTTTATTTTGCACCTTGGGTTTGCTGCTCTTGTTTTAAGCGCTGGGCAGAGCTCTGCCCGTAATGTTTGTATGGGGTCTGCCTCAACATGGGACGATTGCTATCGTTCAGTAACAGACGCGGACGGCAATAAATACGTTGGCACATTTAAAAAGGGCAAGTTCGAGGGCGAGGGAAAATATAGTGAGGCCAATGGCAACGTGTATACGGGCACTTGGAAAAACGGTGTTTTTCACGGGGAAGGCGTGCGCAGCTTTGCAGACGGTTCAAAATATACCGGCGCATATCGCGATGGCCTTAAACATGGCGCGGGGACCTATGTTTCGCCTACGGGTGCTACTTATCGCGGCGATTTTAAAAACGGAAAATATGACGGGCGCGGGGTTTTAACAAAGGCCAATGGTGCGACGTACACGGGCGTCTGGGCGTTTGGAAAAATGCAGGGGCAAGGCACTTATGCCTCGCCAAAAGGGCACCGCTACAAAGGACAGTTCAAGCGCAGTAAATTTGATGGGCAAGGCACTTTCTATGCGAACAGTGGCGCGATCTACAGCGGCTTGTTTAAAAGTGGCCAGTTCCATGGCCGTGGCGCTTTTACGGCCGCTGATGGCAGTAAATATTATGGGCTATGGCGCGCTGGAAAACGTCATGGAACCGGCACTCAAGCTTATGTTGATAACGGTAAATATGTCGGTGAGTGGCGCGATGACAAGCGGGAAGGTATTGGCACTTACAGCGATGCTGATGGCGGCATCTATGATGGTATGTGGCGGGCAGATATGCGCGATGGTCGAGGCACTCAGACGTATGCGGATGGCGGTGTGTACAAAGGTGACTTCAACAGAGATCTGGTAGATGGTCTGGGCGTATACCTCTATTCTGACGGCAGTCGCTATGCCGGTGAGTGGCAGATGGATCATCCCGAAGGTCAGGGACTGTATGTGTCTGTCGCAGGCGATAGCTATCTTGGTGAATTCAAACGAGGTTTGTTTGACGGACAGGGTGATTATCTCGCGTCGGATGGGGAGGCATATGCCGGCATGTGGCGCAGGGGTAAACGCCATGGTCGCGGCACTCAAACAGATCCCTCAGGCGCGGTTTATACCGGCGACTTCGAAGCAGACTTTCGCCAGGGGCAGGGGGTCTCTACCTATCCTGACGGCAGCACATACACCGGTGCATGGCAGGCAAATCAATATAAGGGTCAAGGCAGCTTTGTCACCGCCAAAGGAGACACATATGTCGGTCATTTCACCGATAGCTTGTTCGATGGGCACGGCACTTATACAGCAGTAGATGGGGCAAAGTACACTGGTGCATGGCTGGCTGGAAAACGTCAGGGCCGGGGCATGCAGGTCTATGCAGATCAGGGCGTATACACCGGCGCTTTCAATGACGATATGCCTGAGGGACTTGGCCAATACCGCGGCGTGGATGGCAGCGCATATGCCGGTGAGTGGGTTTCAGGAATGCGCAGGGGGCAGGGTCTGTACGATTCGGCTGGCGGTGACCGCTATATTGGAGGGTTTATCGCTGACCAGTTTGATGGAGAGGGCACCTATGCGGCGGTAAATGGCGACTTTTACACCGGCGATTGGCGCCGCGGTAAACGAGCTGGGCGGGGTATACAGACTTATGCTGACGGCGGTGTTTACAACGGCGATTTCGCCGACGGTATTCGCGCTGGGCTGGGTCAATATCGTGATCCCGATGGTGGGACTTATACAGGCGAATGGGTTGGCGATGCTGGTAGTGGCCAAGGTTTGTTTGTCGCCCCGAACGGTGACCGTTATATCGGTGCCTTTGCCGCCAACCTGTTTGATGGTCAAGGGGTCTATGAAGCAGTGGCGGGTAATCAGTATCAAGGCACATGGTCGGCCGGAAAACGCAATGGGCGTGGCACCGAAACTTACGCGGACGGTGGCGCCTATGACGGTGACTTTGTCGATGATATTCGTAAAGGCATCGGTCATTATGTCGCGCCAGATGGCGGCAGCTATGCGGGCGAATGGAATTCGGACATGCGCAATGGCCAAGGTCTTTATATTGCGCCTGACGGCGACAGTTATTGGGGTGAGTTCGCGGATAATCTGTTTGGGGGCGAAGGACGCTATGCGGCAGTGGATGGAGATATCTATCAGGGCGCGTGGCGCAATGGCATGCGCAACGGCTATGGCACTCTGCACTATTCGGATGGTGGCGTTTATGAGGGTGATTTCCGCGATGATGACCTAACGGGGCAAGGCCGTTATCGATTTGCGGATGGCAGTGTTTATGTTGGTGCATTTTCCGCAAACCTATTTGAGGGAACTGGGACCCACACAGCACAGAACGGTGATCAATATGAAGGCTCTTGGCGGACCGGTAAACGTCATGGCCGGGGCACGCAAAGCTATAAGAGCGGAGACAGCTATAGTGGTGACTGGAACGAGGACGTGCAATCCGGGCAGGGCATCTATCGCGCAGCCTTTGGCGATGTCTATACTGGGCATTTTAAAAACAACCAGTTCAATGGTAAGGGTGAATACATTTGGGCGAGCGGCGCCCGCTATGACGGAGAATGGGTAGATCATCAACGGACGGGTGAAGGTACCTATTTCTATGTTGACGGACGTAAATATGTTGGTCTTTGGAAGCAAGATAAACGTCATGGAACGGGCAGCTATAGCTTTGCCAATGGCAATGTATATCTTGGTAGATGGAAAGACGACAAAAGGAATGGCACATTCACAGTGACGTACGGCAATGGAAATACCTATATTGGGGAACTTAAGAACAGTTGTTTCCACGGCAGAGGAAAATTCACTTTTGCCGATGGTACGGTTAAAGAGGGCCTTTGGAAAAATTGTAAATTGGTTGATTAAACTTATGAACAGCCGTTAAATTTTTTCAAATTTCATAGGGACTTTCTTTAAATTTAAGCTGTGAGTCCGTTAAGTGGCTTATAACCTGACGCGATGCTTACAAGACAAAAAGAAAACGTTAGCTTTTGGTTCCGAGCAGGTTTCTGATCTGGGCAGGATGGTCGGCAAAATGTGTTGATAACGTTGTGAAAAGTGAGCTATTTTATGTAACCCCGTCGTATTGGTGCCTTAGTTTATAGCACATGCGACCGCATTTATGACCCCGGATTGCGGACTGGCAACCTGTTTTGACAGATTTGATCAGCAGATCCCAATGGTCAATACTGCTCTGTTTACACTCTCTTTAAAATGTCAGTCCATCGCGGTTTGCAAATCACCTTCAGCCAGCGTCATATTTTTGACAAGTAATCGTTTTTCGGTGCGATCGATAAATTGCTATTGCAATTGGCAGTGGCGCAGCCTGAGACGGGCCGTAAAGATCAATCTGGCCGCAGAGTTTCACCCAGCGCAAAACGCCAGCCTTACAGGCAAAAATGTTTGGTCATCATTACGCACCTATCCTTGCCCTCATTTTTCTGTGCTTTCGGTGTTTCTGTGCTTTTGGAGCAATATCTTTGTTCTTGTTTTGATAAGGCTATACTGGCACTCGTTAATATGGGGTGGTAAACAAAATTAAATAAAAGCGGAGCAGTATCAAATGGAGACAATGATCTCGGTAAATGGGGTGAAAATGACTGTGAGGCAGTTCTATTCACAGACCCACTATGATCAGGATGGCGATGAGTTGATCTTAATCGGTGCCGGCACGATGAAACTGAAAGATTTTAAGGCGTTGACCCCGGAGCAGCAAGATATGCTTGATCCGCGCCCCGATTTGTCGGCCCAGAAAAACGATATATAAACCAGAGGTTCGGCACCGGTGGATGGGTGTCGGACAACTGCACCAGTGGTTAAATTGGGTTGAGGCTGGGTTTTAGGCGCGCAGAGCTGAATAGGTAAGCGGCTTTTGAATTGCGTTATCGCCAGCCATCCGCGCCCGGGCGGCAGCGCTTATTTCAACGATCACACTCGGTGTGCCGCGGAAAGTTTTTTCTGCCCCTCCCGGTTTATTTGTAGCATCACCGGTTTTTATTCTGGAATAAAGATTTTGGTATTTCATATAGGTCGCTATGACATGGGAAACGCCGGTTCTTAAACTATCCCAAGCCATGTGTTGTAACCCTGCTTTATCTGCTTACTGTGATCTCTCGCCCCAGATATGCAAAAAATTAGCCAGTTTCACCAATCTTAGGTAAAAATTATTGCTTTTGACCGGCTGACGATAAAATTACCCTGATCCCGACCGGCAAGGCACGTTCTTTGTACCCAAGAAGTGATTGCACGCACAGATAAAAGTCGTCTTTTGGCGAGAGTTATAAACAATTACGCACCCTGTTCCAAATGGTCTATACAAGCCGTCCGAGATAGTTACGGTGTCACGATGGACAGGTCAGACATCCTTGATTCAGCTTCTTCCTGGCAGCGGTTGCTTGTGGCACTGTTGATCGGTCTTGTCGCCAATGCTGGCATGTGGGCTGTGGTGGTTATCATGCCCGCGGTTGAGGCAGAATTTGCCCTGACGCGTGCCGACACGTCATTGCCCTATATGCTGTCGATGTTGGGCTATGGGTTGGGTAACTTCATCATTGGCCGCTGGGTGGATCGGGTTGGTATTGCAACCGCGCTTACGGGTGCAAGCTTTGGCATTGCGGCAAGCTTTTTTGCGGCAACGCAGGCGGGCAATATTGGCGTGTTGGCGGCTATACATTTTATTTTAGGCCTGTTTGCAGCGGTTGGCTTTGCACCCTTGATGTCAGATATATCACATTGGTTTATCAAGTGGCGTGGGACTGCCATGGCCTTGGTAGCCAGCGCAAATTACCTGTCAGGGGCGGTTTGGCCCACGGTGCTGGCAGGTGTGCTGGCGCAGAGCGGTTGGCGTGCGACCTATCAGACCTTGGCGGTTATCACCATTGTTGTGGTATTGCCGCTGGCGGTGCTGCTGCGCCGCCGGGTGCCAGATAGTGCCGATGGGGCCTCGGTCGATGCAACACCCAACAGGGGCAACATCAGAATGTCTCCGGCGCGATTGCAACTTTATTTGGGGTTTGCTGGGGTGGCGTGTTGCGTGGCGATGTCCATGCCGCAAGTGCACATCGTCACCTATTGCGTTGGTCTGGGATATGGACCCGTTGCCGGCGCAGAAATGCTGTCTTTGATGTTGTTTGGAGGGGTTTTGTCCCGCATCTTTTTTGGGCTGCTTTCAGACCGTCTGGGTGGCGTTAGAACGCTACTTGTGGGGTCCGCGTTGCAATGCCTTGGGTTGGGGCTTTATCTTCCCTACGATGGTTTGGTGTCGCTTTATCTGGTGAGTTTGATCTTTGGCTTATCGCAGGGGGGGATTGTTCCAAGTTATGCGTTGATTGTACGCGAATATATGCCTGCCGAAGAGGCAGGTGCCCGGGTGGGTTTTGTGCTGATGATGACCATTTGGGGTATGGCGCGTGGGGGTTGGATGTCAGGTTGGATCTATGACGTATCTGGCAGCTATCAAATGGCTTTTTTGAACGGCATTGTTTGGAATTTGGTTAACATCGGGCTGGTATTGGCTCTGTTTTTTCGCAAACCTGCGCCGCTCCGGCCGATTGCAGCAAGGTAAAGCCCGCACTTTCAATTGCGGGGTTGATTTAGGCAGGTTTCGGAGATTCAACCTGACACAAGCATTGAATCATTCTCAAATGCGCTTAAATACGGTCAGACATCAACATTGGCAGGTACACCAACATGACTATTTCCAACCATACATTCGAGGCCGATACCGGTAAAATTCTCGATATCGTGATCAACTCTTTGTATTCCCAAAAGGAAATTTTCCTGCGAGAATTAATTTCTAATGCCTCTGATGCTCTGAACAAACGCCGTGTCGAAGGCAGCGTTGACGGCGCGCTGTTAGCAGAGACCGTCGGAGAAATTGTTCTCGAAGCGCATGAAAAGAAAAAAATCCTGAAAATTTCCGATAACGGCATTGGACTGGATGAGGCGGATATGGTCGAAGCACTTGGCACCATAGCCCGCTCGGGTACCAAGGCTTTTTTGGATAATTTACAATCCAATGATGACAAAGACGCTGGCGAGGCGAACCTGATTGGACAGTTTGGTGTCGGATTTTATTCGGCCTTTATGGTTGCCGATAAGGTTGAGGTTGTTTCAAAAAAGGCTGGAACGGACTCAGCTTTTAAATGGGAAAGTGATGGTGCGACCGGCTACTCTATTGAACCGGCAGAACGCGATGCAGCGGGAACAACGATTACACTTCATCTTAAAAAAGCAGATAAAGAATATGCCAGCGATGTACGCCTAAGGCATCTGGTCAAGAAATACTCTGATCATGTGGCCCATCCGATTAAGTTGGTTGACGATAATGGCGAGATGACCACGTTAAACACGGTTGAGGCACTTTGGACGAAAGCTCCGAAAGACATCAGTCCCGAAGATTATAAATCGTTTTATAATTCGGTCGGGGCCACTTATGACGACCCGTTCTTGACCATTCACAATAAAGCGGAAGGCGCGATTGAATTTACCAATCTGTTGTTCGCACCTTCGACGCCCCCCTTTGATTTGTTTGATCCCGAACGGAATTCAAAAATAAACCTTTATATAAATCGCGTGTTTATCACCGATGATTGCAATGATCTGGTGCCTAAATGGCTGCGGTTTCTGCGCGGTGTGGTCGATACACCAAGTCTTGATTTAAATGTCAGCCGCGAGATGCTGCAACAAAGCGTGTCCATGGGTAAAATCCGCAAGGCAATCGTTAAAAAGGTTATGTCCGAAATCAAGAAGAAGATTAAGAAAAACAGCGAAGCCTATGATGTTTTTTGGGGTAATTTTGGCAAAGTGATCAAAGAGGGGCTTTATGAAGACAATGAAAATCGTGAAAAAATTGTTGAAATATGCCGTTTTCAATCATCGCAAAAAAGCGCCCTCATTTCATTAGAAGCCTATATTGAGGCGATGCCTGACGGGCAGTCAGATATTTATTATTTGACCTCTGATGATATGGCCAAAGCGGTCGTGAGCCCGCATTTGGAAGGTTTTGCTGCCAAAAATATCGATGTTTTGCTGTTGACCGACCCAATCGATGAGTTCTGGATTGGGATGATGCCCGAATATAAAGATAAGAAATTCATCTCGATCAGCCGCGGTGAAATTGATATTGATAGTATCAAGAGCGATGATGCACCGAAAGAAGACAGCGCCGATGCGGATGATTATGTCGAGTTGATCGCGATGATTAAAGCCGACCTTGCCGAGCTTATTTCAGATGCGCGGATATCGAAAACCCTGACCTCTAGCCCGTCTCGTTTGGTGGCGGTTGAAAATGGCATGGACATTCAGATGGAGCGGATGATGAAAGCGCAAAATCCAAACTTTGAGGGTGCGCCGAAAATTTTGGAAATCAATGGCGGTCACGATCTCATCAAGGCTATGCAGTCTGCGAAACCGCAAGAGCAAACAGAAATCTTAAAAGATTTGTCGTTGTTGTTGTTTGAGCAAGCACAGATATTGGACGGAAAAATACCGCATGACACGCAGGGGTTTGCCCGCCGTTTGACCAAGGTGATGCACCTCAGTTTGTGACGATTGCCAGCCGAAAGCGTCCAAGGGGCCAAGTCTGGTCTTTTGGACGTCAGAGTGCGCGGGGTTCAGGACCAGTAGTACCTTGTTGCTGCACGGTAGAATTTCTGAACTGCCTTGGAAAACTTTCGCCCCGGCATTGAGGCGATTTGTATGTCGCGCGAAAGTTCCGCGTCGCTGATGGGCCTCTTGATGACATTTTCGACCAAAACGGCATGCTCGGGAATGAAAGCAAATCCAAGGCCGGCGGCAACCATGGATTGGACCCAATCTTCACGCTCGGACCGAAACTTGGCATAGAGTTTGATGCCAGACGCCTCACAGATTTTCAGCATTTTAGCCCGCATTTCACACGCCAAACGATCGACATATTTATGGCCTGATAACTGCGAGAGTGTCAGCGTTTCAAAATCTGCAAGTTCATGGTTTTCAGGCAATAAAACCATATATTTTTCGCTGTACAGAGGTCGCAGAGTGTAGTCATCCATCCGCAACCCAGTCGGGTTCATGATCGCCAGATCGATTTGGTCTGTTTCCAGTGCCTTTTGCAAATCTGGCCATGACATTTCTGTAATTTCCAATTCGCTGTCCTTGCTTTTTGCACTGTGATTTGACATGAGCTCGGCAACTTTTTTATGGCTGACGGATGACATCATTCCAAGCCGGATCGGTTTGCGTTTCAGCAGACGAAATGAATTTGCTACTTTTTCTGCGGCTTTGGTTTTTTCGAGAATATTTTGCATTGGGACCACCATTTCGTGGCCAAAATCAGTTAAAAATACCCTGCGTCTTTCGCGAATAAACAACGGAGCACCAAGCTCGGCCTCAAGGTTCTTAATCGATTTGGTCAATGCAGGTTGCGAAATATTAAGTTCGGTTGCTGCGCGGGTGAAATTCAAGCCGCGTGAGGCAGCAATGAAATATTTTATTTGTGCGAGTTCCACTTGTTACCCCTTTTAAATCGTCCCCACTTTTTTACTGATCGGTATTTTTAATAGTTTACAATCGGAAATGCAATTATCCCAAGAGAAATTAACCTATAAAGTAAATATATATGTGACTTTAGAGAGAATTTTATCAGGCCAAGGGCTCCTATCGGAAATTTTTTCGTAAATTGGGCCAATGTAAGGTTTTTATAAGAAATAATTATATTAAGTGTCTGAAATTATTTTTTAATTTTTCCCAGAATTAGGGCATCCTTAAGTATCTATGCCGAATTGTTATTGATGCATAGCTTAAAAACAGTTTAGCTAGGCTACTCATGGGATATACTGCGAGAAATAACGATAAAAAATAGGAGAGATGCGAATGTCTGGTTATAAGGGACAGTGTATGTGCGGTGCGGTTAAATTCGAAGTTCCATGCGAACCTTTTGCGATGCTTGTATGCCACT
>NYVC01000111.1 GCA_002684375.1 Marinovum sp.
GGCTTCAAATTGGCCAGAGTGTGCGTATTCCACCGCTGCCTGAGGCGGGGCAAATTTCTGCGCAGGCCAAGACGGATATGTCGCCGGCCGATGCCAAACTGATCCAGTCCTGCGTTATTTACCGCGATGATCATATCATCGCGCTGAACAAACCGTCTGGCTTGCCAAGTCAGGGTGGCAGCAAGCAAACCCGTCACGTGGATGGTTTGGCCGAGGCATTGAGATTCGGCTATGATGAAAAACCACGGCTGGTCCACCGGCTTGATAAAGACACCTCGGGTGTTTTGATCATGGCCCGAACCCGTGCTATTGCCGGTGCGCTGACCGAAGCTTTTCGTCATCGTGCGACGCGAAAAATATATTGGGCAGCGGTTGCGGGCGTGCCCAGCCCGCAGATGGCCACGATTAAATATGGCCTGATGAAAGCGGGCGGTCACGGGCCGGGGGGCGAGGCGGAAAAAATGGTCTGTGTGCATCCGCGTGATGTTGACAGCACCGAGGGTGCTAAACGGGCGACTACAGATTACGCTGTGCTCAGCGCATTGGCCAAGCGCGCATCTTGGGTGGCGCTGTCACCCATCACTGGCCGGACCCATCAATTGCGCGCCCATATGGCCGAAATCGGTCATCCAATTATCGGAGACGGAAAATATGGTGGTTCTGGACAAGAAAATGTGGGCGATGGCTGGGGGGCGCAGCTTGGAGGTGACATCAGTCGTAAATTACATTTGCACGCGCGGTCCTTGCGTCTGGAACACCCTGTCAGCAAAGCTGCGTTGGTGCTAACCGCGCCCTTGCCGGACCATATGCGGCAAACCTGGGAGACCGTGCAATGGGCGGTGTCTGACGTGCCGGATGACCCCTTTGAGGATGATGCGTGAGCGGACCGCTGAGATTGATTCTGTTTGATGTCGATGGCACCCTAGTGGACAGCCAAGATGATATTGTGCGCGCGATGGAGCTGAGCTTTGAAGCGCTGGGCCTGACGCCCCCCAAGCGGCTGGATATTACTGGTATTATCGGCCTGTCACTGGAGATCGCTGTCGTTCGGCTGATGCCGGGTCTGGCTGAACCCCTTTATGAAGATTTGGTTGCAGGGTATAAAACTGCATATCAGGGCTTGCGGGCGTTTAATGGCACCCCACAGTCTTCACCGCTTTATCCCAAAGCCCGCGATGTGCTGCAATCTTTATGGGCGAGACCGGAATATCTTTTGGGTGTGGCAACGGGGAAGTCCCGAAGAGGTCTGGATATTTTGCTGGATAAACATGGGCTGCGTGATTATTTTATCACGGCACAATGTGCTGATGTGCATCCGTCAAAACCGCATCCGGCAATGTTGCAGGCGGCGCTGGCTGAGACCGGAATCGCGGCGAAGAATGCGGTGATGATCGGAGATACTCAATTTGACATGGAGATGGCAGGTGCAGCGGGTGTGCACGCGATAGGCGTCACTTGGGGCTATCACGAGGTGGATCGGCTTGTGTGTGCCGATTACATCGCCAATGATTTTGTCCAGATACCCTCTATATTAAATACTCTTTGGCAGGAGGCGGCATGAGCGGCTGGACGAAAAAACGGTTTTGGCAAGATGTGACAGTGGTGCAAACTACGGCTGGCTTTACGGTGCATTTGGATGACAGGGCCCTTAAAACGCCGGCAAAAGCAGATTTTATCGTGCCAAAGCGTTCGCTTGCCGATGCTGTGGCAACGGAGTGGCAGGCGCAGGTTGACGTTGTGAAGCCTGACGAAATGCCTTTTACCCGGACGGTAAACTCGGCGTTGGATAAGGTGGCGCCGGCGCATAGCCATGTGGCAGATCTGGTTGCGGATTACGCCGGTTTTGATCTGATATGTTATCGCGCCGAGACGCCACAAGCACTAATAGACCGGCAGGCGGTGGCTTGGGATCCTTTGGTGAGTTGGTCGGCGCGGGCTTTGCTGGCCCCGCTCAATGTTTCTTTTGGTTTGATGCCGGTGGTGCAACCTGCTGATAGTCTGGCGCGGCTTCGTCGCCATGTGCATGCGATGTCGACGTTCCAACTGGCTGCTCTCCACGACTTAGTGGCTTTGTCTGGATCATTGGTTATTGGTCTTGCAGCTGCCAGAAATCACCTAGAAGTTGAAGATTTGTGGAATTTATCGCGCGTTGACGAATCTTGGCAAGCGGAACAGTGGGGAGACGATGAGACTGCGATTGCCGAGGCCGGTATCAAGCGGGAAGCGTTTTTCTGTGCTCATAGTTTTTTTGATCTCTGTAAGTAAATTTTGCAATTTATCTGTTTTTGAGACATAAAGTACTATATTAGGAGGATTAAGGTGAAATCATGCCGCTTAATCTTGACGAATTGAACTGAATCCGCACTAATATCTTTACAAAAGGACAGGATGTCCTAATGACGCTAATCATCTGGGAATTCACACCCGGGATAAACGCACGGTACCCGTGCTAAACATCAGGAAGAGGTAAATATGAAATATTCCGTAATTTTGGGCACTATAACTGCGGCGGGCCTAGCGGCCGGTGCAGCTATGGCCGGAACGTTGGATGACGTCCAAGCACGTGGAAAATTAAATTGTGGTGTCAGCACTGGTCTGACAGGCTTTGCTGAGCCTGATGCAAACGGTGTGTGGCAAGGATTTGACGTTGGCGTTTGCCGCGCGGTTGCAGCAGCTGTTTTGGGTGACCCAATGGCGGTTGAATTTGTACCGCTCACCACCAAAGTGCGCTTCACAGCTTTGAACTCTGGCGAGATTGACATGTTGGCTCGGAATACAACATGGACATTCCAGCGGGATGTAGAACTCAAGCTGGAATTTGTTGGCGTCAATTACTATGATGGCCAAGGTTTTATGGTTCCATCCGAACTGGGCGTTTCTTCTGCCTCTGAACTCGATGGTGCGACGGTATGTATTCAAACCGGCACAACCACCGAATTGAACCTCGCAGATTTTTTTCGCGTAAACAACATCAGCTATGAACCCGTTCCGGTTGAAACTGGTGGTGAAGCACAGCAGCAATATTTTGCTGGAGCATGCGATGTTTATACAACAGACGCCTCTGCGCTTGCTTCAACTAGAGCCGCCGCTTCTGACCCATCTCAGCACGTCGTTTTACCAGAGATCATTTCTAAAGAGCCTCTCGGTCCACTCGTTCGTCATGGTGACAATGAATGGGGTGATGTCGTACGCTGGACATTGAATGCTTTGATCACTGCTGAAGAGCTTGGCGTAACATCAGGAAATTTGGCCGAAATGGTTGCCGGCACTAATAACCCTGAAATCAATCGCCTTTTAGGTACCGAAGGTACTTTGGGGGAATGGCTTGGGCTGTCCGCTGATTGGGCGCAAAATGTTCTTGCCGCCGGCGGAAACTATGGCGAGTTGTTTGAAGCAAACATTGGTGTGAACACACCTCTTGGCATTGCTCGCGGATTGAACGCGCAGTGGACAGACGGTGGTTTGATTTATTCGCCTCCGTTCCGGTAAGGCCTGAAATACGTCAGGGCGCGACTGTTGTCGCGCCCTGATGTTATCTTATGTTTGTAAAACGATTTTTAGCTGCCAGCGCGGCAAATTATCCGGAAAAGATTAAGGACCAATAGTATGGATTTGCCCAATGGTTCCTCGGAGGCACCGTTTTCGTTTTCAATGCTGGTTAACGATAAGCGCTATCGCGGCTATACTTTTCAATTCATTGCACTTTTGCTGCTTATTTTTGCGATGGCTTACCTCGGCTGGAACCTCACTCAAAACCTAGCAGCTAAAGGTCTAAACATTTCGTATCAGTTTCTGAGAGTGCCTGCGGGTTATGATATTAACCAAAGACTTATCGAGTACACTAGTCAGTCAACTCACCTGCGCGCGTCAATTGTCGGTGTTCTTAATACGTTGTTGATCGCTTTTCTTGGGTGCATAATGGCAACAGTAATTGGTGTTTTTGCCGGCATTCTTCGGTTGTCTAACAATTGGATTGTGGCCAAATTGATGGCGATTTACGTCGAGATTTTTCGCAATGTACCCGTTTTGATTTGGATTTTAATCATCAGCGGCATTTTTATTGTTGCGTTGCCACAGCCTCGGAGTTTTCGAGGGGAAAATCCGGAAGCTACAATGCTTTGGGATGCTTTCGCCTTTACCGGGCGGGGCATCTATGCGCCGAAACCTCTTTTCAATGAGGGCTCATCTTTTGTAATTGTTGCTTTCCTTCTATCACTCGCTGCAATATTTGCTTATCGCCGCTACGCACGGGAAAAGCTTTATTCAGAGGGTGTTTTACTGCCTACGCGTTGGCCTAGCATTGCCCTATTTTTTGTACCAACAGTTGTCGTTTTTTTCATTGCCGGGTCACCTATAGGGGTAGAATACCCTGAACTGAAGGGGTTTAACTTCAAAGGTGGAATCTGGGCCAGGGGATCACTGATCGCCCTGTGGTTCGCTTTGTCCATATACACAGGGGCGTTTATTGCCGAGAATGTTCGGGCTGGTATTCAGGCAATCAGCAAAGGCCAGACTGAGGCTGCTGCTGCGCTTGGTATGCGGCCTAATTTTGTGATGAATTTGGTTGTTTTGCCACAGGCACTGCGAGTAATTATTCCGCCGTTAATTTCGCAGTATCTCAATCTTACAAAAAACAGCTCGCTGGCTATTGCAGTAGGCTATATGGATATAACAGGCACACTGGGCGGAATTACGTTGAACCAGACAGGGCGTGCGATTGAAGCGGTGCTATTATTGATGCTTTTCTACTTGATCATCAGCTTGAGCATTTCTGCCGTAATGAATGTTTATAATAACAGTGTTAAGATAAAGGAGCGTTAAAATGGCTGATAATACTGCTTCTTTTGTGCGCAATCAGTTGATTCCAGAATCTCCCCCACCGTCATCTGAAACCGGGGCAATTAAATGGGTTCGTGAAAACCTGTTTTCGTCTCCTTTAAATATTTTCATGACTGTGGTGTCCCTTTGGGCCATATATTCGCTGATCATCAATGTGGCCCCTTGGTTTATCAATGGTGTTTGGTCCGGTAGTTCAGTGCGTGATTGTTATGAGGTTTTAGACGGTGCCACAGGCGCTTGTTTTGCCGTTCTGAAAGAACGCTGGCCGCAATTAATCTATGGTTTTAAATACCCTGCTTCAGAGTTTTGGCGTCCAAATCTTGCGGCTATCTTGCTGTGTATTGCCATCGCGCCGGTATTGTTTCGCACCGTTTCAAGAAAATTGTTTTTCTTTACTTTGATATATCCATTTCTGGCGTTTTGGCTGGTTTGGGGCGGCACAATTCTGACCTCGATCGTCGCCTTCGCAGGCTTCCTTGTGGCTCTATTGTCCTTTCGTAAGTTGGAATACCATGGCTTTGTAATCACTTTGATTGGCGGGTGCGCTGCAGCATTAGTGTGTTGGATCCTAGGCGGGTATCTAATTGATCTAGGAGAGAATTTTGTCGCATTACCCGCTGTCCCATCACGGGACATGGGCGGCTTTATGCTTAACCTTATTTTGGGAACGGTCTGTGTATCATTATCACTTCCGCTTGGTATTGTATTGGCGTTAGGACGCCAATCCAACATGCCAATTATCAAATGGATCTGTGTTTTTTTTATTGAGTTTATCCGCGGGGTGCCACTGATAACTTTGTTGTTTGTGGCCAACGTTGTATTAGCATATTTTTTCCCGCCAGACACTAACATAGATCTGATACTGCGCGTGATTATTATGATTACTTTGTTCTCGGCGGCCTACATTGCCGAGGTTATTCGTGGTGGCTTGGCCGCTTTACCCTCTGGACAGTATGAGGCGGCGAACAGCCTTGGGTTGGATTATGCACAATCGATGCGGTTGATTATTCTCCCGCAGGCATTAAAGGTGTCCATTCCTGGTATCGTGAACGTTGCCGTAGGTCTGTTTAAGGACACCACGCTTGTGTCGATTATTTCAATGTTTGACCTCATTGGAATGATCCGGGGTCCCATTCTTGCATCGACAGCATGGAGTGGTGTTTACTGGGAACTTTTTGCTTTCGCAGCGATGATTTTCTTTATCGTGTGCTACTCTATCTCACAATATTCTCAATGGTTGGAGCGCCAACTTGAAACCGATCATCGATAATAAAAGGCTGGAAAAATGACCGAACAGGTACATCTTGAGATTTCCGATGAAATTGCGATTCAAATTCAAAATATGAACAAGTGGTTTGGGTCGTTTCACGTTTTGCGTGATATTGATTTAACCGTCAACCGAGGCGAAAGAATCGTGGTTTGTGGGCCTTCTGGATCGGGGAAATCCACCCTGATTCGCTGCATCAATGCGTTGGAAGAACACCAAAAAGGCCAGATCATTGTCGACGGAACAGAATTGACGTCGGATTTGAAAAACATTGATAAGATCCGCTCAGAGGTTGGGATGTGCTTTCAGCATTTTAATCTGTTCCCGCATTTGAGTATCCTTGAAAACTGTACGCTTGCGCCAATTTGGGTTCGCAATACGCCCAAGAAAGAAGCCGAAGAAGTTGCGATGCATTTTCTTGAAAAGGTAAAGATCCCCGAACAGGCCGATAAGTATCCGGGCCAATTGTCTGGGGGGCAGCAACAACGCGTGGCCATTGCCCGCTCATTGTGCATGAAGCCGCGGATTATGTTGTTTGACGAGCCGACTTCGGCACTTGATCCCGAAATGATCAAAGAGGTGCTCGATACGATGATCGAACTGGCCGAAGAAGGCATGACGATGATCTGTGTGACCCATGAGATGGGGTTTGCCCGTCAGGTCGCCAACCGTGTAATTTTTATGGATCAGGGCCAGATTGTTGAACAAAACGCTCCAGAGCCGTTTTTTAATGATCCGCAAAACCCGCGGACACAATTGTTCCTGAGCCAAATTCTGGGCCATTAAACAACCGCGTCCGCCGTGGTGGTGCCGGATTAAACGCTTAAATCAGCGGGCGTCACAAAGGCGTTTGGCTGGCCTGTACCCCATTTTATTTGCAGCCATTCGGTTTGTTTGAAACCGGCAATCAAGGTGGCTCCGCTGGGGTAATCCTCAAAGCGCAGGTGGTTCGGAGGGTTGGCCAGCAGCGCCTGTGCAAAAGCGCAGATCCCCGGGTTATGGCCCAGCATCAAGACCGTCTGGCCCGTGGCCGTTCGCAGCACGTCCAGCATTGCATCGTGACTGGCGAGGTATAGCTTGTCCGAAATGCGCGGCTGCGTGTCCAGTTTCAGCAGATCGCAGGTTTCCAGTGTGCGGGTGGCGGTCGAACTGATGATCTCGTCTGGCAGATATTGGTTGTGCCGCAACCACGCCCCGAGGGCAGTGGATGCCTGGCACCCGCGCTTGTTCAAGGGCCGAGCGTGGTCCGGCAAGTCTAGGTGCCAATCTGATTTGGCATGTCGCATCAGGATCAGTCGTAAGCTCATTTCAAAAAGGCCCTCATATGAAACGCGGATTGCGCAGCGCTGCGTTCGACGCGCTGGCTGATAGGGCAGGCGTGACGGGCCGTACAGCCTTTAGTCAGGCAGTTGGTACTGTCGTTTGTGCTGATATGGGTCTGGCACATGTCCGCATCATAACCGGTCACATCAAATGCGGATACCGGACAGGCCTGCAGGCAGGGTTTTGTAAGGCAGCTGTCACAGGGCGCGGCATCAAAGATGGTTTGCCCAAGCTGCTCTGTCACCGCCAGAGCGCCACGCAGCGACAACAGCAGCCCATTCCGCTGGTGAACCAGCATGTGCAATGGGGAGCGGTGGCAGGAGCCGCTGCGCAAAGCCCAGTTATAGAATGGCGGGTATGGTGGACCATTAAACGGGTAAACCGCCTTTGCCTTCAGCGTCTCGGCCCAGCCGCTGATAATGCGTACCGACCAGCGATCCAATGGGTCTGGATCCCCATCCAAATACTCAACTTGATTGATAAAATGTGGCCAAAATGTCTGGATGTCCGGCCCTAAGAGCACAAGGCTCTTGTATTTGGACGGCATGTTGTCCTCTGGTAAAATTTGACAAATGCCTACAATGTTGAGGTTAAGCGTTTGTGCGTCGCGGGCCAAATCGTCGTAAGTCACACGGATTGACCGCGAATCTTGCGGCCGCTTTTTGGCTCAATGCATCCTGTCACGGGCCGTGTCAGACTCGCGGACAAGGTAGTCTTGCCTTGAAATTCTAGTTTTTTTATTGACGCTTCATCCTGCATAGGTCCGACGATAGGCAGATTTTTCACAGGTACAAGCGGAGCTTTGGCGTGAGGGGTGTCAATCGGCGCGGATCAGTGAGCCTGCACCATGTTCGGTGAACAGTTCCAGCAGGCAGGCGTTTGGGGCTCTGCCATCTAAAATAACCACGGCCCGTACCCCACCGTCAATCGCCGCAAGGGCTGTTTCGGTCTTGGGGATCATGCCGCCCGCAATCACACCATTGCGGGTTAATGTGCGGATCTTATCGGCGGTTAATTCGGTCAGCACTTCGCCGTCGGCATTTTTGACGCCACTGACATCCGTCAAAAGCAACAGGCGGTCAGCAGTCAAGGCGGCGGCAATCGAGCCGGCCACTGTGTCGCCATTAATATTGAAGGTCTCTCCTTCGCGACCCGAACCCAACGGGGCAATCACCGGGATCATATCGCTCTCAAACAGGGTTTTTAGTACGGTAGTGTCGACTTCGGCGGGGGTGCCAACAAGGCCCAGTGCAGCATCGGTCTGGTCGCAAATCAGCAAATTGGCATCTTTTCCCGATAGCCCGACCGCCCGGCCTCCTTGAGCATTTATCGCTTGGACAATCCGTTTATTGACCCGTCCCGACAGGACCATTTCGACCACTTCCATTGTCTTGGCGTCAGTGACCCGCTTGCCATGTACAAATTCTGACGCGATTTGCAACTTGTCGAGCATCGCGTTGATCATCGGCCCGCCACCGTGCACAATGACCGGATTGATCCCGACCTGCCGCATCAGTACGACATCACGCGCAAAGGTCTCCATGGCGGCGTCACTGCCCATTGCGTGGCCACCCAGCTTGATGACAACAATCGCCCCGTCATAGCGCTGCAGATAGGGCAGAGCCTCAGAGAGTGTCCTTGCGGTGGCAATCCAGTCGCGGTTCATGCTTTGAGTCTTCACGTTTGATACCTCTGAGGGCGTTATCAAAGATTTTGCTGACGCCTGCAAGGTTTTGCTGCAGCTGCGATCAGACCAATGTCGCTATGATCGCGCGCAGTGTGGCGATACCGGTGCCTTTTTCGGATGACGTCAATACAATCTCAGGAAAGGCCGCGGGATGTTTGGATAGGGTTTGGCGCACCTGCGCGAGGGTTTTTTCACGGTTGATGTCTTTTATCTTATCAGTTTTGGTCATTACGCATTGAAACGGGACTGCAGCACTGTCCAGAAGGCTGAGGATCTCTTCATCAACAGGTTTGACGCCGTGTCGCATATCTATCAAAACAAAAGCCCGGCGCAGAGATTGTCGCCCTGAAAGATATTGTTTCAGCAGGTGTTGCCATTTTTCCACCACCTTTACAGGCGCATTGGCATATCCATAGCCGGGTAGATCCACCAGATAATGACTGTCGCCGGCGGTGAAAAAATTTATCTCCTGCGTCCGGCCGGGGGTGTTGGACGCCCGCGCCAGGGCCTTGCGTCCGGTAACGGCATTGATCAGGCTTGATTTGCCAACGTTTGAGCGGCCTGCAAAGCAAACTTCAAGCCGGTCCGCGGGTGGCAGGCCCGACATTGCAACAACTCCTTTGACAAAATCTGTGCCACTGGCAAATAGCATCCGGCCCTGTTCTGTGGTGTGGGAGTCAGGGGCCTCTGTCTCCGGAAAAGGAAGCTGTTTCATATCAGTTCCGCGCTGTCATCAACCGCAACATGACCGTTTTCAACTACTGCCGCATAGACGTTAAACTCTTGATGTCCCCAAGTCTTTAAAACGCCCAGAGTATCCGCATCGCGCAGGCCAGTTTTCGGGTTGGCTGTGGTTGCCATACAGCGCACAACCCGCTCTTTAACCTCAAGCACTGCCGTTCCAAGGCGAATATGCTTACCAATCCAGTCAAACTCTTCCCAAGGGGCCAAGCCATCAAGCCAGATATTGCCGCGCCAGCGGTGGATCGACAGATCGCGACCCAGTTTCTGCGAGACGGCACGATGTGAGGCCATATTGCACAGGCTGATTGACGGATAGTCGCTATCGGTCATACCACGCTGTTGGGCACGGACNAGGCGGGTCGATTGCGCGCGATTGGGGGGCATNAGGGGAGTGACCCAGTCGATNAATGCCGCGCTATCCTGATCCGGCTGGAAGGTTANGTCAGGGCGATCAGGGTGATGTAGGGTAAGCGTCTCACGGGCCTCATCCAACTCACAGGTAATCGCCATCAAAGCAGGCGCTTTCGATGAGCGGCTGAAATTTTGACATGGCGCCCAAGTGCTGCCGTCGACATCTGANGCGTCATGGACAACCGCCCATTGACGATCCCAAGGAAGGGTTTTCCCCACGCTCAGGGCGGCAGCGCTGACCGNTTCACGGCCATGTGATTTAATCGGATNCCGCCAGATTTCCGTAATCTTTGCCATTATTTTTTGTCCGGTGCAGGCTTTTTCTTGAANCCAGAAAACATATTTCCAAACACATCGGGTTTATAGCCCTGTGAACGCATAATCAGATATTGCTGGGTAAAGGTGATGGTGTTGTTGGCAATCCAATAAACCACCAGACCGCTTGCGAACGTGCCCAGCATGAACATGAACACCCAGGGCATCCAAGCAAAGATCATCGCCTGTGTCGGGTCTGTTGGTGCGGGATTGAGTTTTTGCTGTACCCACATGGATATCCCCAGCAGGATTGGCAGAATACCCAGAGAAATAATCGAGAGCATCCCCAGTTCCGGCACGGCATATGGCAGCAGGCCAAACAGGTTGAGGATGGATGAGGGGTCCGGCGCGGATAAATCTGTGATCCAGCCAATCCAGGGCGCGTGGCGCAATTCTAAAGTCACAAAAATAACTTTATACAAGGAGAAAAAGATCGGGATTTGCAGCAAGATGGGCAAACAGCCGGAGGCCGGGTTAACCTTTTCTTTCTTGTAAAGTGCCATCATTTCCTGCTGGAGCTTCTGACGGTCGTCGCCAGTGCGTTCCTTGATCTTTTCCATTTCGGGCTGAAGCTCTTTCATCTTCGCCATCGAGACATAGGATTTATACGCCAGCGGAAATAAAACNGCTTTGATCAACAAGGTCAAAACGATGATCGACCAGCCCATATTATCGATCAAACCGTTGATCCAGAACAGCACGGCAAATATGGGTTTGGTCAGGAAAAAGAACCACCCCCAGTCAATACTGTTCAAAAACCCAGAGACGCCCTGCGCTTCGTAGTCGCGGATGGTGTCCCATTCTTTTGCCCCGACAAATAACTGTGTTTCCACGGTGACTGTTTGGCCTGGGGCAACCGTCTCGGTGGGTAACACCGCTTCGGTTTGATACAAGTTCCGGCGCTCGTCAAATTTAGAAATAGATTTAAACGGTGAGCCGCTCGCGGGAACCAGCGTGGTCATCCAGAAATGATCGGTAAAGCCAATCCAACCACTTTCGGCAACTTGGGTCACCTCGGCGCGAGCCACCTCGTTATCAACATATGGAAAATCGACCATATCGCTATAGTCAATTTCTGCCAGTTCGCCGTCTGCCATCGCGACAACGCCTTCATGCAGAATAAAGAAGTTCATTAAANCTTTCGGTTCGCCATGCCGGGCCAAGGTGCCGTAGGGCTGGATCACCGCGGCACCAGCGCCGTTATTTTCGGCCGATTGCGTTATGCTGAAAAGATAGTTGTNATCAATTTCGATCTGCCTGCGGAACGTCACACCGTTATTGTTGTCCCAGATCAATCCGATTGGGGAACTTGGCGTTAGAGTGTTGCCGAATTCCAGCTTCCACAGGGTATTTGGGCCGGGCACCTGGTCCAAGGTCATGCCGCCACCGGGACGCCANCCATAAAGTGCGTAATATCCGGTTTCCCCATCATAGGGGGACAGCAATGTCACAATGTCTGCACCCTCATCAAGCGTTTCGCGATAATCTTTGAAAGCCAGCTGATCAATGCGACCACCTTGCAGCGAGATCGCGCCTTCAACTCGGTCGGTTCTGATTTCGACCCGAGGGGCATCNGCGCCCTCAATCACCGCTTGCGGCGCAGTGCCTTTGATACTTTCGGNAGCACTTGGAACCACTGCGTTCGTTGAGACCGCCTCAACGTTAGGGTCTGTGACGGGCGGGGCAGGAGGTGGAAACAGGGCGAACCAACCGATAAGCACGACAAGACTAAGAGCTGTTGCNAGAATGAGGTTTTTGTTTTGGTCGTCCATTTAGCGCTGCCACCTATCGATGAATGTCTCAAGCCTGCGTTCAACAGAGTGTGGCGCAAAAGGTCAAGGAGATTATACATACAGGGAAGCTTTGCTTCCCTTGTACGGGCAATATTTTCGAGAAACCGTGATCTTTGGTGGGCAGATCTCGGATTGATGCCTGGCCTGACGCAAAATCTGGTTAAAGCGTTCAGACGATGTTTTGTCCGTGACAGGGGATATTGCGGGCCAATGCCTTAAAATCGAACAACCCGGAATCCAGCAGATGTGACGGGCGCGCGCTGGTCAATGCACGGAAGATCACTTGCCGGCGGCCGGGCGAATTGCGTTCCCAGCCATCCAGTAATTGTTTGATCTGCTGGCGTTGTAAACCATCTTGCGAGCCGCATAAATCGCAGGGGATGATTGGATATTGCATGGCCTTGGCAAATTTTTCGCAATCGGTTTCAGACACATGGGCCAACGGTCGGTACACAAATAAATCACCCTGTTCGTTGACCAGTTTCGGCGGCATTGTCGCCAGTTTGCCACCATGGAAAAGGTTCATGAAAAATGTCTCAAGAATATCGTCGCGGTGATGGCCCAGAACCACGGCCGAGCACCCCTCTTCACGGGCGATGCGGTACAGGTTGCCGCGGCGTAACCTTGAACATAGCGCGCACATGGTGCGCCCTGCTGGTACTTTGTCCATCACGATAGAATAGGTGTCTTGGTATTCGATGCGGTGTGCTACGCCGCGCGTCTTCAAGAATTCCGGTAGCACCGTGGCGGGAAATCCGGGCTGGCCCTGATCAAGGTTGCACGCCAGTAGATCGACAGGCAAAACGCCGCGCCATTTCAACTCATGCAGTACGGCCAGCAATGTATAGCTGTCTTTGCCGCCTGACAGACAGATCAGCCAGCGAGCACCGGGTTCGATCATCCCGTACTGCGTAATCGCCTCGCGGGTTTGCTGCACCAGCCGTTTGCGCAGCTTTTTGAATCCGGTCGAGCTTGGCGCCCCGTTAAACAGCGGGTGAATGTCGTTTTTGTGATCTAACATGATGCGGCTTATGCCAAACAAGGCTGTGCGAGGAAAGCCATTTCAGCGGCGCCTTTTAGCAAACAACAGCGTATGTGTGTCATTTATTACGGCCAGTGTTGGAGTGCTCGGCCCGCTTGGCGGGTGGGACCGGGTCATAGCCGGCACTGCCAAAGGGCTGGCATCGGGCGATACGCTGCAGCGTCAGCCACCCGCCCTTGAGCCCGCCATGGGTTTGCAGCGCTTCCAGAGCATAGGCAGAGCAAGTGGGTTGATAGCGGCAATTATGCCCGACCCACGGCGAGAAGATCAAACGATAGGCGCGTACGGGCGCTGCAAGAATGCGTGCCAGCACCGTCATGTGCGGTCTGGTGATGGCAGGCGGGGTGCATGCAGACGCGTCAAGGCGGTCTCAAAATCCTGCGCAAGCTGGGTGTAGGGTCGACTGGCGGTGATATTTGGGCGTCCAATCAGCACGTAATCATATCCTGCCAGGCCATGGGTCGGCAAAAGCAGGCGCGCAACCGCGCGCAAACGTCTTTTGGCGCGATTTCGCGCCACTGCATTGCCAACCTTTTTGGAACAGGTGAAGCCGACCCTAATGTTGCCCTGTCCATCTTTGCGGTTTCGGGCCTGAACGGTCATTGATACTGTGGATTGTCGGGCAGCTTGGGCTGCGGCAAGAAAATCGCTGCGTTTCTTGAGCGTCTGACACAAAAAAGCAACCGCCGGCTGAAACGTCGGTCCGGCAATCTTGCCTTCCGAGGTGTCTGCCGGCGGTGCCATTTAGTGCAAACCTTTTTCAGGCGCTATGCGCTGAGTTCTTTCCGGCCACGTGCGCGACGGGCGTTCAAGATCTTGCGACCGGCTTTGGTGGCCATCCGCGCGCGAAAGCCGTGACGCCGTTTGCGTACGAGGTTCGAGGGTTGAAAGGTGCGTTTCATCGCTCCGTCTCCAATTTTTGAGCGGTGGGAGACAGATTCGCCCGTGCTCGGTCTATAACAAGCCCGTGCTATACGGCGGGTAATAGGATATGTCAAACGGCGATNCAGCCGGGTGTCACAGGCAGGCGTCGAACCGTGACGCGTGGTTCACAATNANCCAAGGCCATTGGACAAATACAGCAAATCATGTCGCTGGGTTGAAAAGGNGCAACGACTGCATCGNGATTTTAAGGATGGGATTTGTTATATAATCACGCCATCTATGGTTTTTACGCCTCGCCGGTTTTGCATGCGCAGGCACCGGCAAAGGCCTGATTAAAGACGACCACCTAGCCAGCATCATAGGTTTCACGGTCAGGATGCCACTTATCCCCAAAAGCGTCTCAATCTGAATGAGTAAGCCTGACAACACTCCTGTCACCATTTTCCCGAAATGCGACGTCTTCGCGGGTTGCTTTTCTTTCTGTGATAGAGATGCGCCACGCAATGGCTAATTTTCTGACTGGCGAAAATTCCAGCACTTTGCCGCAATCTGCTTGACTGCCATCAAAGAGCGTTTCGGTTATCTTGCCCCCGACCTTTGGCGTAAATACGATTTTCTTCGGCCNATGCCCTGTTCGGNGGAAATTGAGAAAGCGCTGTTGGGCCACCAAATCGCAAACCCTTANNTAAAGATAGTGAATGCGGCAGCCTGTGTGCACTGCAGTGGTATGACATNNATAATTGGTTCCGACATTTTTACGCCGTCCTCATTGTGAGGTTTACGNTACATGAAAGTATNGGACCGTCTCACANCCTTTAGAGACGGGTGCGAAGATCAACGACGGCTTTGGGCTGGCATAATGTGCTATCCTTTTCGGGCCTCCAACCGATACATCTAAATCAGGCCAAGCAACCCAGAGTAAAGCGGAAAGACNTGCAACTGAGGCCTGTTTTTACCACCGAGAGTTTGATAGGTCTGAACAAAGGCAATTTNTAGGCAGACGCAACCAAAGTCTGCGCAACAGGTTTTGGTATGTTGAGATCGCTCTCGGGACGGTTTTTTTTGCTGACAATGATCTTTGTCATGTTGGCCGAAGTGTTGCTCTTTGTTCCCTCTGTGGCGCGGTTTCGAGAGAGCTATNTGCTGGCGCGACTGGAGCGTGCGCAGATTGCATCGCTGGCGCTGCTGGCTGATGATATGATCTCGCCTGAGTTGGANCAGGAATTGCTGACCAACGCCGGGGTGTTCAACGTTGTATTGCGCCGCGATGCCGTGCGACAACTTATGTTGTCGTCTGAAATTCCNGGTATGATCAGCGCCACCTATGACTTGCAAAGCCCAAGTTTTTTGGAACTGATCCGCGATGCAACCTTGCGTTTTCTGGACACCGAAGACCGGGTTATACGCGTCATTGGCGCGCCTTTGCGTGATGCCGGACTGNTGATTGAAATTACCACTGACACTGGTTCTCTTCGCGATGCTATGATCGCCTATGGTGTGCGGATGCTGGTGCTATCGATGATCATATCGGGCTTTACTGCGNTCCTGNTGCTTGCATCNGTGCGGGTTATCTTGGTGAAACCAATCTTGCATGTTGTGACATATATGAAGGGCTATGCCCGGGCACCTGAGGATGCGCGAAATATGATCCGTCCCTCGGCCCGTGTAACCGAATTGCGCGAGGCAGAAGAAGCGCTTGCAAGCCTGCAATCCCAACTGACCGGCGCCCTGCGGCAGAAAGAACGTCTATCCCAACTTGGTGAGGCGGTGGCGAAAGTGAGCCATGATTTACGGAATATTTTGACCACTGCGCAGCTTTTCACCGACCGGATTGGAACCAGCCAGGATCCGATCGTGCAGCGGATGGCACCAAAGCTGGTGCAATCCATCGCCCGCGCGGTGTCTTTGACCGAAAGCACATTGGCTTTTGGCAAAGCAGAAGAACCGTCGCCAAATCTGCGGCAGATGGCACTGGCGGAGGTGGTGCGGGATGTNGTCGACAGCGAGCGGCTTGCCGTCGTTGGACAATCGGTTGATTTTGTGATNCAGGTGCCGGACCAATTCGTAATTCGTGCCGATGCCGAGCAAGTGTTTCGNATCTTGTCAAATTTGCTGCGCAACGCGCGCCAGGCGATTGTCGCCAGTGGTCGGGCGGGAGTAATTACCATTGCGGCATATGAGGCACNTGCAGATTGGTGTATTGAGGTGTCTGACACTGGCCCCGGGATGCCACAAACCGCATTNGAATATATATTTCAACCCTTTCAAGGCAGTGCTAGAAAGGGTGGGGTCGGCCTTGGGTTGGCGATTGCGGNTGAGTTGCTCAAAGGACANGGTGGTACATTAACGTTGCAACACACGGGNGCAGAGGGCTCGAGTTTTCTCATAAGCCTGCCGAAAGGCGCTTTGTAAAANGCGCTTGGCACCAAAGCNTTCTCAACGTATTTCANAATGATCTTGCAGGNATACCTNATCACTNTCATGTGGATGCGAAAATGGCTAGCACCACCATTTTCGTTGATCTGGGGGGTTGCCTGAAGAACTAAACAAAAGTTAGAGTTTGATATCGACACTTTAGACGCCCATGGTCTGGGGTGCGTTGGGTGGAATTTCCTTTTTTTATCGCGTTGTTTTGCATTCGCTCTTGCATCGGTCAGAGGGTTGTCCTACATCCCGCGATAAAGGCACCGGTAGCTCAGCTGGATAGAGTACTTGACTACGAATCAAGGGGTCGGGGGTTCGAATCCTCCCCGGTGCGCCACTNNNCACCCAGTTTTCTGAATAAATTAAATGATAACAGTGGGTTGGACCATTTTTCGGGACCGCTTTTGGGACCACTTGGTCAGGTTTGGTNTCAGTTAGTAGTTTCAGGGCNNTGAATTTAGTAACCTATTGCAAGTTTTTCTGCCTTAAGCGGACATTAAATCAAATCGCAGCGAATGGCTGGCAAGAGCCCAAATAAGACAACTCTTTCCGAGCTCTGCAAGAAGTTAGCCCTCTCGGCTCATTCGGGCATATTAAAGCAGATTGGCCGCTATAAGCCAGGAAAATGCCGCGAAGGCCGAAGCGGCTGTCCGTATGTGGTTCAGCCGCGTCCAACGCTTTGCATAGTCCGCCCAATAGATGGCCATGTCGCCCGATCGCTCGGATGTGGCATCAAGACGGTTGTTCATCGGAATATTTCCAAAGCCAGTCACGGCTAAGACGCCAACAAGGTAGCTCAACGTTCCTGCGACAACCAAAGACAACGCTGCGCCATCCAATTGCCAATAGGCCAACAAGGCAAGCGCTATGGAACCCAGTACCAACCCCATAAACAAAACCATGAAGATCGATTTATATACCGTGCGGTTAAGCCCGATCATGCCCGCGGCTCCCGCCGTGCCGGGGGCTTGCGCAAGCCCCCTCATCACGAAATCAGAAAAGCTCAGGAACACGCCGGAGATCAGCGCCATCAAAAGACCAGAAACCAGTAGAATCCAAGTCATCATGTCCACCCCCATCAGCTCGACAAGCCAACGGCGCGGCCCAGATACTGCGAGTCGATCACCTGGCGGGTCAGGAAACATGCCAATTCTCCACGCGAGATTTTTAGGTCCAGTCCGCGTGCGCTGTTCGGCACATCCTCGATAACAGGGCGCCGGGTAGCCTCATCGGTGAAGGCCGCAGGGCGCACGATCGTCCAGTCGAGTCCGCTGGCCTCGACCAGTTGCTCTTGCAGTTCATGATCGCGAAATACCGGGGCCAGGAGCGCACCGAACATCACCCGCTTCCACCAGAAGTTTAGATTGGACCAGCTGTCGCGAGCGCCAAGCGTGGACTGACAGATAAGGCGCTTCACGCCTTGAGCCTGCATCGCCCGGATGACATTCATTGTGCCTTGTGAACGAATGACGCTTTTGCGTGACAAGCCCGACCCAAGCGTAATCACAGCAGCGTCATGGCCTTTGACCGCTTCAAGGACGTCCTTGGCGTCCAATGCATCGCCAGCGGTTCGAAACAGGTTGGCGTCAGTCAAACCAAGTTTTTCTGGCTTGCGGGCAAAGGCCGTGGCTTCGTGGCCAGCCTTGAGAAGCTCTTTCACAACCAAGTGACCAACACTGCCGGTGGCTCCAAACACGATGACTTTCATTTTTGTTCTCCTACGGTTTTGGTGCAAGCAGATTTCTTGACACTGTGTAAAGTTGACATGGCGTCAATAAGTTATAACTTTACAAAATGTCAAGTAAGCCGACTAACACCAAAACCCGCATTCTCGATGTGACGTGGAACCTGTTGGAAAATGGGGATAAAACCGTCCGAATGTCAGACATCGCAAAAGCGGCGGGCATTAGCCGTCAGGCCCTCTACCTGCATTTTCCGAATCGCACCGAGCTGCTTGTGGCCACAACCCGCCACATCGATGTGGTGAAAAACGTGGACGCGCGACTGGCACGCAGCCGCTCGGCGACATCGGGGGTAGAACGACTGCACGCCTTCATCGAGGGCTGGGGCGGCTACATCCCCGAAATTCACGGCATGTCAGTTGCCTTGCGCGCCATGTGTAATACCGACACAGAAGCAGCTGCCGCGTGGAATGACCGGATGCAGGCCGTCAGGCATGGATGTGAAGCCGCAATACACGCCATCTCAGAGGATGGTTGTTTGACAGATGGGCTGACAACGGTAACGGCTACCGACCTTTTGTGGGCTCTCTTATCTGTCGAAAACTGGGAGCGATTGGTGCGTGAGTGTGGCTGGTCGCAGTCAGCATATGAGCAAACACTCAAGAAAACTGCTGAAACCACGCTGATATCGCGAACCTGAAGTTCCGGAAAGTCCCGCATAGCTGACCTTTGANCGCACTGCAGCTNATGACCGCAGAGGTAGGAAACCTGACTTGGCAANTGAGTNACCNTGGACCGCTTTTGGGNCCACTNGGTCAGTTTTTGCGGNAAAGTGTCACNANTAGACTGCCGGGCGACTTGAAACTCNCCAGACTAGGAGTGACAATNACAGCATGGACCCCAAGATGCCAAAACTCCCCGCCNATGTNTTTAGACGCCAGAACGGCTCNTATCGCTATAAAAGAAACGTTCCTAAAAAGCTCAGACACCTGATTGGAAAGGATACACTCTANNGGCANNTNGGGGAGAGCTACTCAGAGGCGATGAACGCCCTTCCCAAAGTGCATTTGGAAATAGAGCAGCTGTTTGCAGCAGAAGAGACGATGCCTGCCGATGAACGAGCCCTGGCCTTCATCAAAGCAGCGCTGGGCGAGGAAGTTGCGGATATGGTCGTGGCTGGTCATATCGTTGAATACAGCCAAGAGGAATATGCGCTGAATGAACTTGCAAAGACCATCAAGGGCAAACTGCCACAGGAGGTGGTGAGGCAAGTCTACAACGGCAAGCTACAGTCGCCGCCCATGACACTGGATACAGCCTTAAG
>NYVC01000017.1 GCA_002684375.1 Marinovum sp.
GCATAACCACTGACCCCAAGCTGCGGGATCACGCACCTTTTTGGGGCTGCCATAACAACCACATCCAGATCCCCCAACACCAGCTTGGCCGAGCATGTTTGCACACAGTCCTCAAGCGCGGCGTGCACTCGGGTTTTAAACTCGCCGTACAAGGCACCGCTGGCCGACAGGAAATGAAAGGTGACTGCCATAATTTATGCGGTTTCAATCAAAGGTTAAATATTATTCCGTTTTGGTATCACAAATTGGGCCGTATGTCTGCCCGATAGTTCAGGCCAAGCCTAACGGACCACCGCCTTGCACGTATAAAGCGTAGAGTTGCGCGCAAGTCGAATGCCTGCAAATCGGCACAGCCTATTGTCAGTCAACGCCCGGCAGATCCTCGCGGATATCGGCGCCGTTTTCGGAAAAGCCACTCGAACATGAGGGTCCGAAGATCACGTAGCAGGGGATGGCCGCAACAAAGGCTTTAATCCGTTTCTCAGTGTATCAAGGGCTATAATAATAATTTTTTGTTTCATAGACCTCTGAAAATGCCCACTTTTGCAGCGGTGCGGGCTATGCCACCATAAGTGTTATTCACATCATAAAACCACGCAATGAGCAGGGATTAAAAACCCCACATATAAAAATAACGCCTTACTAACCCTGGCTTTGGTTGCCAGATGTAGACCCCAAAAAGACGCTCTTGTCAGCACAGCAATTATTCAAACAGAGCACCCTGCACTTTGGGTGCCACCATACCCAAATGATCCCAGCCTTTTTGCGCCAACATCCGACCGCGCGGCGTGCGTTGGATCAGACCCTTCTGCAACAAAAACGGTTCTATAACCTCTTCCAATGCATCACGGCTTTCCGACAGGGCCGCACTCATCGTCTCAATTCCCACCGGGCCTCCGGCATAATTTTCAGCAATCAGTAGCAGATACCGCCGGTCAGCACCGTCCAACCCCAGATTATCCACCCCGAGCCGGGTGAGGGCGTGGTCAGCCAATTCACGGGTCACCGTGCCATCACCTTCAACCATGGCAAAATCTACCACCCGACGCAGCAGACGGCCGGAGATACGTGGCGTGCCGCGCGACCGCTGCGCGATTTCGCGCGCGCCGCCCTCATCCGCCGGCGCGCCCAGTTTCGCCGCATTACGGGTGACAATCTGGTGCAACTCGTCGACGGTATAAAACTGCAGCCGTGTCGGGATACCAAAGCGGTCCCGCAGCGGCGTGGTCAGCAAACCCAAACGCGTGGTGGCGCCAACCAGCGTAAAGGGCTGCAATTCAATCCGCACCGTGCGGGCCGCAGGTCCTTCGCCGATCACCAGATCAAGTTCAAAATCTTCAAGCGCGGGGTAAAGCACCTCTTCCACCACCGGGTTAAGGCGGTGAATTTCGTCGATGAACAACACATCACGCGCCTCAAGATTGGTCAGGATCGCCGCCAGATCGCCCGCCTTGGCCAGCACCGGCCCCGATGTCATACGAAAACTCACCCCCAGTTCACGGCTCATGATCTGGGCCAAAGTGGTTTTGCCCAACCCCGGCGGGCCGTAAAATAATGTATGATCCATTGCCTCCCCGCGTTGACGCGCAGCTTGGATAAACACTTTGAGATTGGCCCGCGCCTCGGCTTGGCCGATAAACTCATCCAATCCCTGCGGGCGCAGGGCGCGGTCGCTGTCTTCGGGCATCGGGTCAGGGCGCAGGGTGGGATCAGGTTCGGTCACGGTTTAGCCTTTCGGCGCCAGAAGTTTCAATGCGGCACGGATCAAGCCAGAGGTTTCGGCCTCGGGCGCGGCGCCCGCGGCTTCGGCAACAGCGCTGGCCGCCTCGCCGGGTGCATAGCCCAGATTGGACAGCGCCGACAGCGCTTCACTTTGGGCCGAAACCCGACGGTCCGCAGCTGATGCAGCCGCCGCGGCAGAGCCTTTGGCAACCCGAGCGTTCACCGCGCCTTCAACCACGGGGTCATCATCGGCTCCGGCAGCTTGATTGACTCCTTGGCCGACACCCGGTTCTGCGGTTTGCGTACCAAGGGCCAGACCCAGAGTGCCGCCCATCGCCATTACCTTTGGCGCTTTATCCTTCAACTCATTCACCACGCGCTGCGCTGTTTTGGGGCCAATGCCGCGCGCCGCTTTGACCGCGTTCCAGTCACCCAGCGCAATGGCCCGGTTGACACCTTCAGGCCCGAGCGTGCTGAGAATGGCCAGAGACGCCTTGGCCCCGACACCCTGAACGCTCATCAACAAGCGGTGCCATTCTTTTTCCTGTAAGGATGTAAAGCCGAACAATTGCAGCAAATCTTCGCGCACGATAAGATCGGTATAAAGCGCCAGCATCGTTCCTACCGCAGGCAGAGATGCCAAGGTGCGATCCGAGCAAAACACAATATAGCCAACACCACGCACATCAAGCAAAACGTGGTCATCCGCACGGTATTCCAGCACCCCTGAGAGCTTTCCAATCATGCACGCACCTGTTCGGCTGTGGCCACCCGTTCTGCCGAGCGGCTGTGGTGGGCATGACAAATCGCCACCGCCAGCGCATCGGCCGCATCGGGTCCCGCTAAAACTACTCCGGGCAATTGCATCTTGACCATATGGGCCACCTGACCCTTTTCCGCATGGCCCACTCCAACAACGGTTTTTTTCACGGTGTTCGGGGCATACTCACCCACCAGCAATCCGGCCTTTGCCGGCACCAGCATCGCGATTCCACGGGCCTGCCCCAGTTTCAGCGTACCCGCTCCATCCTTGTTCACAAAGGTTTTTTCAACCGCAGCTGTATCGGGTTGGTATTTCGTCAACACCTCGCACAATTGTTCGTACAGCGATACCAATCGTGATCCCAAATCGCAGCCCTGCGACACACAGGTCCCGTTCGCAACATGTTTCAAACGGCTGCCAGATACATCTATCACGCCCCATCCGAGGTTTCGCAAACCTGGATCAATCCCTAACACCCGCATTTGCACCTCTGTTTATTTTTTTCACAGTAGCACGAAACGCGAACAAAGGCTATCACCAACTGTTTGATAGGCCAATTTTGCAAACCTAGGGCCAATGGGCATGCCGAGGGCTTTACGGCACAGGCGGATCACCCCAAACGGGCCAACCACAGATTGAGACAAATCACTTAACTTCAGAGCCCCAGATAAAAATAACCAATCCCAGACAACATCCTGATCGAATGAACACACGAAAAAAAACGCCTCAGGCTGTGCCGGTTCAACCTCAACCGGATGACCCGCCTTTGAACATCTATTGGGCACCCGTTCAGCCTTGCAAAAAATGCATATGGGCCCTGCAAAAACAGGTGTTGCTGCATCCAACCTAAATCCCTAGATGAGCCGCTCTAGACTGACCACCCCCNTCTCAAGGAAATTAATGATGGCCTTTACCCTGATCAACCAGACAGACTCTGCNCCTTCAAACATGCTTCACAATAGCATTCAGAAAGCTGCGACAGTNNTGCAACTTTTCGTCGCTTGGAACAAAAGCCGTAAAACCCACCTGATCTTATCAAACCTAAATGACCGCACGCTTGAAGATATTGGCCTGACCCGCCACGATGTCGCGCAAATGCAAAACAGATAACCGAAACCTGAACCCGGACCTGTACAGTTTCAGGGCCGGTTTTTTGAAATGATTTTTCAGCCGCCCNTGGCAGAGGCTAGACGCTTTTCAATCGACCCGTTAATCGCCATTAAGCGGCAGCGGGTTCCATCAAAAATACCGTATCTACGCAGCCGTTATCCTCGTCCCATTGCCGCATCTCCGGGGTTGACATATGGGCATGAAGCCCGGCCGGGTCGGTGACATCTGCGACCAGTATACATTTGTGGTCGCTTACTTTTGCCAGCGTCATTTCCGAACAAAATTGCATAACCTGATCACGATTGCCTTCTATCATGGCCTCGTATGCATTAAAGTCACATGTGAATTCCGATATGATGCACAGTTTCATACTGCTCCGCTCCTGTTTTCGTAGTGATATCACAACCTACAACGCTTGTTTTGCGCCATAATCCGGCTAGATACAATGCGATAATGGAGAGTAAGCATACAATCCATAATCCACACCCGGCCTTGCGCTGCGGCCTAATCATAAAAGGAACTGCCTGACATTAGCCTGCCGCATTGCGCTCAAGTCTATCACCAGGCCAAAAGATATGACCGACAATCTCACAAAAACCACCCGTGTGCTCTATAATGCCCAATGCCCAGTTTGCAACTTTGAGATCAAACACTATGNGCGCTACAGCANTGATAAAGCGCTGCCGCTGGGATTTGATGATCTCAACTCAGATGCGCTGACAAACTGGGATTTGACCGCAGACCAAGCGGCACGTCGGCTTTATGTTTTACATAACGGTGCAGTGACATCAGGGATCGAAGGGTTTCTTGTGCTGTGGGCACAGATGCCGCGATATCGCTGGCTGGGGCGACTGGTGGCCTGTCCGGGAATAAAACAGATCGCCAGCGCGCTATATGACTATGCTCTGGCCCCCATAATTTATCGTTGGCACCTGCGCAGACAGGCCCGGTTGGCGCACAAAGAGCATCCATAAATATCGTTTAATTTCTGGGGAACGCGGTCGCCCACAGGCCGCGGTTCACCGCGCCAATACGTTTGACACGCTGCCTGATCANCAAATGCGTAAAATCAGCTCATCAATCCCGCATGGCGCAGCCCTGCATCGACAAGTGCNCGCGTTGGCGCCGTCAAAGGCACCAGCGGCAAACGCACCTCATCGCTGCAAAGACCGAGACGGCTCATGGCGTATTTCACCCCNACGAGGCCAGGCTCGGTAAAGATCGCCTGATGCAACGGCATCAGCGCGTCCTGTAATTCAAGAGCTTTGGCATAATTCCCCATAAGCGTCGCCTCTTGCACCTGAGCGCACAGGGCCGGAGCAACATTGGCCGTGACGGAAATACAGCCCACACCACCTTGGGCATTAAACCCATGGGCAGTGGCGTCTTCGCCAGACAACTGGACAAAATCCAGACCACAGCTGATCCGCTGTTGGCAAACCCGCGCCAAATCGCCAGTGGCATCTTTCACTCCGATGATCCGGGGCAATTTTGCCAGTTCGCCCATCGTCTCGGGGCTCATATCGACTACAGAACGCGGTGGGATGTTATAGATGATTATCGGCAGGTCGCAGCTGTTATGAAGCGCCGTAAAATGNGCGATCAATCCTGCTTGCGTCGGCTTGTTATAATAGGGCGTCACCACCAGCGCGGCATCTGCACCAACGCTTTTGGCGTGCTGCATCAAGCGCATTGATTCGGCGGTATTGTTAGAGCCTGCACCCGCAATNACCGGCACGCGCCCTGCGGCGGCTTTCACCACTTCAGCGACAACCGTCTCGTGTTCTGCATGAGTNAGCGTTGGGCTTTCGCCGGTGGTCCCNACCGGCACAAGCCCATGACACCCCGCTTTGATTTGGCGCTCGACCAAGGCTTTCAGAGTCGTCAAGTCCAAGGCACCGTCGGCAAACGGGGTGACCAGAGCTGGCATCAATCCTTTAAACATAACATACTCCTAAGATAGTTTGGGCAGCGTGACCTATTTAAACCTCAACCTGTCAATAGCAAAGCCATGATTTCAGGTTGCAGCTTTTATATAGGACGCTACAGTCCTAAGCTCTATCCTCTAGTGGTTTCGGAAATGCAAGCTATGTTGCGCGTNGTCCTACTTGTGGTGTTATTTTTTCGCACAGAAATCTGTGCTGCCGAGCCCGTGTCTGAACTGCACCGCGCTTTTGAAGCGATCGAGGCACAAGACTGGACTGATGCGTTTAAGATCGCAAAATCAAGCGGACCGCTGGCAGAGGACATCGTACTTTGGCATTATTTGCGCCAAGGTGAGGGATCATTTCAACAAACGGCGCGNTTTCTACACCAACACCCAGACTGGCCCGGCCTGAAGCTGTTGCGCAAACAATCCGAAGCGGCCTTCGCACGCGCAAACCCAGCCGACGTTGCGGCCTTTTTTGAGACCACGCCCCCCCAAACCGGAACAGGTGCGTTGATCTATGCAAAGGCGCTTACGAATCTAGGCCGTAGCCAATCGGCCCAGAAAACCCTCGTGACCGCCTGGCGCACCCTCAGGCTCAGCGCCGAGGAAGAAATGACCTTCATGGCACGGCACCGGACGCTGTTGAAACCCCATCACAACGCGAGGTTGGACTGGGCGCTTTGGCAGGGATGGCGCGGNAACGCCAAAAGCATGTTGGCCTATGTATCGAAAGACGCACAAAACCTTGGNAAAGCACGACTGGGGTTAATGACCAATGCGCGGGGTGTTGACGGGCTTATTGCGGCTGTTGCCGGAACTTTAAAAAATGACCCCGGGCTGGCCCATGCACGGTTTGCATGGCGTCTGCGCAAAGGGCTGACAGACCGCGCAATCACACTTTTGATCGAACACAGCCGATCCAAAAAGACACTCGGGCACCCTGAAAAATGGGCTCAGCAGCGCCATGTACTGGTCCGCGAGTTGATGGGTCGCAAAAAATATCGTCAGGCCTACACTCTCGCCTCATCACACCACCTCGACAAAGGTGCCCAGTTCGCAACGCTCGAATGGCTGTCAGGGTTTCTCGCCCTGCGCAGGCTGAAACAGCCTGATTTAGCCATACGGCACTTTACAAAACTTAAAAATACAGTGGAAACACCAATNTCTCTGGGACGCGCCGGTTATTGGCTGGGACGCGCCTACAGCGCCACTGGTGACAGAGCTTCGGCAAAACTTGCCTATAACTTTGCCGCGCAGCATCAAAGCAGCTTTTACGGGCTGCTCGCCGCAGAAAANGCGGGCAGCCGATTTGACAAGACTTTGGCCGGTCGCACGCAGTTTCCCAACTGGGTGACTGCCAGTTTCACCAAGTCAAGCGTGTTCAAAGCCGGTTTACTTTTGCTCACTGCAGAGCAGCCTGATTTGGCCGAACGTTTTTTAACCCATATGTCAGAAAGCCTAAACCCCGACGAGTTAGGTCAGCTCGGCACGTTACTGGCCGAGCTTAGAGACCCACATTTACAGGTGATGGTCGGCAAGCGCGCGGCGCAGTACGGCCATATTATCGCAGCCCCCTATTATGCGCTGCACCCGCTGATCAACACATCGCATCCTGTCGCAGCCGAATTGATGCTTGCGATTGCCCGCCGCGAAAGCGAATTCAATCCGACGCTCGTCAGTGGGGCGGGCGCGCGCGGACTGATGCAAATNCTGCCGGGAACGGCAAAAGAAACCGCAAAAGAAATAAAGATAAAATATNACGTGAAACGCCTGCTGACAGATTGGAAATACAACGCCACCATTGGCGGGGCCTACCTTGCCAAACTGTCGCGCCGCTTTGATGGCAATCCGGTGTTGATTGCAGCCGCCTATAACGCGGGACCATCGCGGACTAAGGCTTGGATCAAAAAACAGGGCGATCCGCGAAAAAAATCGGTAGATGTAATCGATTGGATCGAAACGATCCCCTATGCGGAGACNCGAAACTATATCATGCGGGTCACCGAAAGCCTGCCGATTTATCGGGCCCGTCTCGGACGCAAGGTCCTGCCCGTTTCTTTCAGCAAAGAACTAGCTGGCGGTGGTCTTCTGCCGCTCTCTCAATAGTGCAAAAACACCTGCGCCCGTAATCATCAAGGCCCCAACCGCAACATTGCTGCGCAACGTTTCGGAAAACACCACAATCCCGACAATTGATGCAAAAACCAGCTGTAAAAACGCGAACGGTTGCACCGCACTCGCCTCGGCAACCTCGTAACAGCGAATAAGCAGCCAATGGCCCAGCGCCCCNGTCATACAGAGCGCTGCCATCCAGACCCAATCGGCAAGGCTCATGGATTGCCAGAACCAAATGCCCACTAGGGTCATAACCGCAGCACCGGCGATGCCGGTCCAGAAAAAACTGGTTGCCGTGCTGTCACGCCGTGCCGCATAGCGGGTCAACAAGGCATATAAAGCGAATAGAAACGCCGCAAAGAACGGCACCAAGGCATAGATCGAAAATACGCTGGACCCTGGCTCAAGGATAATCAGCACCCCAACAAAACCAACCCCGATCGCCGTCCAGCGCCGCCAACCGACATATTCACCCAAGACTGGTCCCGACATCGCCGCGACCAACAAGGGGTAGCACACAAAAACCGCATGCGTTTCCACCAGCCCGAACAAGGTGAAAGCAACAACCGTCACACAGATTTCGACCGCCAATAAAACCCCGCGAAAAATTTGCAAAGGCAGCTGGCTTGTCACTGCAACCTGCCGCACCCCTCCGGGTTGTCGTTGCGCCAGCGCTATGACAAAAGCCGCAAAAAACCAATAGCGGATCATCACCACCATGATCACATTGTAACGACTNGCCAGATGCTGCGATATGCCATCCTGAACAGAGAACACAATCGTCACCAGGATCATCAAAAAGATACCCAGCCGTGTATTATCTTGACCGGTCAAGATGCCCCCCCCAGACACGCGGTGGTCATATGGCGTTTGCGACCAAAGCCCTGAGTGCGGGCCACAGTAAAACCAGCCGCCGCCAGACCGCGCCGGACGAAGCCAGCTGCTGTATATGTTGCCACGGTGCCGTGTGGCGCGCTGCGCTGGCCCACCGCTGCCAACAGATCATCTTGCCACATTTCAGGGTTTTTTGCCGGNGAAAACCCNTCGAGAAACCACGCATCAGCCGCCCCGCTCCAACGAACAACCGTCTGTCTGGCATCGCCGATCACCAGACGGAACCGCAGGTCGGGCAAATCGAAATCTAGGCTGCCCTGGCGCCAGAACGGCGCCAACTCGCCGGCGAGTTTACCCAGTGCCGCAAATCCCGCCTGCGCGCGGATCATTGCCTCTGGTGGCATCGGAAACGCCTCAAAGCTGGTATAGTGCAAAACACCGGTCTGGCCGCTCTCNCGCCACAGATGCAGTGTAGCCAACAGGTTCAGGCCCGCGCCAAAGCCCAACTCGGCAATCTGAAATCCCGNGCGAAACCGTGCGGGCAGGCGATTGCCATCAAGAAACACATGACGGGTCTCGGCCAGACCATCCTCGAGCGAAAAATACGGGTCGTCGAATTGCGTCGAGACCGGCACTTCGCCGTCACGCCATTGCAAATCTAGGTGCTGGTCGCTGTGCATCACTTACCTTAGAATTAGGAGAGCTAAGGCGACATAGAACGAGGATGGACAGATTGGCAATGGCAGAAGTAACAATCTATGGCGCGGGTATTTTCGGGCTCAGCATCGGCTGGGCCTGCGCGCGCCGCGGCGCTGCAGTACAAATTTATGACCCGAACGGCGTCGCAGCGGGATCGAGTGGCGGCCCGGTTGGAGCATTGGCCCCCCATGTGCCAGAAAACTGGAATGCAAAAAAGGCGTTTCAGTTCGAAAGCCTGATCGCGGCACAAGACTTTTGGCAAGGCGTTGAGGCGGCATCAGGTCAGTCTTCGGGCTATGGGCGCAGTGGGCGGCTACAGCCTATTGCCGATGAAAAAACCCTTGAGCTGGCACGGGCACGGGCAATTTCGGCGCAAACACTATGGCAGGGCAAGGCAACCTGGCAGGTTATCTGCGCAGACACTCAAGCCAACTGGGCGCCGCAAAGCCCGACTGGTTGGTTGATCCATGACACGCTAAGCGCGCGCATTCACCCCCGCAACGCTTGTTTGGCACTGGCGGCAGCCCTGCGTGCATGGGGCGGCCGCATTGAACCCGCCGGGCCCGAACATGGCATCGTCGTGCATGCCACAGGCTGGCAGGGTTTGCGCGACCTGAGCGAACGGTTCGAGCAGCCCGTGGGCAATGGCGTTAAAGGACAGGCGGCGCTTTTGCGTTATCCCGCGCCCGACGCGCCGCAGTTGTTCGCCGATGCGCTGCATATTGTGCCGCACACCGATGGCACTGTGGCGATCGGCTCGACCAGCGAACGCGCGTTTCACAATCCGGACGACACAGATACCCAGTTGGACGCGNTTATTGCCCGCGCCACCGCAGCATTTCCAATGTTGCGAGATGCCCCAGTTATCGCCCGTTGGGCGGGGGTGAGACCACGCGCCAAAAGCCGCGCCCCGATGCTGGGCGCCTATCCCGGCCGCGCAGGGCATTTTATCGCCAATGGCGGCTTTAAGATCGGCTTTGGTATGGCACCCAAAATAGCCGAGGTGATGGCCNATCTGATCCTAGAAGGGCGCAACNCCATTCCCGATGCGTTTCAGGTTGAAAGCTGTTTGAACGCGGCGCCTAAGACCTAGCCACATAGGTTTGGCTTGGCAGCCGGTACACCACCATGGGACGCAACGCATGTCCCTCAGGCAGTGCCGGATACTCAAAATCCAATGCCTGCGCGTGTTGCATGCCAATGCGCTGCATCACCCTTTGCGAGGCCAGATTAAGTCNCGGAGTGTAACTAAATATCTCTGACAGGCCAAGCGTGTCAAAGCCATAGGCCAGCCANGCACGTGCCGCCTCGGTGGCATAGCCTTTGTGCCAAGCCGACGGGGTCAGCCNCCAGCCTATTTCGCTACAGGGGGCAATCGGAACGCCGTCTTCCAGACGCGACAATCCCGCCATGCCGATCAACTGCTTGTCATGGCGGGTTTCCACAGCAGCAAACCCATAGCCATATCGGGTTTGCTTATCCGCCCATCTTGCAAGCATCTGTGCAGTTTCCTCAGACGTTTGGGGCGCAGGAAAAAACCGCATGACCTCAGGGTCCGCATTTATATGAGAAAAGGGCTTGAGATCACCCGCCTCAAACGGGCGCAGGATAAGGCGGTCTGTTTGTAAATGCATGATAGCTCGAATCAGTTTACGCGTCAAAATAAGAGCGAGCTATCCTCCAAACGTGGTGACAGGTCAAGGATAAGGTGGCCGCTATCGTGAGGGGTCAGTGCCAGTGGTCGCTGTCAGGGCCCNGCGGCAAGCTCACTGTTAGATCACGCNCGGCCAAACGCCCTAGGANTTTGCAGTCAGCGGTTTGCCCCACAAATCATAGTCACCCGCCTCATCCACCTCGACGGTGAGAATATCACCCGCCCGAACCTTCTCAAATCCCTCATCGACAAACAGGTTGCCGTCAATCTCGGGCGCATCGGCCTTGGTGCGGCAGGTGGCTCCATCTTGGTCAACCTCATCGACAATCACCTCGATCACCTGCCCAACTTTCGCCGCCAACTTGGCCTCGGAAATCGCTTGTGATTTCTCCATGAACCGGTCCCAACGCTCTTGTTTGACCGCATCTGGCACGTGATCGGGCAGCGCGTTCGACCGCGCACCATCGACGTTTTCATATTGAAAACACCCCACCCGATCCAGTTGCGCCTCATCCAACCAATCCAGCAAGGTTTGAAACTCGGCCTCGGTTTCACCTGGATAGCCGACAATGAACGTCGAACGCAGGGCAATCTCGGGGCAGATATCACGCCACGCGGCGATCTCATCCAGCGTTTTAGCCGCTGCTGCCGGCCGCGCCATCCGCCGCAGAACAGCCGGATGCGCATGCTGGAACGGTATGTCCAGATAGGGCAGGANCAGCCCCTCAGCCATCAGCGGGATCAGATCGCGCACATGGGGATAGGGGTAAACATAATGCAGCCGCACCCAAGCCCCAAGTGAGCCCAGATCNCGCGCCAAATCAGTGATATGGGCGCGATGTCCGCGGTCTTGTTTATATTTGATATCCAACCCGTAAGCGCTGGTGTCTTGCGAGATCACCAACAATTCCTTGACGCCACCGACGACCAGTTTTTCAGCCTCGCGCAGCACCGCATGGGCCGGCCTGCTGGCAAGACGGCCGCGCATATCAGGAATAATGCAGAATTTGCACTTGTGATTACAGCCTTCGGAAATCTTCAGATAGCTGTAATGGCGTGGCGTCAAAGAAACTGCACTTGCCGGGAGCAGATCAATATAAGGGTCGGGCTTGGGTGGCACGGCCGCATGCACCGCGTCCAGCACCTGTTCATACTGATGTGGCCCCGTAACCGCCANCACCTTGGGATGCGCGCCGGTGATATAATCGGGGTCGGCGCCAAGACAGCCCGTGACCAGCACTTTGCCATTCTCGCTAAGCGCCTCNCCAATCGCTTCAAGGCTTTCGGCCTTGGCACTGTCAAGAAACCCACAGGTATTGACGATAACCGCATCCGCNCCGGCATAATCAGGCGAGATGCCATAACCCTCGGCCCGCAATCGCGTCAGAATGCGTTCGCTGTCCACCAACGCTTTGGGACAGCCAAGACTGACCATACCGATATTCGGCTGCCCGGTTCGGCGAGTTTCGGTAATCCGGGCGCTTGCTTGATCCGGGCGAAGGCTGGGAGGATTGGTGCTCATATGCGGGCTATAGCCGAGGTCAGGTGAAACGGAAAGGCCCCAGATCTACATNCGGTAAGTTACGCGGTTGATAAGGCTGGGTTGATCTGGTTGCGGTATTTACTTATGGATGTAATTATAAATAAATAAACAACCAAAGGAATTATTGCTGGTAGATTTGGACCTCTCGCACTGTCCCTTCACAATGGCCGCCAGTATCGGGCCGAACACTGGCTCAAATATTCACAGCTGCCGGTTTTTCATCAAGAGCCAGCCCACAACCCCGATTGCAATACAGCCCCTTCAAACAAGGATTTCAAATTGTTTTACCTTAAAATAATATTCGCAACATTCCTCAGCTTGGTGGTTATGGCCTTTGCGACAACTGCGTGGTGGTCACATGACACGGCTGCCACACATCCGTCACTGGCCTCATCCGAACTACCACCATTGATACCAGTGCGGGATTTCTATGCCGATATGCGGGCCGAATGGGCCTATCATTCAAGCCATGACGGCCGGTACCTCGCGTGGCGGGCAACGCGCAAAACCAAACAGGTGGTTCTGGTTAAGGACCGTACCACCGACCGCGAGGTGATGCGTCTCAGGGACGTTGATTATTACTTTTGGAACCCGCACACCGCAGCTTTGCTGATCGGGCGCAAGGGCCGGTTGTGGCAGATTGACCCCGCCAAACCAGACGAAGACAATTGGCGCGATGTCACACCAAGGGGGTTTTCTAGTTGGTCAATTCAAAACAAGCCCAGTGACGCAGATGATCTGGTCGTGATCGCCTCGCAGGATCGCAGCCCGGCGTTCGCAGATTTATACACCACAGATCAGCAAGGCGGCAACAAAACCCTGTTGATCAAAAACCAAGGCCAAACTCTAGGCTGGGTCTTGGCAAAAGACTTGAGCCCAATGTTACGTTTTGACCGTATAAAAGGAAACAAGACCCAGCTTTTGGTCAACCGAGACAGCGGGTGGCAGCCGTTGATAGATATCGCCCCCAGCGATACATTTTATGTGTTGGAAGTCAGCCCAAGTGCAGAGTTTGCTTTGGCAATTTCTGCCCGCGGACGCAACACAGCTGCATTGGTGCGTCTCGATCTTACCGATGGGTCCGAACAGGTTCTGCATGAACAAGCCGATGAAGATCTTGCCGAAATAATCAATTTTGANCTTTATGACGGCAAGATTGATATGGTGATACCACAGGTCGGGGACGTAACCCCTNTGGGGTTNACCAAGGCGGGAAAAANGCTTGCCAAATTGATTGCCAAACAAGGACAGCACGTGTCCATCGACCGCCTTNNGTGGGCTGGGAATGGTGATTTTGTCACGGCAACTCTTTCGGTTGATGCCCAAAGTTATAGCTATCATATCTTCGACCTAAATCTTGGGACAGACACGAAAATCAGCGACTTTTATTTCAAGACAAAACATACCGACGCATTGGTGCCCACCGAAACCGTCCAGATCACGGCCCGGGATGGGATGAAACTGAACGCTTTGTTGCTAAGACCCAAAGGCGTGGATGGCGCTGCTCCTATGGTGCTTGAGGTGCATGGTGGACCCGCAGGACAAGTCAAATGGGAATACCATCATTTCCGCCAATTTTTGGTCAATCGCGGCTATGCGGTTTTGGCGGTAAATTTCCGCGGATCAAGCGGCCTTGGCAAAATCTATCAAGCCGCCGGCTATGGCGAATATGGGCGCAAAATGCAGGACGATTTGGTCGATGCCACACTCTGGGCCATCGACCAAGGGATCGCCGACCCAAAAGCGATTGCAATCAATGGCAGCAGTTATGGCGGCTATGCGTCGGCAATGGGGCTGGTGCGTGACCCCGATTTATTCAAAGCGGGCATCATTGAGCACGCCATGCTTGACGTGGCCTATCAGTCTCAATACCCGCCGCATTCATGGGGTCTGTATCTTGGGCAATGGGAAAGATACTTTGGCGATATAAACTCCCCCGGAGATATGGAAAAAATGCACCAAAGATCGCCGATCAATTTGGTCGCTCAGATGCAGGCTGCCGCCCTCATGGTTGCGGGAAAACGCGACCCGGTTGTCGGCTTTGAGCAGACAGAAAGATTCATCACAAAAGCCAAAGATCTGGGTAAAAACATCGACAGTCTGATCTTTGAAAATGAAGGCCACGGCATTGATAAGTGGCAGTCAAAAATCAGGCATGCCCGACGGGTCGAAGATTTTCTAGCTGAACATTTGGGTGGCCGTAGCGGCAATTGGGACTGGATAGAACCCATTGCCGCCTATCTGGACAAATAACCGGTGTGACCTAGGGCATTGTTTAGCGGCGGCGATCGCGCCGTGCGCTCATCGGCTGAAAAGCCACGCCAACATGTGCCTCGCAATAGGGTTTTCCAGCTTGCGTGGCCAACCCACAAAACCAAAAATCATCAGTTGCAGGATCACCAACGGGCCACTTGCAGGTTCTCTCGGTCAATTCCAACAACGACAGTCTCTTGGCCTTTTTTTCCACTTCGCTGACCTTAGCCAACGCCTCCGGGCTAATTTCATTGGCAGAAGGTTGCGGCGGCAGGGGTTGCCCCGCAGGGATGATTGCCTTGCGTATCGGAATTGGGGCTGCCGGTTCGGGGGCGGCGGGCTTTGCAACCGTCTCGGGCTTTGGGGGGGCTTTGGGCTTGGGCTCGGTCGCCGGCTTCGCCTCAGCCTTAGACGCTGTCGCGGGTTTTGCCGACGCGGTGGTTGCGCGGTTTGAAAGCCCCAAACGGTGTACTTTCCCGATCACCGCATTGCGGGTGACGCCGCCCAGCTCTTTGGCTATCTGGCTTGCAGATTGGCCGTCTCCCCACATTTTCTTTAGCAGTTCGACGCGTTCATCGGTCCAGGACATATCTTTTCCCTATATAAAAAGCGGCCACGCTTAGGGCCGCCTTTACCTCAACTAAATCGATAACCCATACTATACATTCCACACCGAGTTACAAGTCATGAGTGTCGATTTGCAGGACAGCATTACGGCTAAAACAACATAACATTCGCATCTAGCCATCTCATCCGTTACATTCATGAGGACTCTGGGGGCGCTTGAAGCAACAATAGCTTTGGTCAAATGGCTAAAATTCACACCGTAGCCCTGATGCCGAAATTACTTTATGACCGAAGACGGCTGTTTACGGCCGTGGCTCAGCGCCTCACGCCAGGCGAGTAAAGCCGCCCCAGCCAAAACAATCCCCGCCCCAAGAAGGGATATGAAACCGGGCATAACTTCAAACACGAGCCCATCATAGAGCGCGGCGAAAATCAGTGTACAATAGAGAAACGGTGACACAAAACTGGCATCCGAGCGTGCCATCGCGTTGACAAAACACAGCTGTGCAATGGCCATTAAGCCACCAATTGCCACCAGAGCGACCCATTGTCGCGCGCTTGGCATCTGCCAAACCACGCTTGCAGCCACGGTGGAAATAAGCAATCCCAGAAGGTTATTCATCAACAGGATTTGTGCGGCTGGCTCACGGTTGGTCAGGCGTTTGATAAGGATCAATTCGGCGCCGAAAAACAGCGCGGCACCAAGGGCCAGAAGGGCTGCAGGCTCAAAACTGGAAACGGTCGGTCGTAGCAAGATAACCGCCCCGGTTAGGGAAATACCCGCCGACAGCCAACGCAGACGGCCCACAATTTCGCCCAGCAGAAACACCGCCAGAATCATCGCAAACACCGGGTTAAGAAAGCTGATAGCCGTTGCGTCAGACAACGGAATGAACGCGGTCGATGCAAACAACAAAGAAATGCCTGCCCAGCCCAAAAAAGAGCGGCCAAAATGCATTCTAAAGGCCGGCTTTTCCAGTCGCTGCCCGCGCACTAAAAACACCCCTCCAATCACCAAAAAAGCGAATAAAAAGCGTCCATGGCTGATCTGCAGCGCAGGTAATGGCGGGCCCAACGCCCCGGTCGCCAGCGACTTTGCTAAAAGAGTAGTGCCTGCGATAAACGCCGAGGACAATAGTGTCAGCCCAGCGGCTGCGGCTGCATTGGGAACTGGGGGGCTAAACATCTGCACATGTGTCCTTCCATCGGCCTCTGTACCAGACGCAGCCAAATGCTGCCAGATTTAGGCGTAGCAACCAGACAGGGCGGGCCGTCAACTCCGTTGCGGAATCGCCTGTTGAGCGATGCCAGCAAACAACAGATAGACCGAGGTTGCGACCAGACCCCAATGCGCCCAGCTTTGAGGATGAAAGTCGACCCAAGCAGCCCATCCGGCGAAAAACGTCCAGGCCAGCGCGATCGGCAAGCTAAGATAACGCCAGCGTTCTGTCCGTACCGGATGCACAAACTTAAGCGGCAAAAACATCGCCAACGCCAAACCTGCCACCAAAATTAAAATAATCCAGAAATTCGGTTCTATTGCGAAAAGTACGATGACGAGCATATTCCAGCAGCCGGGAAATCCCTGAAAACTATTGTCTTTTGTCTTCATCTGACCGTCGCAAAAATACAGTGCTGACGTAAATGTGATTACGATGATAACCAGCCAACCGGTCCANCCCGGCAACAGCCCACTTTTAAACAAGGCGAAAGCTGGTATGAAAACATATGTCAGATAATCAATGATTAGATCTAGCAGCACACCGTCAAACCGCGGTGCATGGTTTTTCACATCGAACCGCCGCGCCAGCGGCCCGTCTATGCCATCAACGGCAAATGCCACCACAAGCCATAAAAACATCAGGCTCCATTCCGCCTCGGTTGCCGCCAGCATTGCCANCATCGCAAACACCGCGCCAGAGGCCGTGAATAAATGAACGAAAAGGGCTTTTTGTGTGACTGTCATAGACATCTCATGCCGTAAAAATTTCCAATGTGCAACGCGGTCAAAATTTAGGATGCGCGTTTTTATAAACTTCAAGCAATCGTGCTGTATCAACGGCCGTATAATTCTGCGTCGTTGACAGAGAGCTATGGCCCAACAAATCTTGAATCGCGCGCAAATCCCCACCAGCCGACAACAGATGTGTCGCAAAGGAATGCCGCAANGCATGCGGTGTTGCCGTCGATGGCAATCCTAATTGATGTCGGGTCTGCTGCATGGCTTTCTGAATCAGGCGGGGGGACAGGGGACCGCCCCTCACCCCCAGAAACAGCGGCGCGCTCTCGGCTGCTGGATGNGGACAGAGCCGCAAATAAATATCGACGGCGGTGCGCGCGGCCTCAAGGATTGGCACCAACCGCTCCTTGCCGCCCTTGCCAACAATCTTCAGCACCTCTGGTAAGGGCGCATCAGACCGCCTGAGACCCAGCGCCTCGGAAATGCGCAAACCAGCCCCGTAAAGCAATGTCACCACTGCAACATCACGCGCCCCAACCCAGCTTTCTAGAGATTGAACCTCCACGGTCTCCACCACAGCACGGGCAGCGTCTTCGCTAAGCGGCCGGGGAAGTTTGGCTTGAAACTTNGGGGTTTGTAACGACAAGACTGCCGTNGGTTCAAACCCTTCCCGGGCCGCCAGCCAGACATANAAGTTTTTCACAGCCGAGAGCTTGCGCGCCAGCGAGCGTGGCGCGATTTTTTGCGCCCGTAGATGTGCCATCCATGCACGCATATCCGATACTGAAATGCGTGCTAACGCTGCAAGACCAGAGCGCTCCCCGCTGTGTAGCGTCATGAAAGCCATAAACCCAGCAACATCGGTGTGATAGGCCGACAGGGTATTTTCGCTTAGGCCCTTAAGCGCGCTCTGCGCGTCCAGCCAGCTTTGCAGTGCGACCCTAAGCGCCGGTGAAATCAGCGTATCACCGTGTGTGCTCACAACAGCAAGCGGCGTATAGTGCGTTCGAACACGCCTGCGAAAAACGTCAAAAGATCCGTGCCCTGCTGGGATGAAAACTGTTGCGGATGCCTACCACCCATCACCAGCATACCCGGCAGGCGCGCACCACCGAGATCCAGCGTCAGACANGCTTCGGATTGGATTTTCTGGCTATTTTCGCCAAACACAGAGAGCCCGGCGCCTTTAAACTGACGCAGAATAACCTGCGGGCTTTGTCCGCCCGTNGCGGCGTTTATATATTCTGCCACAAAACCGGCGTCGACAACCGTGAGCANCGCGCCAAAACGGCTTAGGTCGGGGTCGCTTTCCGCCTGTGACGTTTCAAGAACCAGCCGAAGAGACTCCACTTGCAGTATATTGGCAATCTCGCCGTTCAAGTCTGACATTAAGGCGTCAAAATCGTCAAAATCCAGTAGCCNTAAAACGGCCCGATGCACCTGATTTGTCCCCGCCAGATTATCATAGGCGGTGGCGATCACACTGCGGTGGGTATCTTCGAGACGATCAAGCCGGTTTTCCAACCGCTCCATCGAAATACCGCGCAGGTCGATAATATTGCCACCCATCGCCTTTTGATTGGCCTCGACAAGCGCGCGCATCACGTCTTGGTCATCAAGGATCGCTGTCGGCTCCGCNATAATCCGNTCGCGGAGCGCATCCTCTAATTTTGGCTTGCTGGTCATCTTAGCCTAACTCTGTCTCACGCGACGGACGCTTGCCACTCGATACGTTTTCTCAAATGATCTTCTGTCCAGTTTTCTCAATATCAGCCAAAAACGCTGCCAGCCCTTTGTCGGTCAGCATATGGTTGGCCATCGCTTTGATGATCCCAGGAGGCGCCGTGGCCACATCCGCGCCAATTTTGGCACATTCGCTCATGTGATTGGCCGTACGAATCGACGCGGCNAGGATCTGGGTNTCAAAACCGTAATTGTCGTAAATCGTGCGGATATCTGCNATCAGATCCAGNCCGTCGAGGTTCAAATCGTCGATGCGACCGATGAAGGGGCTGATAAAAGTCGCACCCGCTTTGGCGGCCAACAACGCTTGNTTGGCTGAAAAACATAAGGTGACATTCACCATTTTGCCCTCACCCGTCAGAACATTACAGGCTTTCAGCCCGTCCCAGGTCAACGGTACTTTGACGGTGATATTAGCAGCAATTTCGCCCAGTTTGCGCCCTTCGGCGATCATTGTGTCGGCGTCTGTTGCGGTAACCTCTGCACTGACCGGGCCACTNACCAAGGCACAAATCTCTTTCGTGACATCAAGGATATCGCGACCAGACTTCATGATCAGGGACGGATTCGTGGTGACGCCATCGACCATACCAAGGTCATTGAGCTCCGTAATTGCGTCAATCTCAGCGGTGTCTACAAAAAATTTCATGCTATAATCCTGTTTACTGGTTGGTCTTAGACTGGCTAGCGTTTACCCCATGCAGTACGACCAGAAAACCCCAATAAAGGCCTCACAAAGGAGAGAGTGTTGCAGCAGCCGGGTTTCTTTGACCAAGATACACTGGTCAGCGTCATGACGCTAGCACCTTTGGACAGCGCGCTGGATTATCGCGCGCCGGAAGGCGGTTGCCATCTGGGGGCCTATGTCGAGGTACCTTTGGGGCCGCGTAAAGTGCTGGGCGTGGTTTGGGGGGCTGGTCGCGGAGATTACGACCTGAGCAAAATACGCACCGTCGCGAAGGTTTTGGATGTCGCCCCGATGCGGGCCGAACTTCAAAGTTTTCTGGAACGTGGGGCCGATTACACCCTGACGCCCCGCCCGGCTATGTTGCGGCTTGCCACCCGGGTTCCGGGCCTGAGCAACCCGCCATCGATGCGCAAAATATACCGCCCCGGTGCAACAGAGCCCGACCGCATGACAGATGCGCGGCGACGGGTGCTGGAAACGTTTCAAAGCTACGGCGGGCTGGCCTTTACGCTCAAAGAACTGGCCGATATGGCCGGCGTCAGCACCTCAGTGATCAAAGGTATGGTGGCCTTGGGCGCGGTACAAGAAGAAGATGCCCCGCGCGATCTGCCGTTTCAGCCGCTTGAGACAGACCACAGCCAAACCACGTTGACGCCAGCTCAGGGGAAGGCCGCAAGCGCCTTGATCGCCGGGTTAAAGCAACAGAACTATGGTACCACATTGCTCAAGGGTGTCACCGGATCAGGTAAGACCGAAGTCTATCTTGAGGCCGTCTCCGAATGCCTCCGCCAAGGTCGACAGGCTTTGGTGCTCTTGCCCGAAATTGCGCTGACGGCCGAATTTTTGAACCGGGTCGAGGCACGCTTTGGCGCGTTTCCCGCCGAATGGCATTCCGGTGTTACCTTGACCGAACGACGNCGCGTTTGGAAAATGGTTGGCGCAGGCGGTGCACAAATGGTGATTGGCGCCCGTTCGGCGCTGTTTTTACCTTATCAGAATCTTGGGTTGATTGTCGTCGACGAAGAACATGATAGTTCTTATAAACAGGAAGATGGCGTATTGTATCATGCCCGTGACATGGCAGTGCTGCGGGCGTCGATCTGCGGCGCACGCGTGGTGCTGGCCTCGGCCACGCCAAGTTTGGAAAGCTGGGCCAATGCCGAGGCGGGCAAATACCAGTATCTTGAATTGGCAGCCCGATTTGGTGCAGCGGTGATGCCCAAACTGGGTGCGATTGATATGCGCGGGGAATCCCTGCCAGCGGGGCGCTGGATCTCACACACGCTGCAAAAAGCAATTGAGCGCCGCTTGCAGGCTGGCGAACAGTCGCTGTTGTTTATCAATCGCCGCGGGTATGCGCCCGTAACACTNTGCCGGGCGTGTGGCCACCAAATCGGCTGTGACGATTGCGATGCCCGCATGGTTGAACACCGGTTCCAAAACCGCCTGATGTGCCACCAATGCGGCGAGACCAAACCAATGCCGGCACGCTGCCCGTCCTGCGAGGCCGAGGGCCGTCTTGCGCCGGTTGGCCCGGGGATTGAGCGGCTGACCGAAGAGGCGCAAAGTCTTTTCCCAGACGCGCGCATTGCCGCGCTGTCATCGGATCTCTATGGCACCGCCCGCGCGTTAAAGGCCCATATTGAAGCTATTGCCAAAGGCGAGGCGGATATCATCCTCGGCACCCAACTGGTGGCCAAAGGGCATAATTTTCCCCTTTTAACGCTGGTTGGGGTGATCGATGCAGACCTCGGTCTGCAAGGCTCAGATTTACGCGCCGCCGAACGCACGTTTCAACTGATGCGACAGGTCTCGGGTCGGGCCGGACGCAGTGACAAACCCGGCGAGGCACTGTTACAAACCTATCAACCCGAGCATCCGGTAATCCNGTCAATCCTGTCGGGGGATGAAACCGGTTTCTTGCANACCGAGGCCACGCAGCGTCGCGACGCCGGGGTACCACCCTTTGGCCGGCTGGCGGGGATCATTCTGTCGGGGCCAGATCTGTCGCAACTGTTTGCGCTGGGCAACGCACTGGCCCGTCAGGACCACCCGTTGCGCCAGATCAACGCTCAGGTGTTCGGGCCCGCCCCAGCCCCAATCGCCCGAGTGCGCGGTCGCCACCGGGTGCGGCTGTTGGTGAAAGCGGGTAAAACTGCCGCATTACAACCCGCCCTTGCAACTTGGATTGGTCAATTTAAGCTGAAGGCACAGATGCGGCTGGCCGTCGATATTGACCCGCAAAGTTTTTATTGAGGGCGTGCAATTTAAACAGCGACAAAGCCTCGAGCCTTGATAAAAAACGCACCCCCCGACAGCGCCTTCCCGCCGAAATGTTATTCTAGCTTGAATTTCGCTGACTGACACGTAAGCTGTTTTTTTGTATTTATCTGGATTATTTTTGCATATTTTTTTGGAGCCTCTGTGTGGTGGCATTCAACGTTATCGGCATCGCATCTGCTCAGGCCGCTCTGCCTGAGGCGGATGAGGGGTTCGTGACAGTCAGTCAACTTTTAAATGATCAATGGTAGCTTGATTATAAACTTGATCGCCCCGTCAAAAGCATCATGTTGGGGCCACCGACGCCCCAGTATCATGCGCCGGCCTGAGACTAACGAGATACCTATTAAATCTTAACACATCCGCAGATCGGCTTTTGCTTTTTAGAGCAGCGCGACAAATCCGCCTTTGCCGAGGTTTCGTTTCAGATCGAGACCGGGTGCGAGGTGGTGCACTATGCCCCGCAGCCGTTTGTCGATTTAGGCCATGGAATCGGCCCAAACACCGGGCCGTAAGGGTTTGCCGAGCGCATCGACACGGCAGACCAAGCATCAGGGCCGCTTATTGTGTTCAAGCCACATTGCAAGTTTCACGCTTTGCCAAAACAAAAGGTCTTTATCTCTGGAGTGGCCACGGACCCCGAAAGCTGTGTGCAAATGCCCGAAAACAAGTCTGTGGTATATGTCGACCTGACTGACAATATTGCGAAAAGTGAACATGTATCCTTGTTCATAAGCGAAGGTCTTTCAAGCCAAGTCAGCGACTTTATCCTCACAAAGCTCTCAGACTATACCGAACTTTATAACAGACGTATTCGCACGGCTTCAGACGCCCCTTTAACGCTTTATTTTCAGTGGTCAGAAAGCGCCGAAAAGCGGGTTAGCTTTACTGGAAATGCACCATCTGGCCAACTCTTGACGTCAGCTGAATGGAATGCAAACCGCTAAATCAAAACCGACACCGAACCCAGGCGGACCCTAAAATCCTTTCTAGCACATGAGGCCACAGATCTTTGGCAATTAAACTTAGGCAGGGGATAAAGCACGCTGGCATAATGAAGGCGGCGAAGAATTGATTGTTTATAGCGCCATGCCCGCACTCGGAAAAATGTCCCAAGATGATATAAATGCAGCGCTCAGCGCACTTGTGGAACCGGCCATCATGGGATTGAAAAAACCATCTTTCAGAGGCGCATCTTAGGGGTGTACCTGAGCTGAATTATACGGCTGCCACTTCAGTGATCCTCGCCGCCCAAAGCGCGGTCGACTTGGACATTTTCGAGATTGAAAGCAGGCCTTTACAAATTGATCCGACCAGCGCGAAAACCACCCTTTGCATTCTTTTACTCATGTTTTGGTCCAAGCGTGGGCAAGCCACGCCGCCTGCGACGCGATTGAAGGGTTCATCACTTCTGAACATTCTGATCCGCGGACCGCGCTGATTGATTTATTCAAGGCCACTGGCGTAATTTACCACATCCAAGCAGACCGCTTTATCATCAGTCTTTAGCTTCCCTCGTTATTTGTGCACAAAACATACTGGCTACTCTTTCGGCGAACCGCCGGGCCATTGGATTGACCTGCGACAAAGTCAGGTTTTGCGCCCGGCCCTTTATTTGCAACTGGTCTTTGCGCCAGCTCGCGGCCACCCGCTTGGCTTTGAGGCAGCTATGTCCTTCCCAAAATTAGAAGAGCGGGTCATCGTTGTGTACCCTCAGCCAACCGCATCGGGGCGTTTGATCCTATGCCAGAGCAAGCGTTTAGACCACGATTTACCGCCGGAACAGGCTTGATACCTTTCCCGGCTCAAACGGTAGTTCTGCAAATAGAACATCCCGCATCAACCGCGCCAAACCCACCG
>NYVC01000112.1 GCA_002684375.1 Marinovum sp.
CGCCCCCGCCATCCGTGCACCCTTGGCCAGTGACAAGGGGATATCGGAGGGGTTGGCTTGACCATCTGTGGGCAAAAATGCCGCACCAACCGCGTCATCCACAACCATCAAAGGCCAGAGATCCTGGGCTTCACGTGGGGTCAGCAGCTGCATATCAAGCCCGAAGGAATGCGCAGTTGTGGCTTGGCGTTTGACCTCGGTCCAACGCTCTTGATTGCACGCAAGACGCAAGCCTCCGTTCATCTTCCAGCCCGTCGCCTGCCCGGTTTCTTGTTCAAGCGTCTTGTAAAGATCAACCGAATAGCCCAACAACTGGGTAATATTGGCGCTAGACCGCAGTTGTCCCACCAGACCAGTAGCGTCAAAGGTTGTGCCCGAGGTCAGCTTGGCGCGTTCAAGCAACACCACATCCCACCCCAGACGCGACAAGTGATAGGCCGTTGAGCAGCGCACAATCCCGCCACCCACAATGACGGCCTGGCAGCGCTTGGAAAATTGGTCATAACGCATTTCCTTGTTGGGTGAATTGCGCAAAGCTGTTCTCAAAGCGGTCGAGGGTCACAGCCGTATAGGCGCTATAATCAAAGTCAATGTGTGAGGTGATCTCACTGACCATGCTCCACATAGTTTCGCGCAGCAAAGAGGCGCATTTCATCACCTCATAGCGCCGCCACAGACCGGCGTCCGGCACGGTTTCAAAATAGCACTGCAACATCATCGCTTCGGCCTCTCGTACGAGGCCGCAATTGCTGGCCAGTCCCCCCAAATCAAACAAGGGCGAATTAAAGCCATCATATTCCCAATCAATCAACCAGTACTTCTGTCCGGCACGCAGGATGTTTGCAGGCAAAAGGTCATTATGGCCAAGCGCCAGATCGACCGCCCCAACAGCGCGCTCTAACGCAGCGGCGTGTTGTAACAATCCGCCGAGGCGTGCTTGATGCGCAGAGCCCTGTTCGCGCAGCGTTGCGGCGTAATCGCGCAAAATGTGAAAGACCGAAAAACTCAGCGCCGGACCGCGCAGATGTTCAGGAATACGCACATGCGCGCACTTGATTAAATCGATCACACGGCCCAGAGTAGCCGCATCGCTCAAATCAGCTTCGGCAAATGGGGTGCTGTCGATATACTCAAGCACCATCAGCGCCGGCTCGGAATGTACCACAGCAGGCGAGACACCAGCGGCCTGTGCCGCGCGGCTGGTTGCCAATTCATTCTACCGCATCACCATATGCTTGGGGATATCTTGACCAAGCCGCACACCATATTTTTATTTTGATCACGAACCAGAATATCGTGGTTGGTAATTCCACCGACCAAAGACTCGGCAGTGACATCGCCCGACCAACACGTCAGGGTCACCGGCCTGTTTATCGCCTCTTGAGGGGGCATTAAACGACCGCTTTTCCCGCCTGCTATATCCAATTCTGACACGATATGCTCAGGAATAATCCAATAAAACGCAACGGGTAAATCTGCAGGAACGGATAATCCTCAAATCGTTTTCGCCACAGTCAACCCGTTGTTGTGATTTTGCGCATCTGTTGGGTAACGCCACGGCGAATTTATTTATGTCCCGTTGTAACCGGGAACCACGCTAATAAATTTTCCCATATAATTTTATAAAACATCGCTTAAAAAATGAAGCGCGTGTTCTGTCAAATTTGATACATAAACCAAACCCACTCGGGCAATTTCAACACCCGGAGGCTTTATTAGATTTGGCGCAAAAAGCCATCTCGCGATATAATCACCGGACCCGCACACGTTTCATCTGCACAACCAAAAATGGCAGACAGACGGTTCCCTACCTTTTAAGGCTGAAGGCTGCTTAAACGCGCGTTTTACAGGTAAGACCACTCTCGTACCGAGCCNATGTTTGGCGGTCCTATTATAATTGTCTCTATTCTATGGCAAAGAATGTGAAATGTACCTTGTCGATGCCCCCCACACCCGTCAGAGATATCAATGTTGCATTCATGGTTATTCGCAAATCTTCCGCTAATACCTCACGCGCNTCACGACCGGTCACTTCCTGTTCGGTATAGGTGCCCATTGTTGCTATAACTTCTTGGCTCAATTCCGGCATATGGGTCTCGATGTTAGCCACGCTGGTGCCATCNTCTTGTGTCAGAACCCCGATTCCAAGATCCAGCACCCGTNCCACGCCTTTCAAATTGCCTGTCAAAATTGCTGGAAACTCAAAAAAACTCACTGTTGCTAATGGTTTTTTGGGGAACGCCGTCTCAATTTCTGGCGCCAGGGTGGGGCAGTTTTCGGTCTTATTGGCAACGGTTTCATCTAAGGGCGGTTCTTTGCACAGGGCCAGCCCCGCCCCGTCAAGCCGACTTTGCATCGCGGCCATACGGTCCTCGGCCTCGGCCACCTGGCTCTGAAGATCCAGGGCGTTCTGCAATATTCTCGGTGCGATAATTTCAGTCACATCCTCCAGCATTTCATCCCGTTCTTCACAGGTTCCCGTGGTAATTCCGCCGTCATCCAGTTCGGTCAATTTCCATTGGCCAACGCGCTCTTTTAAAAAACCCAANTACAAGGGGTCATCACTTTGATTAAACGCAAAGCCGTCATCAATTTCGGTCAATACCAAATCGGGGGCGGATGGCATCGTCCAGCCTTTTCTTTTTTCCAGCAAAACCAATGGAAAACTGTCGCCACCAAGTTTACATTCAAACGCCAACACACCACGGAGCAATGTGGAAACATCGTCTATTTTCGCAATATCCTCGTTTGCCTTTGCCGCGGCTATTTTTGTTTGAGGGGCTTGTTCCGCCTCTGCNTCTGTTACGTTTATAGATTGTGCAAACCCAGCACTAGATACACCAAAAACCATAAGTGCTAGTAAAAATGCATAATGTAGCATAGACATTCGCTCCGAACGTTAAAGACGTGTCAGAAATTCCTCAGGACCCCGTTGTCAAACCAGCCCCTGAACGGCATCTCCGTGTGTGAGTGTAACAGGACCGGAAACAAGTCTAAAGACACCCATCCGTAATTCTTTTAATCTTGAGCCGGGTTACCTGTGGGCATAAGCAGTTAAAAGCCAGCAGAGGTCTAAAAGCTTGGACACCAATTGGTTCACCCTCAATGGTTTTTTATCTCACCCAGCGTTTTGAAACCAATTTTACGACGTATCGCGAATTGCCCTTAATACCGCAACAATCTGCTGGTCGCGCTTGGCGGCCATGTCTTCAAATCTGCGCCCCGCCGCCATTTCGTTGCACCCATCGACCATGCGGTCGCGCAATTGCTGGGTCAATTCGGGCGCGTCAAGTCTGGTCCATGGCAATTTCAGCGCCGGTCCAAACTGATCGAGGTTGGTCGCCATACCGCCTGCCCCGCAGGCCACATGAAATGCCATACATTGGCCTTGAATGGCCATGCGCGGCGCCGGGCCGTTGATCAAAGCCGTATCAATATCGGCGGCGGACGCCTCGCCATTGGCCACCATATGCAGCGCCTCACGCCACAGCGCCTCTTGCAGGCGGGTTGCCACAAACCCGGGAATTTCCTTTTTCATAATCAAAGGCGCTTTGCCAGCGCTCTCATAAAAAGCCCCCGCCCATGCGACGGCTGCCGGATCGGTCGACCTGCCCCCCACGATCTCAACCAACGGCAGCAGATAGGGCGGATTAAACGGGTGTCCGATAACACAGCGTTCAGGGGTTGCACAATCGGCCTGAATGTCGGTCATGGTTAAACCCGACGTCGAGGAACCGATCACCACATCGGGCGTTACCAGCCGCCCCAGTTCGGCATAAAGCTTGCGCTTTAAAGACAGGTTTTCAGGGGCACTTTCTTGAATAAACTGTGCGCCTTCGACCGCCTGCTGCAAATCTGTGACGACCCGCAGCCGATCGCGCGATGCGCCGGGGGCCAAGCCCAGATCTGTCAGGCTTTTCCAGGCAGTGTCGAGGACCGCTTCAAATGCGGCGGTCTCACCTGCATCATGCAGATACAGCGTCACATCATAGCCTCTGGCCAGAAAATGCGCCGCCCAGCCACCGCCAATCGGCCCGCCGCCCAAAGAGGTGACGCGGGTTATTTTCTGAGGATCAGGATACATGGTTATTCGCCTCGAAATTTTGGTTCGCGTTTTTCAACAAATGCCGCAATACCTTCCGCAGCATCGTCAGACTTTAACATTTTACGATATGTTGGCATTGGATCGCTGCGCATTTTGTGGAACGCCTGTTGCAGTGGTACGCATTCAATTTCCCGCTGTACTTCTTTGACGGTTTGCATCGCCAAAGGCGCCGACCACGCGATAGAGGCGGCCCATTCGCGCGCCGCCGACATCAGATCCTGTTTCGGCACCACTTTGTTCACCAACCCATAATGCGCCGCCTCAGCGGCCGTCATCCGGCGCCCCAGCAAGAACATCTCCATCGCGATATTATGGGGAATCCGCCGGGGTAGGCGCTGCAAGGCACCGGCGTCAGGGACAATACCCAAGGGCATTTCCGGCAGGCCAAATTCGGCGTGATCGGCCGCAATCAACAAATCACAGCCCATCGCCATCTCAAATCCACCACCGATCGCCAGACCGTTGATCGCGGCAATGACCGGCTTGTTCAACTGCCAGTTTTCAGTCAGTCCGGTAAAACCGCCTTCACCATAATCATCCGTTTCCCACCAATTATCCAGTTGCATTTCGCCAGCGTTGAGGGCTTTCAGATCCCAGCCCGCCGAAAAAATCTTATCGCCGCCGCCCGTCAGGATCGCCACGCGCAATTCGGGATCATCGCGCAATTCGCAAAACGCCGCTGCCAGAGCTTGCGAGGTCGGCACATCGATCGCATTGACCTTGCCGCGCTGTAGTTTCACTTCCAGAACGTGGCCGTTCCGGGTAACCTCGATATCGTTTGACATCTTCTTTCCTTATTGAAATGCTGGAATAACCTCGTCACAAAACAGCTGTAATGACTGTTTTTGTGCCTCCATTCCCAGCCCGAGACTCGCGTAATAGATAAATTCATCCACGCCCAGAGATTGATATTTTTGCAGTTTTTGGATCACCGTTTCCGGAGAGCCAAACAACAGATTTTCCTCAAGCATTGCCGCGTCATATTGTTCACGGCCCTGCAACTCAGTCAAAGGGATTTGTTTCGGGAACCCATTTTTGACATCGCCGAGGTTGCGGAAAAGGTTTTCAAACTGACCCAGGACGCATTGAATTGCAGCTATCGCCGCGTCACGGCCTGCGGCGTTTTCATAGACCGCCGCATGGCGCATCATTGCAAAGTTTGGCCGAAAGCCGTTATTGGCTTTTGCAACGGCCGCATCCAATTGCTGTTTATAAAGTTCAGCCTCTGAAAATCCCCGCGTCAGGGGCCAGCTCATCACATGGCATTTTTCGCGCAGCGCATAATCAAAGGTAATCGGCGACCGAGCCGCGACCCACACCGGCACCTCAGCCTGCACCGGCTTGGGGCAGGACGTCGCGCTGGGAAATTGCCAAAACNNNCCGTCATGGGCCACATCNCCCTGCCANAANGCCCGTACNAGNGGCAGCATCTCTTGCATATATTTCCAGCCGTCTGATTGTTTAAGCCCCGGATGCATGCGATCAAATTCACGTTGATACGCCCCGGAACCAATACCAAACTCCAGCCGGCCACCCGAGATCAGATCCAGAAAAGCCGCCTCTCCGGCGAGATTGATCGGATGCCAATAGGCCGCCGTTGCCACCGCGGTGCCCAGACGAATAGTGTCGGTCTCGCCCGCCCACCAAGTAAGAATTTGAAAAGGGTTGGGTGCGATTGTCATTTCCAGCGCATGATGTTCGGCCGCCCAGACGATATTAAAACCACCAAGTTCGGCCATTTGCACCATCTCGAGCGTGTGACGCGCCACCGCGTTCATATCGGTGCCGGGGTCCATGCGCTCAAGATTGACAGCGAGTTGAAATTTCATGATCTAACCTCTTTAGCGCATCACAAACGGGTTGCTCATCGGCTCTGATGAAGTGTTCATCCAAATCGTTTTTGGCCGTGTATAGTCATACATCGCCTGAAAGCCGCTTTCGCGCCCATAGCCCGACCCTTTATTGCCGCCAAATTCGGCAATCGGCGAGACAACGCGGTAGGTGTTGACCCAGACAATACCCGCCTCAATCGCGCGTGCCACCCGTAGTGAACGCGCACTATCTTGGGTGAAAACGCCGGCCGCCAGCCCGTGCACGGTATCATTGGCCAGTTCGATCACCTCGGCTTCGGTTTTAAAACGCAACACGCTCAGGACCGGGCCAAACATTTCGGTATCGACAATATCCATATCCTGACGCGGACAGTCAATAATCGTAGGCTCGTAATAATTGCCATCCAATCCCTCGGGACGTTTTCCACCACATAAGACCGTGCCACCCTGTGCCTGTGCTCTGGCAACCTCAGACTCGACCCGCGCCATCTGTCCCAAAGTGCATAATGGTCCCATCTGCGTGTCATCATCCAATGGGTCGCCAATTTGGATGTTCTTTGCCAAAGCAACCATACGCTCAAGAAATTCGTCGGCAATGTCCTCATGTAAATACAACCGCGAGCCCGCCACACAGCTTTGCCCGGTTGCGCCAAAAATTCCTGCAATCGATCCGTTCACGGCACTTTCGATATTGGCATCGTCAAACACGATAAATGGTGATTTACCACCCAGTTCCAAAGAAACCTCAGCAAAATTTTCCGCCGAATTATACAGCACATGTTTGGCCGCACCCGGCCCGCCGGTAAATGAAATCCGCGCAACTTTCGGATGACTGGTCAGCACCTTGCCACAAGGGTCACCATGCCCAGTGACAATGTTCACAACACCGGGCGGAAAGCCCGCCTGCTCGATGAGAGTGCCAAATTCCAATAGGGCCGCCGAGGCGTGCTCGGAGGCTTTTAACACCACCGTATTGCCTGCCGCCAAAGCCGGACCAATTTTAACCGCCACCAAAAACAGCTGGGAATTCCAGGGCACCACCGCCGCCACAACCCCAAGCGGTTCTCGATCGGTAAATACAAACATATCAGGCTTATCAATTGGCAGCACCTCGCCAGCAATCTTATCCGCGCATCCAGCATAAAACTGAAAAAATTCGGCAATATATTTGGCCTGCCAACGGGTTTCTTTCAGCATCTTACCGGTATCCACGCTCTCAATACGGCCCAAATGTTCGGATTTTTCCGCTAGTAATTCAGCCAGTTTACGCAGCACTTGTCCCCGCTGGTTTGGCAACATTGCGGCCCACGGCCCGGTTTTGAACGCCCGGTGGGCGGCCAGCACTGCGCGGTCGACATCCGCCGCTGTGGCTTCCGGGACGCGGCTCCAAACCTGACCCGTAGACGGGTTTTTACTATCAAATACGGCCCCGTCCGAGGCAGACACCCAGTCTCCATCTATCAACATTTTATAGGTCTGAATTTCTGCCATCAATTTGATCCTTCTGCTTGGTACACCGATTCCCATTCTTGACGGTTCTTGCGTAAACAAATGCGATTTTTCGCCACGCTATGGCGAAAATAAAGTGTACACGCTTGCTATGCCGAGTCTAGTCTGTTGCTTATTATACAAAGACAATTCTCGCGGAGGCTGAATGGCAGACAGGCAGATCAAAGGCACCGTCTTTTCCGAGTTTGGAGAAAAAACCGCGCCTGCTATCATTCTGATCCATGGATTAGGTTTGAATAAAGATGTGTGGCAATGGCAGGTGGCAGAGTTGTCGCAACATCACCGAGTGGTAAGCTATGACCTGTTTGGGCACGGCAAGAGCCAAGCCCCACCCGAAACACCGTCATTGAAACTTTTTGCCGATCAAACACAAATCCTTATGGATTATCTCGGGATCGAAAACGCTATCATAATCGGCTTTTCTCTGGGGGGAATGATCGCGCGCCGGCTCGCCCAAGATGCACCACATCGGATTAACGGCTTGGTGATCCTACATTCACCGCATCAGCGCAGCGCTGCAGCACAACGCGCGATCCTTGACCGCGTGGCGCAGGCGCGTGCGCAGGGATCAGCGGCCACGGTAGAGGCTGCATTGGAGCGATGGTTTACCACCCCGTTTCGCCACAAAAACCCAGATTTGATGGATCTTGTGCGGTCTTGGGTGCTGGACAATAAGCAAGAGATCTATCACACGATCTATAGAGTTTTGGCAACAGGCATCGATGAAATTACCAGCCCGACACCTGCGATCACCTGCCCAACCCTCATCATCACAGGCGACGAAGATTTTGGCAACGGTCCGGATATGGCACGGGCCATTGCAAATGACATCAGCGACGCCGAAGTACATATTTTAACCGGACTGCGTCACATGGCGCTGGCCGAAAACCCGATGGCTGTCACATTGCCAATTCTAAGGTTCCTGAGCGCACACCTAAGGACGCCTGAAACAGGACAACGCACACAGGGCAATCCACATGACTGAGACTTCAGGTATTTTAAAAGGCGTCAGAGTTCTTGACCTCAGCCGTATGCTATCGGGACCCTATTGCACAATGATGCTGGCCGACCACGGCGCGGAAGTGATCAAAATTGAAAGCGGGACCGGCGATACAAGCCGGGCGAACGGACCGTTTCGGGACGATGATCCAGATCATCTGTGGGCGGGGTATTTCGTCAGTCTGAACCGATCAAAGAAAAGCGTGACGCTTGATTTAAAAAANCCCGACGACAAGGCCGCATTCTGCGCTTTGGTACGCGATGCCGACGTCTTGGTCGAGAATTTTCGCCCNGGCGTCATGGAGCGGTTGGGTCTGTCGTATGAATATCTCGCAACGCTCAACCCGCGTTTGGTTTATGGCGCGGTTCGCGGTTTTGGCGATCCCCGCTCTGGGCAAAGCCCCTATGCCGATTGGCCGTGCTATGACGTTGTGGCCCAAGCGATGGGCGGCATTATGGCGATCACCGGACCAGACGCTGCGAGCCCAACCAAGGTGGGCCCGGGGGTCGGAGATATTTTTTCAGGCATGATCATGGCCTTTGGCCTTATGGCGGCACTGCGCCATGCGGATGCCACCGGCGCGGGCCAATTTGTCGATGTTGCCATGTATGACGCAATGATCAGCCTGTGCGAACGGGCAGTCTATCTCAACGACTTTACNGGCACTGTCCCCGGACCTGAAGGCAACGAACATCCGTTTTTGGCCCCTTTCGGGTTATTCGGCGCCCAAGACGGCGCTGTGGCTCTGGGCATTGTTGATGACGCCTTTTGGCGTGCCTTGGCCGGTGTCATGCAAGGCGACGCTCTGGTGCGCGATACCCGATTTTCCACACGCGCTGCCCGAGCCAAAAATCGCCAAGCGCTCAACACGCTGGTCGGGGCATGGACGGCCCAGTATACCAAGGCAGAATTAACGCAAAAACTTGGTGGCCTGATCCCGTATGGCCCGCTGCAAACAGTCCAAGACATGATNAAAGATCCCCATGTCGCCGCGCGCAATATGCTGAGCACCATTGCCAATCCCGACAATCCGGACAGACCTTGGCGCGTGGCCTCAAATCCACTGAGATTTGGAGCAGCCCCACTTCCAACTCCCGCCTCGCCGCCCAAACTCGGCGCCGACAATGACCGCTATTTNACGCCGGCGCCCCCCCCATCCATGTCAGATCAAGACAAAAAAGCCCTGCGCGAGGCCTTTGGCAGCTTTGCCACGGGGATCACAGTGGTGGCCACNCGTCAAGCGGACGGAACGCGGCGGGGCTTTACCGCAAATTCATTCACNTCAGTTTCANTGGATCCGCCTCTGGTGTTGATCTGTATTGCAAAAACAGCGCTAAGCTATGAAGTTTTCCGTGCATCAGCGTGTTTTTCGGTCAACGTATTAAGTGACGCCCAGCGCGATATTTCGCAGATTTTCGCCTCGCAAGCTGCCAATAAGTTTGATCTAGGACGATGGTCCAATGGTACCGCTGAAATGCCTGTATTGCGCGATGCTCTTGCCAATTTCATCTGCCAGCGCGAAAATCTTGTCGACGGGGGTGATCATGTTATCCTGATCGGCCGTGTGCTGGATATGCAAAGCCAGCAGGGCGCGCCGTTGGGTTATTTTAAAGGCAATTATTTCTCAGTTGGGTTGGATCAACCGCTGATTTCGGCAGTGGCCAAATCCGGCACCGTAAAGCTTGGCGGGGTTCTGTCGCGTGACGATGAAGTTTTACTAAAAATAGCCGGTGATGGCAGTTGCTCTGTGCCGCTGGCCCCGACAGACGACAGCAGACTGATTGCGCTTGTCGCAAGGCTCGCAGCCGCAGGGTTGGAAGCAGACTTAAGCGTTCTGTATAGCGTCTATCAAGAGAATGAAACCGGCCTGCACGGCATTTTCTATCATGGTAGCGTGACTGGCGATGCGCCCAAAGGTTATGGCTATTTTAAGATCTCAAAACTGCCGCTCGACCGAATTACGGATACCGCAGAGCGNTCGATGCTGGCGCGATATGCGCACGAAGCCAGCCAAGGGAATTTTGGCATCTATCAAGGCGATCAATCTAGCGGAACCGTGCATCGCACCGTCGGGCGGGAACCGTCAAAACTTTAAATTTGCAAGGAGCCTTTTAGTGAAGAGAACGCGGTGATGACTGCGTTAAAGGTCGCATCCTNGATGGTCAGCCCAANGCGTGCTGCCAGTCNGCCAAGCCTTTCCGCCCCGCATCTGTCAACCCATAGACGCCGGTCTCGACCTTTACAAACCAACCATAATGATTGTCGCGCATAATCGACGTTGCAGCCTTAACCCCGGTCGCCTTTGCCACCAAAGCGCCTTTTTCAGCGCCCACGTTAACCAAATAGGTGGCACATTTAATTGCGTCCTGACGATATCCAGTCACAAGCCCGTGGCGGGNCGCCCCGCCTTTGTTCGGATCACCCTCCAACCGCGCGAATGCACGCAGCAATCTGCCCTGCTGTTGGACAGATTTGCGCGGCCGGTAAGGACCGGGATCTTGGTGTACTTCAACCAAGCCGTCGCNGGCATGCACCGTNAGAACGCCAAGCCCCAAACGACGCGCTAGGGTCTTGTTGGCGCGCAGGGCTTTTTGAAACCGCTTGCCCGCTTGGTGCGGNACAGCAAAATATACAATATCTGTGACNGATTGGCGATCAATACACTGATGAAACAGGCTCAATGAAAACCCGGTTTTCAGCTCAACAATGAGCGGGGGATCGTCACCCCNAAGTGCAACAATATCCACCGAACCAACTTCGGCCTTCACCGTATATCCCTGTCGGATCAGAAAGGCTTTTATCGGATCATAAAGGTCAGTCTCGCGCATAATTTACCTGTGTATGCTTGCCCGNAACNATTAAGCGACAGACGTTTCCCGTCAAGACAAAGGGTCTTACAAAAGCGCACNCTCGAGAGGTTTNAAACAAAGTGAGCAACCTGATTACACCGCCCGAATGGCTTTACCCGAATGGTCACCTCCTCAGATTACCTTGTAGTTATGGATAAGCTAAGCGCTTTGGGATGCAAAATCGCGACAGAGTACCGCAAACAGGTGCCGGCGCATCACAAAATTTATCCTAGCGCTCTTTCGGTACTTCGCAATTTTCGTACATCTGATTGGGCCTGAACCCATCCGCCACTCTGACGACACCGCTTTTACCGGCCCCAACACCGGCCATAAGTCGCGGCCTCAGTCAACANTCTGGCANTAAAAAAAGATGGGTATCACTACCCATCCAGTTCAACAGGGAGAAAAAAACAATGAATACTGTTTTCAANTTAAAGAACGACCCTNAGTCGATAATTTTTAACACCCACGATGTTTTTTGGGCTGTTAACTTGAATAATACGAACAATCGTCACGGCCCAAACTGGTTTGGTAGACGCAAAATAGTCAATGGAATGGATCATCTTTGAATGGGCTGCCTAGCCCTTTAAACGCTGCATATTTATCAGCCACCTTAAGTTGACGCCTATTTTCCCGTAAACTTATGGTTCTTCCAAATACCTTCCAAGACGTCCCCATCCGCAAAGGTACATCTGGCCTTACCGTTCAGAAGATCATTCTTATATTCGCCAAAACATTTGGTACCATTGGCATAGGTATAAGACCCTTTGCCATGTTTTTTTCCGTTCCGCCATTCGCCAACATACCGATCCCCATTGGAATAGGTTAAAGTTCCCTGACCGTTAAACGTTGCATCCTGCCAGTCGCCAACATATTTAGTGCCGTCATCCCAAGTATATTTATCAAAACAGTTATGCGGGAAATCTGTTTTAGGACAGTCAGGCAAAGCAAATGCCGCGTTTGCATTCAAGAGCAAAACGGCTGCCACCCATCCTATCTTCGGACCATATAATCTCATACGTAAATAGTAACAAAAATACACAATGGTGCAAGTTGATTTCCTGTTTACTGCGACATAAATCCATGGTTGCTGACGCCCCCACAGGCAACCAAAGTTAATATTGAAAATTAGACATCTGACTTTAGCTGTTTTCAATGAAATTAAAACCAGCCGGATAGACTGGATAGTAACTAAATAACCTGTCTTATGATGACGCAAAACTTTTTTCGAAAATTTACAGTAACTCTAATTCAATAAATCACTCATCTTGGCGAAGATACGAACGCGGTTGCTCGAGATATTAGCAAAAAAGATAC
>NYVC01000113.1 GCA_002684375.1 Marinovum sp.
AAGTGCATCGACCATCGAAGTCACCATACCATTGATGCGGTGTACTCGATCTTCGTTGCTTTCACCTGGGGCGCCTTGTACATACGCGCAGTCCTCGTACGCTGAATCAGAATCGATGACTAGACCGTGCTCATCGCAGGGAAATTTTTGAAACAGACCTTGTTCCATCATCGCCATTGCGCCGCCCAAACCCTCTTCGGCGGGTTGAAAAATTAGCGCCACCGAACCGTCAAAATCTCTCGTTTCTGCCAGATGCTTGGCCGCTCCCAGCAGCATGGTCGTATGCCCGTCATGACCGCAGGCATGCATCTTGCCAGTTTGGGTCGACTGATAGGCCAACCCAGTGTTTTCGTGAATAGGCAGCGCATCCATATCGGCGCGCAATCCAATACGCCGGTTGCCGCGCCCCTTACCGTGCAGCAGCCCCACCACCCCAGTGTTACCAATCCCGGTGTGCACTTCGTCTACGCCAAAAGCCCGCAACCGTTCGGCAACAATCTGGCTGGTTTTATGCTCTTCAAAGCCGATCTCGGGATGCGCGTGCAAAGTCTCAAAAATACCGCGCAATTCATCTTCGGCAGCGGCAATTATCGGCAAAATATTCATCATAAGGTCCCTTTTGACGGCACAGATTGACACAACGTATATCCGGCAGTTTCAAACAAGCAAATGTTTTGATTACCTTTGATGGTTTACCTGCTTTGATACCACCTACCATCAACAGAATCTGCCCGATACACACCCCGGGCCTCGGATATTTTCACTCTTTTGGACCAAGCACCCATTTCACCACCGTCTACGCCCGATATCCTATACAAAAAACGCATCTCGGGAAATTCACCTTGTAAGTGCGCCGCAGCTGTCGATGATAGTCGGACCCTCGATTGGGGGTATCTGAACGCATTGGAGGCCCATGAGATGTCGAAACCCGTTGCACCGACCCGAGCTGATGCAATGTCCGCTGGTAAACAAGTAATCGAAAGCGGTCAGTTGGAGCGGCGATTGACTGATTTGGTGGCGCTGCGCACCGAAAGCCAGGACCCGGCGCAGACTGCTGTATTGGAACAGTACTTGCGCGAAATGATGCGTCCGATGTTGCTTGAAATGGGATTTGACGTCGCCCTGCATGACAATCCAGTCCTCAAGGCTCCGCCGCTGCTTCTGGCCAGTCGTGTTGAAAACCCCGAGCTGCCCACGATCCTGATCTATGGCCATGGCGATGTCATCCATGGCCAGGACAACCAATGGAACCCCGGGCTCAGCCCGTTTGCAACAGTGACACTCGACGGCATGATGTACGGTCGTGGTACGGCCGATAACAAAGGCCAGCATCTGATCAATTTCTTGGCGCTTAAAACGCTAATCGATCTGCGCGGATCACTGGGGTTTAACGTCAAGGTTCTGATCGAGATGGCCGAGGAGATCGGATCACCCGGCCTGGCCGAGTTTTGTGCCGCACAGCGCGAGGCCCTGGCCGCTGACGTGCTGATTGCATCAGACGGTCCACGGTTGATGCCTGAGATTCCAACCATGTTCATGGGGTCGCGCGGGGCAGTCAATTTCGACCTTGAAGTGTCTTTGCGCAGTCGTGCGCACCACTCAGGCAATTGGGGCGGCTTATTGGCCGACCCCGCAACTATTTTAGTTCAGGCACTGGCCAGCCTGACAGATGCGCGCGGGCAAATTAAGATTGCGGAATGGCGTCCCTCGAGTCTGACCTCTGATATTCGCGCGGCACTGGCGCAACTGCCCAGCGAGATTGGCGGCGATGAAGTCATTGATCCAAACTGGGGCGAGGTGGGATTGACCTCAAATGAGCGGGTCTTCGGATGGAATTCATTCGCAGTTCTGGCGATGAAAAGCGGCGTGCCAGACGCACCGGTCAACGCCATTTCAGGCCATGCCAGTGCAACCTGCCAGCTGAGGTTTGTCGTGGGAACCGACGCCGATGACATCGTGCCATCGCTGCGCCGGCATCTGGACCGCGAAGGATTTGACCAGGTTCGCATTAGCGCCACCGATAAAGTCGCCTTTCAAGCCACCCGGTTGAACCCAGATAACCCTTGGGTTCATTTTGTCGCCTCGTCTCTGGAACGCAGCACGCAAAGCCCGCCGCACATCCTGCCCAATCTGGCCGGATCCCTGCCCAACAATTGCTTTAGCGATATTCTCAATCTGCCAACAATCTGGATCCCCCACAGTTACCGTGGCTGTGCCCAGCACGCCCCGAACGAGCATATGCCGATCGCGCTCTTGCATCAGGCGTTTTTGGCCATGGTCGGTCTTTATTGGGATTTAGGGGAAACCAAAGGACCGCGCGGTGCGCCCCGCCACACTGGGCTGTAAGAACCGGCTGTTCATGGGATCAAAAGCAGGCGGCAAATACGTAGCGATGGCATATACGCTCATTGAGACCGCCAAGATGAACGAGGTGAACCCCGAAGCCTCGCTTGCCTAGGTGCTCGAACGTACCCAAGATCATCCCGTCAACCGCATCGCAGAGTTGCGGCCGTGGGCCTATCAGGACATGATAGACACTGCAGAGCGTGATGCACAGGCCGCAAACGCCACTTGATTAAACGAAGCGTTGATGCAACGTATGAGGGATCAATACTTAATTACAAAGCTCCCTTTTCCTTTGCCAGATTGTGCCACTCTCTGATGCCCACTGTGGCGCTGCAATGCCTACTGTGGCGCTGCTTTTTGATCAGAGCCTGATCCGTCCGCAGGATCGGGGGCGGCTCTACCAAGGTATTGCGCAAGTTGCCTCCAAAGACGAAAGTGCATCATGGCAACCGAATTAGAGTTCTCCATTGCTGCGCTGACCCTTGCGGCTAGACGGCACATCCGGGTGTTTCAGGTACACCAGTTTCTTGATCGTTTTGCGATGGGTTTGACAGTTGCCGTTGTTCCACTGGCGTTGACCGATCGAGGCATGGACCTCTTCCAGATTTCCCTACTTTTTGGGGTCTATTCACTGACGACCATGACGATGGAACTGCCGTTTGGTGGATTGGCCGATACCATTGGACGCAAACCAGTCTTTCTGGCTGCGGTCGTCGCCAGCGTGGTCTCACTCGCACTCTTTCTTTCGACAAGCGATTTCCATGTTCTCGCGCTCTCATTTGCCTTCATCGGTTTTGGACGTGCACTCCGGTCGGGCACACTCGACGCTTGGTTCGTTGAAACTTTTAAAGCCTCTGCACCGAATGTGGATATCCAACCAGCTCTTGCAAAAGCCCAATGGGCCAATGCCATGGGCTTGGCCATGGGGGCTGTTTGGGGGGGGGCTTCTGCCTGATCTTTTAGGCTCGGTGACAGAAAGAGTGGGTTTCAGTGTCTATGATGTTTCTTATGCGGCTAGTTTGGCAGTGATGCTTGGAGTGTTCATCTACACCTTGTTTGTCATTGCGGAGAAACCGCGCCCGCTGAACCCCCAAGCTCTTAAACAGGGGTTTACAACTGTGCCTCTGGTGATCAGGGACGCAAGTCTTATCGCCCTGAGAAATCCGGCGTTGTCGATGCTTTTGGCAGCTTTGGTGTTTTTCCTTATGGCGACCAATCCAGTCGAGGTAATCTGGCCGACCCATGCAAAGCCAATGCTTGAGCAAGGCTATGCAAACACGGTCATAGGTATCCTGACCGCTGCCTATTTTTTCTCAATCGCGTTCGGCGCATCGCTGTCTCCTCGCATCAGTCGGATTTTCAGACGGCGGCATACAATGACACTTGCGGCGGCGTTTGCATGTTTGGCCGGTTTTCAGATCGCACTGGCTTTACAAGGCAGCATCGTCGGCTTTGTAACGGTTTTCATCCTGTATTCTGTTTTCCTCGGAGTTTCAGAGACGCCAGCCAGCAGTATTCTACATAGATGCGTTGAAGACCGTCAGCGATCCACAATGCTGTCTCTGAGGTCGCTGGTGCAGCAACTCGGAGCAGCTTTGGGCCTGATTTTGGCCGGCTTTATCGCTGAGGTCTACTCCACACCCACGGCTTGGGTGATCGGTTCCGTGTTTCTTGTCTTAGCTGTGCTCCTGATCAGCATCCTCGCCAAACGGCTCACTTCAGAGAATGACTAGCGGCCATTCGTCCGGCATGCAGCCTTCCGCTTTTTCTTCTATGCAGAAATGCGCTGTGACCACCGCCTTTTCGTATACCAATTGACCCAAAACGACAAAGTGGCTGCAACGTTGTATAATAATTATTTTGGAATGAACGTGAACAAATCGGAAGCAACTTCATGCAATGGGAATCAGCATGTCAAAACTTGGAAAAATGAAAGCCATCGGCACCTATTGCATCTCCTGTTGGATGACGACAGCATAGATTGAAGAGATCAAAACCCAGAAAGTTTTTTTCAGTAATCTGGACTGATTGATTTCAATCCCTTTCTTTCCGCAACTTACAATCCAATGGGATGCGTGAAACCTGAGCGGTCCAATCTCAATAATTTTTCTCTTCTCGATAAAATCAGCGCAGCGAAACTGCATAATGCAAATTTTGGGTCAGGTAATAACTCAAACGAAACTCCATTACGCCGCCGGAAATGCCAATAGCGCGGCGCTCGACCTCCATAACCGGCGTGTTAACGGCCAAAGCCAGAAGACTTGCCACTGCCTCTGGGACCGCCACAGCGCGCAGTTGTTCATCGGCGCGTGCGATGGTGATGCCATAGTTGCGTTGATATAACGGATACAGTGCATTAGGCAGACCACCGCGATCTTTCAATCCGGGAAACTTCACTACATCCAGCACTGATTGCTCGGCGCAGACTACGGCGTCATTGATTGATCGCACACGCATCACCTCGAACACTGATGCCCGGGCCGCCAGTCCCAAAGCCGCCGCCTCGCGGGCATTTGCGGGACGTTTACGCACAGTCTCGGAGACCAGCTGTGGAATCACCTGCGCGCCATCGCTTTGACGCAGGCGGAAAAAATGAAACAGCGAGGTCTCGTCGGTGGTGGTGGCCACAAAAGTGCCCTTACCTTGGTGGCGCTCTACCAAACCGGACAGCTCAAGCTTGCTGAGCGCTTTGCGCGCCGTGCCCTGACTGACCGCGTATTGCGCTGCCAAATCAAATTCACTTGGCAACATCACCCCAGGTGCCAGTTCCCCGGAGATAATCCGCGCCATCACCGCGTCATAGACCTGTTGATACAGCGGCCCTGCCGGCCCAGAAAGATCATCCATCACATTTGCCTCTTTAACAATCCAAAACCCATCAAAAACACACAGAAATCACACAGATCAATTATTATGTAATTACTCTTGTATAAGACTAACACACCGTGGTAGAAAAACAAACCATTCATTCAAGATGCTTTAAGGAGTGACGTTTTGACAATTCCACAATTGCTGGTCCACGACCACAAAGACAATGTCGGTGTCGTGGTCGTAGAGGACCTAACCGCCGGTACAGAAATGCTCTGTGTCGTGACCCACGACAATTCCGATTTCACCCTGACAGCCAATGCCGATATTCCGATCGGTCACAAAGTCGCTTTAAAACCCCTGAGCGAGGGCGACACCGTGATCAAATACGGTGAAGACATCGGTCGCATGATCGGATCTGCGGGCATCGGCGATCACTTACATACCCACAACTGCAAAACGAAACGGTGGTGAGCACAATGGCATTAGACTTTTCAAATCAACCCATCACAGCCTGGCGTCGCGAAAACGGACGCGTTGGTGTCCGCAACCACGTTCTTATCCTGCCCGTCGATGATATCTCGAACGCCGCATGCGAAGCCGTGGCCAACAATGTCAAGGGCACCATGGCCATACCCCATTCTTATGGCCGCTTGCAGTTTGGTGAAGATCTGAATCTGCATTTCCGCACCATCATTGGTACCGGAGCCAACCCAAATGTCGCCGCCGTTGTGGTAATCGGGATCGAGCCGGAATGGACCAAAACCATCGTCGATGGTATCGCCAAAACCGGCAAGCCAGTCGAAGGATTTTCGATCGAGCAAAAAGGCGATTTCGAAACCATCCGTCAAGCCAGCTGGAAAGCCAAAGAATTTATGCATTGGGCCTCTGAGCAACAAAAAGAAGAATGCGGTTTGACCGAACTTTGGGTTTCGACCAAATGTGGCGAAAGCGATACCACCACTGGTCTGTCATCCTGCCCTACGGTTGGCAATATGTATGACAAATTGCTGCCACATGGTCTTTACGGATGTTTTGGCGAAACCTCAGAAATCACCGGTGCAGAGCATATCTGCGAAAAGCGCGCCGCGAATCCAGAAACAGCTGCAAAGTTCCGTAAAATCTGGCAGGCTTACCAGGATGATGTGATCTTTGCCCACCAAACCGATGATCTTTCTGACAGTCAACCGACCAAAGGCAACATCTTGGGTGGGTTGACCACCATCGAAGAAAAAGCCATGGGCAATCTCGAAAAAATTGGCCGTACATCAAGCTATATTGACGCGATGGGTCCAGCCGAAGCCTCAACCAAAGGTCCGGGTCTGTATTTCATGGATTCATCTTCAGCGGCTGCCGAATGTGTCACACTGATGGCGGCGGGAGGATATGTTGTGCATACCTTCCCAACCGGTCAGGGAAACGTTGTGGGCAATCCGATTGTGCCGGTGATCAAAATTTCTGGCAACCCGCGCACCCTGCGTACGATGTCCGAGCATATCGACGTGGATGTGACCGGAGTTCTGACCCGCGAGATGACCATTGATCAGGCCGGCGACAACCTGATTGAGATGATCAGACGTACGGCAAACGGCCGGATGACCGCAGCTGAAGCCTTGGGCCATCGCGAGTTTTCGATGACCAAACTTTACCGTTCAGCCTAAGCGCACACTGCACGGACTGATGCATATTGTGGTGTCTGAATTTATCGACGAAGCGGCTCTGAGCCAGATTGGTTCAGGCGCCACTTTCGATTATAATCCGGAGCTGGTTGAAAACCGGCCGCGGCTTTTGCACAGCATCCACAAAGCAACTGGTTTGATCGTGCGAAATCGCACACAGGTCAATGCCGAATTACTTGCCGCCGCCCCGCAGCTGAAAGTTGTGGGGCGGCTCGGTGTCGGGCTCGATAACATTGATCTCGATGCCTGCGCTGCCCGCGCTATCGCAGTGCATCCCGCAACTGGTGCCAACACGTTGCCAGTGGCCGAATATGTCATCACAGCCAGCATGATGTTGCTGCGTGGGGCCTTTCAGTCACGCCGTGCCATGATTGCAGGTGACTGGCCACGCAGTGCCCTTATCGGCGGGGAAATCTCGGGACGGGTGATGGGCCTGCTGGGGTTTGGTAACATTGCCCGAGCCGTGGCAGACCGCGCCCGCAGTCTGGGAATGACAATTCTCGCCCATGATCCGTTTCTTGCGCCTGATGATCCCGCATGGCAACAATCCCAAAACTGCAGCTTTAGCGCGCTTTTGGCGAACGCAGATGTGCTCAGCCTGCATGTTCCACTGACCCAAGCCACCCGTAACTTGATAGATGCAGATGCTTTGGCGCAGATGAAACCAAGCGCTATTTTGATCAACACAGCCCGGGGCGGTATTGCCGATGAAACAGCCCTTGCCTATGCATTGCGCCACAGTAAACTTGCGGGCGCTGCGTTGGACGTATTTGAACAAGAGCCTCTCACGGCTGGGGCTGCGGAAAAATTTGAGGGATTGGATAATATCCTGCTCACGCCGCACATCGCCGGGGTCTCAACAGAGGCAAACATCCGGGTTAGTGCGGTCACCGTAACGAATGTTTTAAACGAATTGAGGTCATTAAATGGATGATGCGCCAACGTCTGAGCGCCACTTTTCGCACGCCGAAGCGGTGAAGTATATCACGAATGCGCTGGCCCGCGAAAACGTCTCGCAGTCAAACGCCCTGTCTGTGGCCACCGCTCTGGTCAACGCTGAGATTGACGGCCAAAAGGGACACGGCTTTTCACGCGTGGCCAGCTATGCGCTGCAGGCTCGCTCGGGCAAGGTAGCAGGAGATGCCACGCCGCAGGCCCGCCTAAACGGCACATCGATGTTACATATTGATGCCGCCAACGGCTTTGCATTTCCAGCAATTGACCTGGCAATTCAACGGTTGGTTCCGCTGTGCGCCAAGACAGGAATAGCCGCAGCAGGCCTCACCCGGTCCCATCACTGCGGGCAGCTTGGTGCCCATGTGGAACGTTTGGCCGAGGCCGGCTGCGTCGCGGTGATGTTTGCCAATTCACCCAAAGCGATGGCGCCTTGGGGCGGTAACGCGCCTCTATTTGGCACCAATCCAATTGCCTTTGCCACCCCGCGCCAAGAGGGTCAGCCGCCACTGGTTATCGACCTGTCACTGTCGAAAGTTGCACGCGGCAAGGTTATGGCGGCGGCCAAAGCCGGCAACGACATACCCGAAGGTTGGGCCCTGAATGCCTCGGGCGATCCGACCACAGACCCCAAGGCTGCGCTTGCCGGCTCTATGGTGCCTGCCGGTGACGCCAAGGGGGCCGCTTTGGCACTGATGGTGGAAATCCTGTCGGCAACATTGACCGGTGCCAACCACAGCTATGATGCCACCTCATTTTTTGACGCCGAAGGCGACCCGCCCGGCGTTGGGCAATTTATCATTGCAATCAACACAAGCCATATCGGCGGGCCCAGCTTTACCAACCGGCTCGAGACATTGATCGAGGCCATATTGGGCCAAGATGGCACCCGGTTGCCGGGCGAAAAACGCCTCAGAAACCGCGCGCACTGCCGCGCGAACGGATTTGCGGTCGCACCACATCTGATCACAGAGATCGACGGATTGGAGCAATGAACGCAAAACGGTTTGGTGCCGTGCGCAGAACGCATAGCATTGAACACACGACCATCATGAACTGGGAGGAAAACTTCATGAAACGTACTTTCTTAACCGCTGCAGCTGCAGCATTTACTCTGGCAACAGCCACGGCAACATTGGCGGGCGATTTCCCGTCGGGCAAGGTTGACTATGTCATTCCATTTGGTCCAGGCGGAGAATCCGACGTGACCGCACGGTTCCAGCAGCCCTTCTTTAAGAAGCTGTTTGGCGAAGATCTTGTGGTCTCGTATAAACCCGGCGGCGGCGGTGCGGTCGGTTGGTCACAACTGAATTCGATGGCTGGTGACGGCACAAAGATCATGGGCATCAACCTGCCACATATCGTGATCAAGCCCGAAACCGGCGACGTGGGCTTTAAAACCGATGATATCACTTCCGTCTATATGTTCCATTACACACCCGATGCCATCGTGGTGCGGGCCGACAGCGATATGAACTCGCTGCAAGACGTGATTGACTACGCCAAGGCGAACCCCAAGAAATTGACATTTTCGGGGTCGGGTAAAGGCACGGCCAACCATCTGGCACAAGTGAAATTTGACCAGATGGCCGGCACCACAACAACCTATGTCTCGTTCAAAGGAACCGGCGCTGCGGTCACCGCACTGCTTGGCGGCCAGGTCAAAGCCGAATGGGGGTATACCACCGTTGGTGCCAAACAGGGCGACAAAGTGCGCATGTTGGCCGTGGCGATGGAAAACCGTCACCCCGCCTTCCCCGATGTGCCAACCTTCAAAGAACTTGGCTTTGATATCGTATCCGGGGCGTACCGCGGCATTGCGGTTCCCAGCTCTGCGTCAGAAGACACCCGCAAGGCAGTGTCTGACGCGATTGCGGCCATCAACGCCGATGCCGAGTTCCAAAAGCAGATGATCGATGGGGGCTTTGCCTTGGTCGACGTGGCATATGGCGCCGAAATGGATGCCTTTATTGCGGAAAAATCAAGCGGTTATATCGCGGCTGCCAAAGCCGCTGGTGTGATAAAGTAAACCAGTTTTGATCGTTNAGCACGCCCTCAGAAACGGGGGCGTGCAACCCTCAGGGCGCGCGGCTGCCCGTGACGTTTTTCTCATTTTAAATTCAATGGTGACCCATGATAGAATATCTGTTCTCTGCGCTTNCCCCGCTGAATATTCTGCTCGCCCTTGTNGGCGTTGCCGCAGGCACCATCATTGGGTCGATACCGGGGCTGACTGCCACGATGGCAGTGGCCGTANTAGTCCCTGTGACCTTTTCCATGCAGCCCGACAGTGCCCTGATTTTAATGGGNGCGATCTATACCGGCGCAATTTACGGCGGGGCGTATGCCGCAATTTTGCTCAACACACCTGGCACTCCGTCGGCGATTGCCACCACCTTTGACGGCTATCCCATTGCCAAACGTGGCGATGGTGACCTTGCAGTTTCTGTGGCCTGTCTGTCATCGGTGTTTGGCGGGTTGGTCGGTGCTATTGCCCTTTTGTTGCTGGCCCCACCACTGGCCGAAGCGGCACTCGCGTTCGGACCGGTCGAATATTTCTGGCTGGCCATCTTCGGCTTGTCCCTAATTGCCGCCCTGTCGACGGGCGATTTTCTCAAGGGCATTATTGCCGCTTGTTTTGGGCTCTTACTGTCGATGATTGGCATCTCAGAAACCAGCGCAGAAGTACGCTTTACCTTTGGGTCAAACACAATGCTGGGTGGAATTGAAACTGTGTCAGCGCTGATCGGACTCTATTGTATTCCGGTGCTGATCGATCTTGTCGCCACGCCTGACAGGCACCTGAAAGAACCGGAACANACACGGGGCTTCCGCCTGCCCGAAGCCATGCAGGAAATGTTGCGCAATAAAATCAACGTGGTCCGCAGTTCATTGATTGGCACCATGGTCGGCGCTCTGCCCGGTGCAGGCGGATCAATTGCGGGTCTTGTGGCCTATTCCGAGGCGCGGCGCTCTGGCAAGGGCGATGTGCCCTACGGCGAAGGCAATCCTGGCGGTATCGTTGCCACAGAATCGGCCAATAACGCCACCGTTGGCGGTGGGTTCATCCCNACGCTGGTTCTGGGCATTCCCGGCACACCGCCGGATGCGGTCATCTTGGGGGCGCTTTTGGTGCAAGGTGTGCGCACTGGACCGACACTTTTTGCCGATGGAGCCAACATCGTNTATACGTTCATTTTCGGNCTTTTGCTCGCAACCGTCCTGATGCTGCCGGTTGGTTTGATCATAGGACGCTTTGCTTACCGGGCGATTGTGCGAGCNCCAAAAGCNGGNNTGGTGCCGATTGTGGCATTTATGACCGTGATCGGGTCTTTTGCAATCCGCAATAACATCTCGGATATTGGCATCATGATCGTATTGGGGGTCATTGGCTGGATCGCCTCAAAACGCGGTTTCTCGGTGTCGCCGATTGTGCTTGGTTTGATCTTGGGCCGCATTGCCGAACAGGGGTTTGTGCAAAGCTGGACCATTGGCGATGCCATGGATGACTTGTGGGGGCAATTTTTTGGCCGTCCCTTGTCTCTGGCAATCATCGCCATGACCCTTGTCAGTTTTATCTATCCGTTTGCCCCCCAAATCCGCCACTTCTTTCACTCTGCATCTGCGGAACCAGCCCCCACNCCAGCACGAGCCAGTCCTCAAAAATTCTGGGCAGACCTTGTNACTTTTGCCGTATTTGGCGCGATTGGACTTGTGGTGTTGATACAGGCGGCAGGGCTCAATCCCGAGGCTGCAGTGTTCCCGCGTACAATCGCAATGGGCATGCTGGTGATTGTGGCAATTGCAGTGGCGCGCCTTTTCCTCATTTGTCAGGTCACCGATGAACCGATCACCGGCTCATCGATCCGCCNGGTATCGGTTCCAGCGATCATGCTTCTGGCAGTGTTGGCGATGTCCACTGTTGGTTTTGCTCTGGCCGGACTGATNATGGCNTTGGCCTTAATCATCCCCGCCCAGCACGGTCGGCTCTCCGGGTCAGTTGCAGCCACGTTGACGCTTGGNGTGGCAGGCATCATTTTGATTTTCACATTTGGGTTTTCAGAAATCCTCAGCGTTCCCCTGCCACC
>NYVC01000114.1 GCA_002684375.1 Marinovum sp.
CTCATCAGAGCAGATAGAGGATGTGATGTCGATGCTGTCTGAAATGGGCATCAATATCATCGAGGCCGAAGATGCCGAGGAAGAAGAGCGCGGCGCAACTGATCTTGTGGCGGCCACCAGCAACAAAGAGGTGGCTCTCTCGTCAGGTGACAGTGAAAAACTGGACCGCACTGATGATCCTGTGCGCATGTATCTGCGTGAGATGGGCAGCGTCGAACTGTTGAGCCGCGAGGGCGAAATTGCCATCGCCAAGCGGATCGAGGCCGGTCGTAACACGATGATTTCCGGCCTGTGCGAGAGCCCATTGACATTTCAGGCAATCACCATCTGGCGCGACGAACTGCTGAGCGAAGATATTCTGTTGCGCGATGTGATCGATCTTGAAACCACCTTTGGCAATCAGTTGGGTGAAGGAGATGAGGTCCAGCAACCCGTCGTGCCGGTGGCCGGCATTACCCCTGTGGCCGCTGACGCCACGCCCGAACTGGATGCTGACGGCAATCCGATTGTGGTCGATGAGGACGATGAGGATGACGACGAGGCGGCCAACATGTCGCTTGCGGCAATGGAGGCGGCGTTAAAGCCGCAGGTGCTCGAAACGCTTGACCTTATTGCCAGCGATTATGCCAAACTGTCTGAAATGCAAGACAACCGAATATCGGCAACTTTGAATGAAGACGGGTCGTTTTCCAAAAATCAAGAAGAGACTTATCAAAAACTGCGCTCGGAAATTGTTGAGTTGGTAAACGAGTTGCACCTGCACAATAACCGTATTGAGGCGCTGATTGACCAGCTTTACGGGATCAATAAACGTATCATGAGCATTGACGGTGCGGTGGTGAAACTGGCGGATCAGGCGCGGATCAACCGGCGGGAATTTATCGAGGCATATCGCGGCTATGAACTGGATCCGAACTGGCTGGACCGCATGGCTGAAAAGCCTGGTCGCGGCTGGCAGATGTTTATTGAACGCTCGTTGAGCAAGGTGGAGGATCTGCGCAATGATATGGCGCAGGTCGGGCAATACGTCGGTCTGGATATCAGCGAATTTCGCCGCTTGGTCAGTCAGGTGCAAAAAGGCGAAAAAGAAGCCCGCCAAGCTAAGAAAGAAATGGTCGAGGCCAATCTGCGGCTGGTGATTTCGATTGCCAAAAAATATACTAACCGGGGTCTGCAATTTCTCGATCTTATTCAGGAAGGCAATATTGGCCTGATGAAGGCGGTTGATAAGTTTGAATATCGCCGTGGGTATAAGTTCAGCACCTATGCGACATGGTGGATACGTCAGGCGATCACCCGCTCGATTGCCGATCAGGCGCGCACCATCCGGATTCCCGTACATATGATCGAGACGATCAATAAGCTGGTGCGCACCGGGCGCCAGATGCTGCATGAAATCGGTCGTGAGCCCACGCCCGAAGAATTGGCTGCCAAGCTGCAGATGCCACTTGAGAAAGTGCGCAAGGTGATGAAAATTGCCAAAGAACCTATTTCGCTTGAGACGCCGATTGGTGACGAGGAAGACAGCCAACTGGGCGACTTCATCGAAGATAAAAACGCCATTTTACCGCTGGAATCAGCGATTCAGGAAAACCTGAAAGAAACCACCACCCGCGTGCTGTCGTCGTTGACGCCGCGCGAAGAGCGGGTGCTTCGCATGCGTTTTGGTATCGGTATGAACACCGATCACACGCTCGAAGAGGTGGGCCAGCAATTTAGCGTGACCCGCGAACGTATCCGCCAGATCGAAGCCAAGGCGCTGCGTAAGCTCAAGCATCCCTCGCGCTCACGCAAACTGCGCAGTTTTCTCGATCAATAAAGCAACGCTCTAATGTTTGACGTGCCTTGATTGCCGCTTGGCAATCAAGGGGGGTTGTTTTGTGGGTTACGAGCAATCTATAGCTGTAAGCAAATTGCTGATGGTCCATGATCGCAATATTCTGTGATTAAGCCGGCCTGCATGCAATGTGGCATATATTTTACAGATACAAATTTTGTTAAGAGCGCGCTGCCTGATTGTTGCCAGTTGACGTGGGATTTTTGAAGATGAAAGACAAACTCAAAGTTGTTCTGTCCGTCAATCACGATGGGGTTACAATATGCGTTGATGTATTTCAGTGATGTGATGGGACGTTTGGATTTGAAGAATTCAGAAGAGATCCCAAAGATAACGCTGGCTGGTTTGCAAAAGGGCATCACGCACATCTTGTATTCGCAGATAGTAAGAGCGCTAAAGACGCAGCAATTCAGCAGGTCGATTGGCTTGAGGGCTTTAAAGTTCTAACCGTCGCAAGGGGGATATAATTTGAAAACCATTTATCTCATCCGCCACGCAGAATGCACCGGTCAGCAACCTGATGGTGCTCTCAGCGATCTGGAAAAAAACAGGCGCAGGATATGGTGGCGCGTTTGCGTGAGCTAAGCCCCGATGGGGCAATCTCAAGCCCCTATGTGCGGGCTATGGAAATCATTTAGCCCTATTGTGACAACGCTGGCCTTGATATTCAAACCGATCTCGATCTTGCTGAGCGGCAGCTCAAGCCTTTTGATCTGCAGCTTCCCTTTGATGACTTGATGCATCACCTACGGCTCTCTTTTGAAAACTGGGACTATAAAATAGACGGCGGCGAGTCGCTCAATGACATCAAACGCCGCGTCTTGCGCGCGCTCAAAAAAATCGTGCAAAGCGATTTTGAACGCCCGATTGTTGCCGCCCACGGCAATCTTATTGCCGCGGTGCTGGGGGCCATAGACCCGGACTTTGAGTTCGAACAATGGCGCGCCATGAAGAACCCGCATCTTTATTGTTTGCTTTGTGCAGGTGATGCGCCTGTACTTTTTGAAGATCTCGATTGAGCTATCGCTTAAGGCTGGAATTCTTGGTATATTGCGTTGAAATTTAAACCTTACGGATCACCGATGCAAACCACATTTACCATTCAAACGCACGGGCAGGGGCTTTATGAATTTACTGGTGATGCGGCGCGCTGGCTACGCGGGGGTCATCCTAGTGGCGATGGGCTGCTGACGCTGTTTATCCGCCATACGTCTGCGAGTTTGGTCATTCAGGAAAATGCCGACCCAGAGGTTCAGACCGATCTGGCGGAATTTTTCCATCGACTGGTGCCGCCCTCAACGGATCCGGCGATGTCGTATCTCACGCATACTTATGAGGGTCCCGACGATATGCCCGCCCATATCAAAGCCGCGCTGTTGCCAACGCATCTGTCCATTCCGGTGATCAACGGCCAGTTGGTGTTGGGCACATGGCAGGGCATCTATCTGTTCGAGCACCGCAACGCGCCACACAATCGGCAGGTGGTGGCCTACCTGTCGCTGCCCTAGCGGTGGGGTGCCGGACGAATTGTTGCTCGGCCTTCACCGGCGTTTTTGACGCTGCCGCAAGCTGCGCCAGCGTTTGATATCAGTTCAGCAAGGTTTCGATCTGTTTGGTAATCTTGCGCGACATCGGTCCTGTGGTAGAGGCAAAGGTGTCGACAACCGCGCCTTCACCATCCAACAGAACCTTATAAAAATTCCAACGCGGTCGATAGCCTTCGGTTTGTTTCAACCACCGAAAAAATGGGTGCGCCTCGTCGCCACGGACCTTGGTGATCGTTGTCATTGGCACATCAAGACCAAAATTGACGGTGCAAAAATTTTTCACCGCCGCCGCATCTGACAGCTCTTGATTAAAATCATCTGAGGGAACAGCCAGCACAACAAGACCCTTGTCGCGATAGGTTTCATGCAGCTGCTGGAGCGCTTCGTATTGATAGGTAAACCCGCATTGTGAGGCGGTGTTAACCACCAAGACCGGCTGGCCGCGCCAGTCCGACATCGACATGGTACCCCCGTCTATCGAGTCAAATTGGAAGTTTTCAGCCATCACAGTCTGTCCTCCTAGTATCGCCATAAAAACCACCGCTATCAATATCCGCATGTCGCTCCTCCTGTGTGTTACAACTTAGCGGCGCTTATCCAAAGTCAACCGTTGAGGCTTTATTTTACTACGCCTCATGCTCCATGGCTTCCAATTCGTCGATCATATCCGAAATCATCGACAGGCCCTTATCCCAAAAGGTTGGATCCGATGCATCCAGCCCAAAGGGTGCCAAAAGCTCTTTATGGTGCTTGGATCCGCCGGCCTTCAGCATATCAAAATACTTTTCTTGAAATCCTTCAGGTTGCTCTTGATACACGGCGTAGAGTGCATTGACCAAACCGTCACCAAAGGCATAGGCATAAACATAAAACGGTGAATGTACGAAATGCGGAATATAGGCCCAAAACGTTTCATAGCCGTCCATAAACTCGAATGCTGGCCCCAAGCTTTCTCCCTGAACTGACATCCACAATGCGTTGATGTCATCGGGGGTTAATTCACCCTGCGCGCGGGCATCATGCAGCTTGCATTCAAAGTCATAAAACGCGATTTGCCGGACCACGGTGTTGATCATGTCCTCGACCTTGCCGGCCAGCATCACTTTGCGTTCTGCGGCGTCTTTCGCCCCGTCAAGCATTTTGCGGAATGTCAGCATTTCGCCAAACACCGACGCGGTTTCTGCAAGCGTCAGCGGGGTGGATGAAAGCATTTCGCCTTGGCCCGCGGCCAGTACCTGATGCACGCCATGCCCCAGTTCATGGGCCAATGTCATCACATCGCGCGGTTTACCAAGATAGTTCAACATCACGTATGGGTGCACATCTGTGACCGTTGGATGCGCAAAGGCNCCCGGCGCTTTGCCGGGCTTTACGGCGGCATCAATCCAGCCCTTGGTGAAAAATGGCTCAGCCAGATCAGCCATGCGNGGGTCGAAATCCCCATAGGCCTGCATGACTGTTTTCTGCGCCTCTTCCCAACCGACAATCTTGTTGGTTTCCATCGGCAAGGGGGCGTTGCGGTCCCAGACCTGCATCACATCCAGACCGAGCCATTTGCGCTTGAGCTCATAATATCGGTGGCTGAGTTTTGGATAGGCCGCAACTACGGCGTCGCGCAGCGCCTCGACAACTTCGGGTTCCACATGGTTTGACAGATGGCGTCCGGTTTGCGGTGTGGGCATGCCGCGCCAGCGATCGAGGATTTCTTTTTCTTTGGCTTGGGTGTTGTGCACCCGTGCAAAGGTCTTGACGGTTTCGCCAAACACCCGCGCCAGTTCGACGGCCCCCTTTTCACGCTGGGCGCGATCGGGATCGGTCAACAGGTTCAATGTGCCCTCGATGCCCAAACTCTCGCCGTCGATCTCAAAGCTTAGCCCGGCGATAGTTTCATCGAAGAGCCGTTCCCANGCATCCCCGACAACTCCCAAATCATGNAGNAACTTCTCAAGCTCGTCGGACAGCTGATATGGCTTCATTGCGCGAATGCGGTCAAACACCGGTTGATAGCGCGCAAGGGCGTCGTTGGCATTCAGCAGCGCCTGCAGTGCGGCGTCATCGATCCGGTTCAGCTCAAGTGTGAAAAACACCAGTGGTGTGGTGAAATCGGTGATTTTCTCTTGCATGTCCGACATGAATTTCGTGCGGTCACCGTCCACAGTCAGCTGGTAATAGCGCAGGCCCGCAAACGACATGATGCGTCCTGCGATGGTGTTGATACGCTCGTTGCGCAAAACGCAATTCAACATCTCTTCGGCGTCCAAATGTGCCAGCTTTCCCTCATAGTCTGCGGCAAAACTGGCGCATTCTTGATCTAACCATTGCAGATCACGGCTCAGTTCGGGCGCGTCTTGACTGCTGTATAGATCGCTGAGGTCCCACTCAGGCAGGTCGCCCAAATCCTTTGAGCCTGAGCTGGCATTGACATCGTGAACAGGGAAGGGAAGCTGAAACATTGGTAACCTCAAGTGATTTCTATTTAGAGACATAGGAGTGAGCAGGGGGCATATTCAACCCGTAATGGGGTTAAAAGCCATAAAGTTGAGTCGGATTATCCACAAGAATGCGGTGGCGGGTTTTGTCATCGGTGACGACACGGTGAAATGCATCAAGCAAGCGCGCCGCGCGCGGCATTTCGGCTCCGTTAAGCATGATGTGCGGCCAGTCAGATCCCCAAAGACAGCGCTCGGGGTTGGCGGCAACAAGGGCGGCGACAATGCTGTCAGTTGCGTCGTAGGGCGCGTCACACAGACGGTAAAGCCCGGACAGCTTGACCCAAGCCTTGCCTTCAGCAAGCAGGCGGCATAGCGTTTGAATGCCCGGATGGGCCACCCCAAGGNNCAGGTCTGGCCAGCCGATATGGTCNAAACACACGTCAACTGGCATCAGTGCGACCTGTGCTGCCAGATCTTCTATATGCAGATGGGCATGCATCAGCATCTGAACATGTAGATTTCGCGCCGCCAGTCGAGGGGCCATTGCCTGTACTCCGTCCCAACTAAGCACGCCGCCATGTACATAATTCAGCCGCACCCCTGCCATGTTCCATTCGGCAAACTGGTCCAGATCCGCCTCGCTGGCGCTATCGGGTAAAAGACCAATCCCGCGAAAGCCGTCGCCAAGANGGTCAAGGGCGGCGACAGTCACGCTATTGTCCGTGCCGTAGAGGATCGAGTGGACGATCACGCCGCGCGAACATCCCATTTGGGCCAGATGGTTGCGATACTGGCTCAGCCAATCTTCAAACGATACGCCCGGGGCCGGGTTTTCGACGCGGCCCTGCCAAAGTGGAAATTCCGATTTGCCAGCAAGCATATGCACATGGGTGTCACAGGCGCCGTCCGGGGCCGCAAAAAGCGGTGCTTCGGTTGGGGGCGGTGGCAGGGCGTCAGGTTTATCCATAGCGTGACAACATCTCTTTCAAATCATCTAGAGTATTGGCTTGTTGCACAACTTTGTCATGTCGCCAACGGCGCATCCGCGGAAATCGTAATGCGACGCCGGATTTATGTCTGGGGCTCTCATGCAGACCTTCAAAAGCGATTTCAAAAACATGATGGGGGGTGACCTGGCGCACNGGACCAAAGCGCTGCAGAGTATTCTTGCGCACCCATTTGCTGATCTCGGCAAGCTCGGCATCGGTGAGGCCGGAATAGGCTTTGGTGAAAGGTACCAGATCCTCGCCTTGCCACAGGGCAAAGGTAAAGTCGCTGTACAGGGTGGCACGGCGGCCATGGCCGGCCTGCGCATAGATCATCACGGCGTCGATGGTCAATGGATCAAGCTTCCATTTCCACCAATCGCCCTTTTTGCGCCCGACGCCATAGGCACTGTCCTGGCGTTTGATCATCACACCCTCGGTGCCGGCCGCGCGCGCGCCGGCGCGNGCGCCGGCCAGATCGACCCAAGTTTNGAAAACCAGCTGCTGCGACAGCCGCAGGGNGCCGGTGTCGGGCAGCGCGGCAAACAGAGCGGTCAAATGNGCCNGTCGCCGGTCATAAGGTTGGGCGCGTATATCTTGGCCGTGATGTTCCAACAGATCATAGGCCATTAAAACAACCGGCGCATCATCGCGCAATTTTTTGGGTACGGTTTTGCGGCCGATACGTTTTTGCAAGGCATTGAACGGCATCGGTCGGTCGGCTTTCCACGCCAGTATTTCGCCGTCCAGCACGGTGCCGTCGGGCAAAAGGGTGGCAAGTTCTGTAAACTCTGGAAAGCGATCAGTGATCAACTCTTCCCCGCGGGACCACACGTACACATTGCCATCCCGCAGAATGATCTGACCGCGAATGCCGTCCCATTTCCACTCAGCGCGCCAGTGCTGGCAGGGGCCGAGCTGCGNGGTTGCCGGATCAGTCTTTTGAGTGTCGCCTGATGCAAGCCCAGTTTCGGGCATCATTATGGGCCGGTCTCCTAGCTTGCGATTGTCCCGNACTTCTAGCCCGTGCGCGAGATAAAACGGATAGGGGCGTGACAGGTCTGTTTCGGAATTGTCGCTTTCGATTAACTTGGCCCATGTTGTGGTCTCCGGGGTCCAATTGCCCATCAGGCGATGGGCTAACGTGGCCGCATCCTGTCCGGTGGCCTGCGCCAAAGCGCGGGTCATCAACTTTTGACTGACCCCGACCCGAAANCCTCCGGTGATCAGTTTGTTAAACAAAAAACATTGCTGCACCGGCAGNTGATCCCATGCGCGGATGATNTGCGGCTTGCGCTGGTCGGACGGCACCTCGTGTAGGGCGCGCAGCCAGACGATCCAATCATCGAGCGAGTAGTCGCTTGTCCTTTGGGCAGGTGGCAGGATCAAGGCCAAGGCTTCTGCCAGATCCCCCACCACGCGATAACAATCTTCAAACAGCCACAGTGGAATTTCGGCACGTTCGGCCGCCCAGTGTCGCAACTGTGTGGTCGTGACCGCGCGTTTGGGGCGACGTCCTGAGAACAGCGCGATTGTCCACAGCTTGTCCATTGGTTTTGCAACTTGAAAATAGATTGATAAATATTTGATTTTATGAGATGTTTTTGTGGTCTCATCCAGTTGAGAAAACAGGGTGGCAAAGGTTTTCATAACGCTTGGTCCTGTTCCAAGGTCTCGCCGGTGAATTCCGTGGTGACGGTCTGAGCGCAATAGCCTATGTCGCTCAAATAACGGCTGAATACGTCAGTATAGCCGTGGGTCGTGTAGATATTTTCAGCCCCTGTGGCGCGGATGGCTTGCAACAGACCTTTCCAGTCGGCGTGATCCGATAAAACAAAGCCGCGTTCGGCGTTACGGCGACGGCGGACCCCGCGCAGACGCATCCAGCCACTGACCACAGCCTCTGACACCGGCCCAAACCGGCGCAGCCAGGTGCTGCCAAGGGCTGAGGGTGGCGCTAACACCAAAGCGCCGGACAGACTTTTAACATCGAGATTGGCTGTTACCTGCTTGCTATTGTTTGTTAATATAGATTGATTGTGAAGAATTTCGTTAGTCTTTGCAATTGCGGTATG
>NYVC01000115.1 GCA_002684375.1 Marinovum sp.
ATCACATCAACAAACCAGCCCACCCCAAAGATGACCCCCAGTTCCAAAGCCGCAATTGATATCTCAGTCACGGTCATCAGCACCAGAACACCATAAAATGGCCGGCAATATCCGCGCAAAAACGCCCACAGCGTNGTTGGTGGCGTATCGGTTTGCGTATACTCACTATAGGGATCAATGAGNTTTTCAAAATAGCGGAACATGGGCAGCCCCTGATATAAAATTAAAAGCCTTTCAAAATACACGAGTTTATAAAAAATAAAAGCCTTTAGGTTGTATTTAATCCTGTCGCGTGATCGAGGCAACCACCTTGAAAATTACCTATTTTACCATCACCTCAAGCGCGTTACCGCCTAACAGCCTGCGATCAGGTTTCAACCTGATGTTTTGGCAGGCAATCTGGTGCAGGGAAATTCCCACAAATATTCACCAAAAGACCACCATTTTATTTAGAAAAATCTGGCTATTTTTCGAAGTCTATATCGATAAACCCGCCAGATTGACGATTCCAAAACCCCGCATAAAGACCCCGTTTTGCCAAAAGGTCTGCATGGGTGCCATCTTCGACAATGCGGCCCTGTTCCATCACCAATATGCGGTCCATTTGCGCGATGGTTGACAGACGGTGGGCAATAGCGATCACGGTTTTTCCGGTCATCATCTGGTAAAGCGTCTGTTGAATGGCCGCCTCGACCTCACTGTCCAGAGCGCTGGTCGCCTCGTCCAAAAGCAGGATCGGAGCATTTTTCAAAACCACCCGTGCCAGACTGATGCGCTGGCGCTCGCCACCCGACAGTTTCACCCCGCGCTCGCCCACATGGGCATCATAGCCCGTGCGCCCTTCGAGATCTTGGAGGTTCAAAATAAACTCATGAGCTTTGGCCTGACGCGCGGCCTGGATCATCGCTTGGTCACCAGCGTCTGCACGGCCGTATAAAATATTATCGCGGATCGACCGGTGCAGCAAAGCACCCTCTTGCTGAACCATACCGATCTGACCCCGCAAGCTGTCTTGGGTGACGTCAGACACGCTTTGCCCGTCAATCATGATCTGCCCGGCCTCGATGTCATAAAACCGCAGTAACAATTTCAATAATGTCGACTTTCCCGCCCCAGAGCGCCCAACCAGACCGATTTTTTCACCGGGCCGGATGGTGAAAGACACATCGCTAAGCCCACCGCTTTGACGGCCGTAATGATGCGACAGGCCCTGCACTTCGACCTTGCCCTCGGTGATGGTAAGCGGTTGCGCCCTTGATGTATCAACCATCTCAATCGGCTGTGAAATGGTCTCCATACCTTCGGAAACCACACCCAATTGGCGAAAGAATGACGACAGCGCCCACATGATCCAACCGGTCATCGCGTTCAACCGCAGGGTCAAGGCGGTTGCCGCCGCCACCACCCCGATGCTGGCCTCCCCCTGCATCCACAGAGCAAGCGCCCAGCCAACCACGCCTACGATCAACAGCCCGTTCAGCACCACAAGCCCGATTTCCATCAATGTTGAAATGCGCATCTCAACCTGAAAGGTCTGGCGCGTGGCCTCGATCGCCGTTTTGGCATAACCCAGTTCTTCATTACCTTGGGCAAACATTTTCACCGAATGGATGTTGGTATAGGCATCCACCACCCGCCCCGTCACGGTCGAACGCGCATCCGATGACGCCTTAGAGGCCGGCCCAACTCGTTTGATCGTCCAGCGGATCAGCACCCCGTAGAGTAAAAACCACCCCAGCAATGGCACCGATAAACGCAAATCAGCCTGCGCCAGCAACACCCAAGCCCCTAACAGATAGGCCAGTGAAAAAGTGATAGCGTCAAACACCTGAAAAACCGCCTCGCCAGCGGCCGGCGGGGTCTGCATAATCCGGTTGGCGATCCGTCCGGCAAAATCATTCTCGAACCAACCCACTGACTGGCGCAACACATGGCGATGGGCCCGCCACCGAAACAATGTGCCGTAATTGGGCAGTATAGTATTGTTCATCAACAGCACATTCACCACATGCAACCCGGGGCGCAGCACGAGGATAAACAACGCCAAAGCAATTAAAAATGCGCCGTGGTTTTGCCAGACCTGCGCCGGATCACCCGACAGGGCATCGACCACCCACCCCATATAATAAATCAACCCAATCTCGACCAAAGCCACGACAATAGACGTCACCGCCGTCCAGACAAAAACCTGTTTAAAGGGCTGGGAATAGGCGCGCATAAACGGCCAAAGTTTGGTTGGCGGCGTGTCGGTTTGTGGATACGCACAATAGGGGTCAACCAGATTTTCAAAGAAACGAAACATGAGATACTCGGATAAATTAAAACTGCTCAGCTTGTTTTATAACAGTGAGCGTTTTATTCCAGTAGACGCAAGGCAAAGACATCTGAACACAGAAACTTGCGGCTCACAGATTTGGTCAGTCTTGAAATAAAAACACCACACAGCTCAAGATCATAAAACCCATAATCCGGTTGAACCAGATCAGCCGCGCCGGGGTTTGCAGCAAGCGGCCAATGGCCTGACCCAGCACTGTCCAACCCGAGGCTGTGCAAACCCCCACAAGGGTAAAGACCAACCCAACTATTACCGCGCTCTGCGCAGGAAATTCGATTAAAATGAACTGTGACGTAACCGCAATTGACATCGCCCAACCCTTTGGGTTGAGCCACTGGATTGCCGCTGCCTGCAAAAAAGTAAACGGCCGATGCCCAGTGTCTTGCGCTCCGATCCCATGTGCGGTGGCGGTGCGCCATGCCACATAGATCAGCAGACCAACACCCGCCCAGCGCAGCACCTCGCGCAGCAACCAGCTTTGCTGAAAAATCTCGCCCAGAAAAACACCGACGCAAAATATCATAAACCCAAAGCCCAGCGATATGCCCAAAATATGCGGGAGCGTGCGACGATACCCGAAATGTGCCCCAGAGGCGGCAACCATAGCATTATTCGGCCCCGGGGTGATGGCAGTCGCGATGGTCAGACCGATGAGCGCAATAAAACTGTCGACAGACATTATAAAATTCATGGGTAGGCCTTGTAAAAATACTAAGTGGCGCGATCACTCAGCTGATGTCAACAGCGCGGCGCGGGTCAGTTGAAAATCTGATGCAATCCAGCGCGTCTCGCAATTTTTTAAGGCCCGCCCCAATGCGGCACCCTTTACCATGGGTAAAANATCCGCGCTTTTAACAGGACAAACCGCCGCTGCCCCGCGCGCAATCTGGGAATGGGTGGCAACATCAAAGGGCGTTTCAAACAGCACCGCACGCAGCATCGAAACATCCAAAGCAAAACCAGCACCCCCGCGATATGCCAGTTCAGCCGGACCCTGCATATTGCCCAAGGCNGCACCGATCTGAGCNTGTTGCCGCGCCTCAGCTTTGCTCAANCGCAGCGCCGCAATAACCTCTTGGCCAGTGGTGAGCGCCGCCAACCGACGGATTGGATCAACCCGCGCGTTATGCGCAATCTCAAGATGGACAAGCGGTGCCAGCGCGCGGTCATCGGCTGATGGCAGCAGCTGTTGCAAAACCCCTGTCGCACGCATGCCAGCCATTGCCGGGGCTGGATCGGGCGCAGCGAGTAACTTTTTCATTTCGCTGCCGACCCGTTCACCCGACAGGCTGGCCANCCCCTCAAGGTTGGCANCAATCGCCGCCAGTGCCTCAGTTTCAAACCCANCTTCAGGATCGCTATANATAGCATAAAACCGAAAAAACCGCAGACTGCGCAGGAAATCTTCTTGAATGCGCCNGGACGCATCTTCAATAAACCGAAGCTTCCGCGCCTTTAGATCTGGTAAGCCACCCAAAGGGTCAATCACCATCCCCTGTGGTGTGGCGTAAAGCGCGTTCATCGTAAAATCGCGCCGGCGCGCATCCTCGGCGATATCTTTTGAGAAGGCGACAACCGCACGGCGTCCATCAGTGGCGATATCACGGCGAAACGTTGTGATTTCATGAGCCTGACCCTGCGAGACCACCGTCACTGTCCCATGATCAATCCCNGTTGGAATACCTTTCAGCCCAGCGCTTTGACACAGCGATAAGACAGTTTTTGGCACCGCATCGGTCGCCAGATCAATATCGGTCACTGGCAAATTAAGCACTGAATTGCGGACACAGCCGCCGACAAAATACACCTTGTGGCCCGCAGCTGTTAGCGCTGCAAAAATCGCCTGCGTCGCCGCGTTTTCAACCCAAGGACCGCTTAACCGCATTAGCCGATCATCCGTCGCAAAATACAGGCCGTTGCACCCCAAATATAATACGGACCGTAAGGCACTGTATANTAATGACGTCTCTTTCCACGCCAANGCCGCGACTGGATCATAAAGTTCTGCCTGTTCAGGACATGCCACAAAGGAACTGAAAAAACCTCGGCCACTTCGCCTTGTTCGNCCTTGGGATCAAAATCACAGGTGATACGCCCCAAAACCGGGGTTACAGCAAACCCCGTGACCGTCTCATGGCTGGGAAGTTGACCCAAAACCTCGACTGCGCTTGGCACAAGCCCGATCTCTTCATGCGCTTCACGCAGCGCCGTAATGGAAATATCTGCATCTGAATCATCCCATTTGCCCCCGGGAAAAGCTATTTGTCCGGGGTGATGTTTCAATGCCGAAGACCGTTTGGTCAGCACCAGATGCGGCTGTCCCGCCAGTATCTGATAAGCCACAAGAACCGCCGCCGGACGCAGCACCCGATCCGGTGGCAGAACCACATCTGGGTTTAGATCAAAATCAGAAGACCCGGCATAGGAAGCCTGTAAAGCCGCATAAAAAACCGCAAGCGGATCATGCGTCATCCGTCGCCTCAAATCCAACCGTTTTTGGATCCAGGTCGTAATTCGCCCCGCAAAACTGGCAATCTGCGGTGACCCGCCCTTGATCAGTGGTCATCGTTATAATGTCCTTGGCCGAATAGATCGACAGACTTTGACGCACCCTTTCCTCGGAACAACTACAGCCAAACCGCACGGGTTGAGCATCAAAAACCCGCGGTTTTTCCTCGTGAAACAATCGGTATAACAAATCTGTCGGGGCAAGATTGGGGCCCACCAATTCGATCTCTTCCACCGTGTCGAGCAGCATATTAACCCGAGCCCAGTTTTCACTGCTATCGCCACTTACAATATCCGCAGCCTCCAACAAGCCCCCTTGCCCTGACCCCCCCTCGGAGTCAGTAGCGGCAAATGGTGAAGCTTTGGGCAAATGCTGAAGCATAATACCACCAGCCCGCCAATGTTCGGCCCCGCCGCTTTCGGTAGATTTCCCCAAGTTCAATTGAAACCGGGTTGGTAATTGCTCTGACTGGGCAAAATAGGTTTCAGCGCTGCTGGAAATAGACGCGCCAGTCAGCGGCGAAATACCTTGATAAGGGGTCATGCCCTGCCCTTGATCAATCAGGATAGCAAAATATCCCTCACCAAGCTGTGAATAGGGATCGCCCTCTGTCAGCCGCTCTTCATCAAAACTGGCATAGGCCCGAATACGGGCCGGATCGCCACTTTCACTGGGCCCATAATAATCGGTCGCAATCATACGAACCGGGCCCTTGGACTGAACCTGTAGCGACAGTTTCCATTTTTGTTTCATGCTTTCGCCGATCAGTGCCGTCAAAACTGCCATTTCAGCAACCAGCGCCTCAACCTGCGCGGGGTAATTATGTTGCCTTAAGATACCCGCCAGAACACCATCAAGGCGCGATACCCGACCCCTAATATCTGAATTATCAAGTTGAAACGGCAAGACCGTGTCATCCCAGGCTGTTTTGATTGCGAGCGTCATAAGGGTTTCCTTGCGGCCTATCTGTTGGCATACGGGCCTTTATATAGTCAGTTCCGCTAAAGGTCCAAGGGGGTAGCATATGATCAGACGTTTCGGGGCGGTGCCAGAGCGCAGCATACGCTATACCAGACGCCCGGGTGCCTACGTTATCTTGCCATATCGCGGCATGATTTTGCTGACCTATCAAGCTGCCCCATTTTGGGAATTTCAACTCCCCGGCGGTGGCATCGATCTTGGTGAGTCTCCAATCCGCGCCCTACACCGCGAAGTTCTGGAAGAAACCGGCTGGAGCCTAAGCAGGCCCCGCCGGATTGGCGTCTTTCGCAAATTTGTCGATATGCCAGAATATAGTCTAAAGGCAGAAAAGGTTTGTACGATCTACCTCGCCCAGCCAGCCTGCCGAATTGGCCCGCCCCGTGAGGCCGATCACAGCGCCCATTGGGTACCACAAAACTTAGTGCCAAGCCTGCTAAAAAACTCTGGCGACCAACATTTTATGACCAAATATCTTAGTCGGGCGCGAGCCGGTTGAATTCAAACAGAGCGGCAGAGATATCATCATCAAGCTGCGCATCCGATGCCATGGTTAATTTCAATTTGGCAAAAAGCTCGTCCAGAAATCTCAGACCGCCTGAATCAACATCACAGGACCTCACCAATTCCAACAACCCATCCTCGTCAAGCATGTCACCGTGCTTTGTTTTACACTCTGTGAACCCATCAGAGTACAGAAAGAGCCGGTCGCCCCTTTTCAAATATGTCTTAAATACAGAATAAGTTGCATCCGCCACCAGACCGATTGGCAAGCCACCGGCGCCCAAAAATTCCATACCTCCATCGGCGCGGATCAACAGCGGATGCGGATGACCGGCCTGCACAAGATCCACCTCACCACTGTGCAGATCTACCGTTCCATACACCATGGTGAAGTATTCAATCACGCCAGAATCGCCCGCCAATCTTTGATTTAACAAGTGTGCAACCTCTTGCGGTGACCGCAAATCGAAACCACCACCGGCGCGGGCCCGCATAGCAATGTTGTAATCAGGAAACTCATTGTTCAAATATCCCCCGACCTGCGCCGTCATCAGCGCCGAGGTAATGCCATGACCCGAGACGTCAATACAATAAAACCCAACATGATCCTGATCACTGTTCAGCACACCCACAAGATCTCCACCAACGTGACCACAGGGTTGGAGCAATAGGCTAACACGCGAGGTCCCAAAATCGCGCTGCCGTTCTGGCACTAATGCCTGTTGAATTTTGCGTGCCTGCAGCAGATCTTGATCAATCGCGTCATACACTGTCCGCAATTCCGCCAGCGTATCAGTAACCAGAGTATTCTGCTCGGTAAGAGACCGATGCATGTCAATGATACGTTGCCCGGCCTTAATGCGCGCTTGCAACTCACTGGCATTCATTGGCTTGGTCAGGAAATCATCAACGCCTATTTCCAAGCCCCGCATAACCTCAATCTTTTCGCTTCTCGAGCTTACAAGAATAAAATAACCATAATTTTCCCGTGGGATCGCCCGGAACGCCTGACAAAACTCCAGACCATTCATATTGGGCATCATCCATTCGCAAATCACCAAATCAGGGGGGTTTGTCTGACAAACCTCAAGCGCCTCAGCACAAGAGCTCACCGAATAAACCTGAAACCCCCACCGAACCAAAGAGGCCGATAATATCTTGCGTTGTACCCCACTATCGTCGACCACCAAGGCACGGCTTGGAATATCCGATTGTGGTTCTGGTTTTATGGATGATGATCTCAATGTTTGCACAACGCTTCCTTAGAGCGTCTGTATATGTATCCATTCTTAACAAGTTATAAACCAAATCGCCTTGGCTGACTTAAAATTACCGTTAGCCCAAAACCGCTAGAACACCTCTTTAAACCACAAATTGCGCCAGCATCTCGTCATCGGTCAGGTCGGTATAGGCAAATCCTGCCGCATCCAATCGTTCAAAAAACTGGTTAAATTGATCTGGGGTCGTTGTCTCGATCCCGATTAAAACCGACCCGAAATTACGCGCTGATTTTTTAAGGTACTCAAACCGTGTGATATCATCATTGGGTCCAAACACGCCAAGAAAATCTTTCAAAGCGCCAGGCCGCTGTGGCAGCCTCAGAATAAGATATTTCTTCACCCCGGAATAGCGTTGCGCTCGCTCTTTTACTTCGGGCAGCCGCTCAAAATCGAAATTTCCCCCAGAGGATATACAGACCACCCGCCGGCCACGGATCGACTGACCCAGATCTTTTAACGCATCGATTGCCAGCGCGCCAGCTGGCTCGAGGACGATACCTTCAATGTTCAGCATCTCAAGCATCGTTGTGCAAATCCGATCCTCAGCTATGGTCAGCGTATTGGCCAAACCAACATCCTTGAGACGGGCAAAGGTTTTTGTTCCGATCTGCCCAACCGCTGCACCATCCGCAAACGTATCGACCTTATCCAATTTCACCGGTCGTCCCGCTTTAATCGCGGCACGCAGACATGCACCACCGTTTGGTTCGACAAAGGTATAGGTGCAGGTCGTCCCAAAATAGCTGATTAACCCAGATGACAGCCCACCACCGCCCACCGGCAGAATAATATGATCCGGTACTCCGCCAAGCTGATCCTCGATCTCGACCCCGACACTGGCCTGCCCTTCAATCACATCGTCATCATCAAATGGCGACAGAAAATAAGCCCCCTGATTGGCACAATACGCCTGTGCTGCCGCCAAACATTCGTCAAAATAATCCCCAATCAGCCTGACCTCAACCTGTTCACCACCAAACATCTGGGTTTTCTGAATTTTTTGCTGCGGTGTGGTAACCGGCATAAAAATCGTACCCTGCACGTCGAAATGGGCGCACATGAATGCCATGCCCTGTGCTGCATTACCCGCACTGGCGCAGACAAAGTGCTTTTGACCAGCCAGTTTGCGCATGGCATTGAACGCACCACGCAGTTTATACGACCGTACCGGCGACAAATCTTCGCGTTTGAGCCAAATCTCGGCCTGATAGAGGGCCGACAAATGATCGTTAAGTTGCAGAGGCGTGGCTTGAAATACGGCGCGCATTTCGGCTTCGGCGACACGGGCTTGGGTTCTAAAATCGCTCATAGCAGATGTTATGCCCAGCAGTTATTTCAACGCAAGTACTGAAACGTCAATTCAAGGATCGCTTTTCAACATAATGGCCGTAAACCGTGGTCACTAAGCTGGTCCAAAGCATGACGCCAACCCACCCCAAAACTGTCTCTTGTAAAAACGATAGCAGCGTAACCTCCTGATTAAGCTGTGCAAAGAAAACAAGCGCTCCAAACGCAGGGGCAAATAGAAAAAACAATGTCAACGTCTGACCCCGTGTTACGGTCCATGCTGCTTTTAAACCAAGATCATGACCAAGTGCTGCAGCTGACAATAGCGGGGTAAGCCGAAATAGGATAGTGGCACAAAAAGGCACTAGAAGAAGAAAGCTGAGAACAAGCACACCGATTAGAGTGTAAGGGTATGCGTCTTGATACATCCAGTAAGGCAAAAATAATAGCAGCATCGGAAGACTTGCCAATAAAACCATCAAAACGCTCTTTTGGAAATAGACCAATGTTGGTTTGAAATAGAATTCAGGTATGAATGCCCGAGGGGCTTGCTTCAATAAAATATAACGGTGCCAAGCCACACTAATCCAAAGCATTGTCACAATAGATAAAATCGATAAAATCACCGCAGAAGGCCAAAGCCAACCATTTATGGATTGGCCTTGTTCGGGACCTGCGGACAGCGCCTGATCAAAGCTGATCCCGAAGTAAACCTCATACCCGCGCCGCAAGATAGCAATAAGTCCGTATAAAAACCCTGAAATTTTCATTGTGTCCGGGAGGTTTTTGAACAGCTGTAAAACCGATTGCCTCAGCAATTTCCAAGCCTTCATTGCATGTTCCCTTTAAATTAAATTTTATAAAATATCTCTGTCGATTAATGACAATTGCCCGCCTGTTCAATGGTAAACCTGCCCTATGGGCCTTGCCCCGCAGCGTAAAACCCGCTATCCGCGCCTGCACCCACTTCGTGAGGTTTGTCTAAGGAATTTCAATGTCTGTGCCTAAAAACTTTGCACCAAAAAAAGTTGTTCTTGCCTATTCTGGAGGCTTGGACACATCAATCATTCTAAAATGGTTACAGACCGAATACGGCTGTGAGGTGGTGACCTTTACCGCTGACCTGGGTCAGGGCGAAGAACTTGAGCCAGCGCGGAAAAAAGCCGAACTTTTGGGAATTGCGCCTGAAAATATTTATATTGAAGATGTCCGCGAAGAATTTGTGCGTGATTTTGTCTTTCCGATGTTTCGCGCCAATGCACTTTATGAAGGGCTCTATCTGCTGGGCACATCTATTGCCCGTCCGCTGATATCAAAGCGCCTTGTCGAAATCGCGGCACTGACCGGCGCAGATGCCGTGGCCCATGGCGCGACCGGCAAAGGCAATGATCAAGTGCGGTTTGAACTGGCCGCCTATGCGCTGAACCCCGATATCAAAGTGATTGCCCCATGGCGGGAATGGGATCTTTCAAGCCGGACCAAACTTATCGCTTTTGCCGAAGAAAACCAAATTCCCATCGCCACCGACAAGCGCGGCGAAGCACCCTTTAGCGTCGATGCCAACTTACTGCACACGTCATCCGAGGGCAAAGTTCTGGAAGACCCCGCTGTCGAGGCGCCCGATTACGTTTATCAGCGCACCGTCAGCCCCGAAGACGCCCCAGAGACGCCCGAATTCATCGAGATTGGATTTGAACGCGGTGATGCCGTTTCAATCAATGGTGAAGCTTTGTCGCCGGCAACCATTCTAACCCGCCTGAACGAGTTGGGCGGCAAACATGGCATTGGCCGGCTTGATCTGGTCGAAGGGCGGTTTGTCGGGATGAAATCCCGCGGCATTTATGAAACCCCCGGCGGCACTATCCTGCTTGAAGCGCACCGCGGGATTGAGCAGATCACCCTTGATCGCGGCGCGGCGCATCTGAAAGACGAGCTGATGCCAAAATATGCCGAGCTGATTTACAACGGTTTTTGGTATTCGCCCGAGCGAGAGATGCTACAGGCCCTGATCGATGCCTCCCAAGAGCATGTGACCGGCACAGTGCGGCTGAAACTCTATAAGGGATCGGCGCGCACCGTCGGGCGCTGGTCTGAACACAGCCTTTATTCCGAGGCGCATGTGACCTTTGAAGACGACGCCGGCGCCTATGATCAAACCGATGCGGCTGGCTTTATTCAGCTGAACGCGCTGCGCCTAAAACTGCTGGCCGCGCGCAAGCGTCGGTTGGGGTAGGATATTTACCTATTAGCGGCCCCTCTAAGTCCTTAAGAC
>NYVC01000018.1 GCA_002684375.1 Marinovum sp.
GAGATTTTTAAGGGAGAAGCGAAAGATTAATGGGAGAATAATTTTAAATTTCCTAAGTGGTAATTCTTAATTGTGCTTGAAATATTTTAAAAATAGATGACATGAAACTTATTTTAAATCAATTAAGTAACATTTTAACAACATTTTTAACATTAATAATTCACATGGCAGGTCACTAAATTGAAATTATTAAACAGAGACATAAAGGTGCATGAACACTCTCAGCGTATTAAAACCTTTGAATAGAGGTTTTCTCATACTGCNAAATATTTAGANCCTCGNATTCAAAGATTAGGAGTGATAAATGAATAAGTTGGAAATAAAAAATATAGCTCAACAATCGACCCCTAAAGTTAAAATAAAGTTCTTCAAACAATACTTAAGACACGAAATAATAAACGAACTCGATACAAGTGATTGTATCGGCATTGAACTNGGGGTGGCTGGAGGTCATTATTCGCAGAGGATGATGGGTAGTGGCCGATTTAGAAAGTTTTATGGCGTTGATCTATACGAAGATCATCACAACACTAAAGAGTACATAGGAGCACTTAAAACAATCGGTTTAGAAAAAAATTATTGTCTTTTACGCATGTCTTTTGATGAAGCTATAGATCTGTTTGATGATGCTTACTTCGATTTTATATACTTTGATGGGTACGCGCATACGGGTGAAGAAGGCGGTAAAACATTTTCCAATTGGTTCAAAAAACTCAAAGTGGGAGGTATGTTTGCCGGTGACGACTATCATGATGATTGGCCTTTGGTTAAATGGGCCGTTAACGATATGGTTACTAAAATCGGTTGTGACTTAAATGTGACCATAAAGACAGAAAACACTTATCTAAACCGCTATCCAACTTGGTTTTTCATCAAAGAAAAAGAGTGTGATTTCACATCAGATGCAGCGTTGCTAGAGTTGGGTACTAAAATCCGTAATAGTACTAGAAAAAAGGCCAGTAATGAAATTACGCTTACCATAGATCAGATTTCGTCGATCCTTAAACAAGTGAAACTGAAGCAGCCGAAAATTGCGAATTCCTTAAAGAAACTTCTCTAACTTGATCTGTGCACGGTATGAGTAACCCCCAAAGTTTTCTCAGGTACTCGTAAAGCCCTAAAGAACGAATTCTAATTACGTAGCAGGGGTGTTGCCGACAATGGATGTATCTGGTCTGTTCTTGTTTGAAGTCCAGAGGCTTTTTTACTGCCTTGGAGTAAGCCTCCTCTGTGGTTTCCAAAGCTTTCTGATCTCGCCCTTTGTGACGCATTATGTGGTTAAGATGCTTGGCAATGGCGTTTCCAGTGACCTTTCTGACTGGATGCCTATTATATGTATGTTACGCATCTGAGGCCGTATTTTGATTAAACTACTACCATAACGGGGTGACTATCCGCCGTGATTCTGATGTCTTCTATTCGACAGTTTGCGTCACCATCATGGCACTTTACTGACAAAAGTAATGAAACTGTTGCTAAATCATGCGGCCCAACGCCCGTCGGCGTTTGAGTGGCTCTGACGTAACGGCCTCACGCTGAACAAANCGCAGGTGGCCAATAGCATTGGCAAACTCTTGATGCTTCGACTTACGTTCAAGATAGTCCAATAATTTGTACAGATTGATCGGTTGACGGATGATCAGCGCCTTGACCCGCTCTACCGCTTCTGCATGGGAATAGAAATCCACGTACTGACAGGCGGTTTGCGTTGGGGTCAGAATGTAAAAGTCGTGCTCCCCCCGAGGAGTATAACGCGTGATATCAAACGGTGATGCGCCCAAGGCATAAACCTTGGGAATAAAACAGCAAACCCCCGAAGCATGATGCTTAAGAACAGTTCCTGAGACCTGTTTAAAACCCAGTGGATCCAGCCGTGCAATTGCATGATTGCGCATCGCCGGAGACATCATATCCACGTCTGCGCGATCATATTTGAGGTCGTCAAATATCGATATCACCCTTAGGTTTGCATCTGCGACGCACATGTAGGGCCCCAGATTCAACGCCTCTGGATTATCTGACAGCGGAGCGTGTTTGATCGATAGACTCATAGCTGCTCATTCAAGTGACGTACACTCTCAGCATACACCCTCAAAACTTCGCACATTACCAAGTTTACCGCTTTGCCAATCCCAAACTTACAGGTCGTTGACCGGCTACTGCAAATGAAAGACACTGCTTTACCCCTTTGATTTTCTGAATATTATCGTTATTTTATTCAAAAAGAGGCTATTATTTGTAAAACGCTCTTCTGCTGCCAAAATCCCTGACCCTTTTCCGCCATGCTTGATAACTGCCCCTACGAAGATTGTTTCGCATCAAGGTTTTTACCTCTTTTTCACGTAAACCGTACTGCTGCTGGATGTGCTCGAATGATATGTGGTCTGAAAGCGCCATCTGTATAACGTCGCTAATTTGATCAGGGGACAGGTGTTTCATACCACTGAAAATAATGTGTTTGACTGAAAAACAAGTCTCGAAAAACCATTTATTTACTGCAGCCGGAGTTTTTACCGGAAATTAAGACGTCAGGGCTGCGAGACACAGCTTGAGGAGTTGATTGGGTCAGACTGCCTTTGCAAAGCTCCTCCTCAATAACCGACCAAGCGATTAAGGAAAATGTTGGCTCCGTGCATGACCCACTTGTCTAGAGCATAAAAATTGCAGAACCTAAATCCCAAGACTACAGATNCTGGATATGACAAAATCTGCTGCGAATAACAGGTCACAGCCCACCGCNCTTTTNCAANCTNAAGGGGTATTCAGNGTGGCCACACCACCCCNAATTAGGGTATCCCACGCCNGCGACNCTGTCCCANAATTTTTCCAATCTGAGATATGTATTGAGTATTTTGTAGCTTTTGATAACTCATATAAAAATAAATCTATGCAGAGAGGCCTTCAGAATATGCATATCCATATGACTGACCATTACATCAATTTACTTGGTTGGGTTTTGTTTCTCATTTCGGCGATTGGTTTTTGCATAGCCAGCGTTGGCAGTTTTTGGGCTATGTTTGGCAGCGTTTTTTTTCTCATTGCGTGCCTCGTCTTTATGATACCGTTTTTCCGGCGCAAAGGCGTGCCCGACGATACCCATTAAGTAAAAGGAAATAAGAGAGTAAGAAAAGATAAGAAAAATATCACATTAACATGTAGGAATGACACCATCCCAATGCCGTGGCTTTATCAAATTAGAATTAGAGTGAGCAAAGAGCTCTCCGAGGCTCTTCGTACTACATCACAAAGCGCTGAGGTTATTGAAATCAATGCCATCGCGCAAAAACACGGCACCAGGCTCGTCTGTACCTTTGATGGTTTTTCTGATTACTGCGTAGAAGCTGAACAAAACGGAACGGAAGATTACCCGTTGTACGACTGGACAAAGCAGACAATATCTAACCCTGAAAAAGTGCAAAAGCATCTAAGATCTTTCGCTTTTTACAAAGGTGATGAGCAAGTCTACTCCTTAGCTTTGGCCGACGCACTCTTTTTCGATTTAGAGATTTTATTGAAGTCAGGCAAAATTGAAGAACTCAACAAGATAGATAGTAATCCCAAAAACAACCCCCAGCCTCCAACAACCGAGGATTCTGTCCTATAGGGATCGTCACGACAATTTGTGTTTGTGCGATTTCGACCACGGGCCCTGATGGGGTCTACAAATCAATTTCTGACAGCTTGACAACCTTTTGATGCAGGTGCATTCAGCGACAAATTTTGATGTTGCCCGCAGGCTTTTGCACGATAGCTTCGAGATCCTTACTGACGCATTGTGGTTTCCATTAAGACAGTTTGCAGTGCTTAAAGTTGGTTGTTGGTTAAAACTGACCAGACGATCTTTACCGTTTTATTGACCCATAGCTCCAGTTGCAAACGCGGGCGGGTTTCACTTATTTGACGTATGATTTGATATAGCTCGTTGGGCCAGCCGAATATCACAATCCATAACGGTCAATTCACACAGCGAATGATGAACGCTGCAGACAGACCTCTTTATCAATCAACAAAATAATGTTTCGAGATAAGCAGTACCATCTGTGCGCACCTCAAAGGCCTGTTACTGGCAACCATCTCAACTTTATTGGAAATCCCAAAAAACGCTCTGGGCCGCCGCGCGGTGAGCGGCGCCTATTGAGACGATTGTAAGCACAGCATCCTTTGTCGACGATGCGTTGATAATTTGGGCGTTTACATAGGTTACGACCGCGCTTGTGACCGCGCTGCGCCTGCGTGAGACGTGCATTATCATCGTTTTGCGCATCGCTGTCTTCTTGCTAAAAAACTGAGCCAGCTGTTTGACGGCATTTGCGACGATGACTATCAGCTCAGCGTNNTATTNNTGCACTGCGCAAACTCTATCNTAGACGTCGATGCNACCACACGAACCACAGAGCTGCGGCTGCATGACGATCAAATTGACGGGACAGCTTGTATCTATCGCACCTTCTGCAATGGGACGAATGGCTACGATCACGGCAAAGAGAATACCTTCTTCAACTGCTTTTTGGGGGTCGGGTTCTTGGTATCATAAAACATCATAATGCCGCCTCATTNAGTAGACGAAACTCTACTCCACGGTCACTGGATCTGGCGTGCAAACCAGCGGCTTTTGTGGCCCGCGAAACCGGTGTTATCCGTCGCGTCCGGGTTCGTTNGCATCGCTGGAGAACAATGCGATCTTGTTACCATGAGGGTCGCGAAGATAGCCAACATAAAAATGGGGGCCATACGCGTTACGAAAACCGGGCTGGCCCTCGTCAAAACCTCCAGCGGCAAGCGCGGCAGAGTGAAGGTCACGAACCTGCTTTTGACTGCGCGTCTGAAATGCGGTCATAGTACCGTTTCCAGGCAAGGCCCGACATCCATCAAAGGGTGATTTAACGTAGAAATCTGGCAGNACCGGGGACTGGCCCGGTTGTNCGGGCAGAACATAGCTAAGATCCCCTTGAAACCTTTCTAACCCGTAACCAAGGGCTGGCAGGAACGCAGAATAAAAACGTTCTGCGCAATCGATGTCGTCAGCCCCAACGGTGACGTAGGCAATCATTCTGTGCACTCCTGTTTGGAAGTTTGGGGATTGTCCCGAGTGTGCGAACTTTCTAGCCCGCAGGCAAACAATTTGGATCCTTAATCGCAATACCAAACATCGCTTGATCCCCTATTTGGCTAGATTGACATCAGCGAGGTGATCAAATCCTTCAAAGATTGGTAAAATTTCAGCAGAAACAACAGTACGTTAAATCGCGCCTCCGCAGTCGACCCAGATATAAACGCGGCGAATGACCGCCATGTTACCGTTCAGATGCCACTTTTTACAAATCTTGACCGATCCTAAAACCTCACCAGTGCCACCCTAACGCTCGGCGCGTCGTCGACGCTCAATCATATCCGCCAGTGCTTCAGCCTCATCGGCGATATCGGCAAAAGCCATTGCTGCGCCCTCAGACACCGGTTCGGCGCTGGCGCTGCCTGTGCCGCGCCGTCGTCGCAGATCGTGCAGCTTTGCTTGGGTCTCTTCCAATGCGGTCTCTGCCGTCTTTGCCCTCTCTTCTAATCCCGAAGTGCGATCAGCCAACATCAACCCGGCCATCAGCAGCATCCGGGCTTCGGGCAAACGGCCGATATGTTTGGTTAAAATCTCGGTCTCAGTGTCGAGCATTTTTGCGGCCTTCTGCAAGTGGGCCTCTTCGCCCGGCGCACAGGCGACATCAAAGCTGCGTCCACCAATGTTGACTTGGATTTCCGGCATTACAGGCTCTCCTCAAATCCAGCACCATTCGAGGCGGTTTTCTGCAGCAATACATTGAGCGATGTGATGACCACCTGCGCCTCGGCCTGATCGGCACTTCGGGCCGCATGCAGTGACACAATCTCTTCCATCATCGCTTTGTTGATCAATTCCGCATCCGCGACCCCAGTTTCATTGGCGGTGCGCAGCGCGTGATTGCTCTGACGCAATTGTTCGTTGGCGAGGCGCAGTTTTTGCAGATCTTCATCGAGCTTGCGCATTGCGGATTGCTGTTTACCGATGTCGGCTTCAAGCTTGGTCAGAAACCCCTGCTGGCGCTCGCGCAGACGACGGACCCGCTGTTCAAGCTGCGCATTGGTTGACTGTTCTTCTGCCAGTTCCGCATTTGCCTCCTGCAAGTTTGATTGCAATTGGCTGACTTTACTCTCAAGTTCATGTGCCACAGCGTTGGCCATTTGTGGAACTGGCTCGCGTTCAATACTTTTTCGTATCCGGTCCAGCGCCGTAGTGATCCGCCGTTCAGTCACATCTATTTGCGGCATCGGATATCCATCCCCATTTTTGTCTAAGTCGAAATCAGCCACGCCATGACGATTCGCAGGGCGCATGGCAAGATTATAGATTACTTTAAACAAAATAAATCTCTCTATGACCCCCAAACGACGTCAAGCGTGGCTTGATCTTCGCTTTGAGGCTGGTATTGAGCTTCTGATCACTCATTCATCTAAGGGATACCCGTATTTTGGACATTCAAGACCTTCGGACCCGGCACCCCGCCCATTGGCAAAAAGCTGCCGCCATCCGCGCTTTGACGCTCGATGCTGTGCGCGCAGCAAATTCTGGTCACTCAGGCATGCCGATGGGCATGGCCGATGTCGCGACAGTGCTGTTTGAAAATCATCTCAAATTTGATGCCACTGCCCCGTACTGGCAGGATCGGGATCGCTTTATCCTGTCGGCCGGCCACGGCTCGATGTTGATCTACAGCCTACTGCATCTGACCGGATATGCCGATATGACGATCGATCAGATCCAAAATTTCCGCCAATGGGGCGCCATCACCGCAGGCCACCCGGAATACGGCCACGCCACAGGTGTCGAAGTCACCACGGGCCCGTTGGGTCAGGGCATCGCCAATTCGGTCGGCTTTGCCATGGCCGAAGAGATCCAACGCGCCCGCTATGGTGCCAAGATCGTCGATCACCATACTTATGTCATTGCAGGCGACGGGTGTTTGATGGAAGGCATCAGCCAAGAGGCAATCGGACTTGCCGGACGTCAAGCGCTGTCAAAGCTCATCGTGTTTTGGGACAATAACAACATCACGATCGACGGGTCTGTCGATCTGTCCGACCGCACGGATCAGGTGGCCCGCTTCAAGGCAAGCGGCTGGGATGTGCAAGAAATAGACGGCCATGATCCGATGGCGATTGATGCTGCAATCAAAAATGCCAAAAAGAGCGCGTCGCCGTCGATGATTGCGTGCAAAACACATATTGCGCTGGGCTCCTCTGCGCAGGACACTTCAAAAGGACATGGCGCCCTGACCGATGCAACACTGGTTGCCGACACCAAGGCCGCCTATGGCTGGACTTCAGCGGCGTTTGAAATTCCGGCCGAAATCAAAGCCCAATGGGCGGATATCGGCCGTAAGGGCACTGCGGCTCGGCTGGAGTGGGAAGCACGTTTGGCAGGGCTTTCTGGTACAAAACAAGCAGAATTTGCCCGTATCTATGCCGGTGATGCGCCCAAAAAGCTCGGGGCGGCGATCAAGGCACTGAAAAAACAGGTGGCGGCAGACGCGCCAAAGGTNGCNACCAGAAAATCCAGCGAGATGGTATTAAATGTGATCAATCCACTGATGGCTGAGACCGTCGGCGGATCGGCCGACCTGACCGGATCGAATAATACCAAGACCGGCGATCTAGGGGTGTTTGATACAGACAANCGCGGTGGACGCTATGTCTATTGGGGCATACGCGAGCACGGCATGGCGGCCGCGATGAACGGCATGGCATTGCATGGCGGAGTACGGCCCTATGGCGGGACTTTTATGTGCTTTACCGATTATGCCCGCCCAGCGATGCGATTGGCAGCGCTGATGCAGGTGCCAACGGTTTTTGTGATGACCCATGACTCTATTGGATTGGGCGAAGACGGCCCCACGCACCAGCCGGTCGAGCATCTGGCAATCAGCCGTGGAACCCCCAATACTTATGTGTTTCGTCCCGCAGATACGGTCGAGACCGCCGAAAGTTGGGAGGTTGCATTGACCTCTAAAACCACCCCAACCGTGCTGGCGCTATCGCGCCAAGGGCTCCCGACCGTGCGGACCGATCATAAAACCAAAAACCTATCAGCACAGGGGGCCTATGTTCTGGCTGATGCCGTTGGCCGGCGCCAAGCCATTCTAATCGCCACAGGCTCGGAGGTTTCAATCGCCTTGGCGGCCCGCGACACCTTGCAAGCCGAAGGCATTGGCACGCGGGTTGTCTCGATGCCATGTATGGAACTATTTGCCGCACAAGACGCCGCCTATCGCAGGCGGGTTCTGCCAGGTGGCCCGGTGCGGGTCGCNATTGAGGCAGGCGTGCGTCAGGGGTGGGACCAGTGGTTGTTGGGCGAACGCGGTCGTGAAAACAAAGCCAGCTTTATTGGTATGAGCGGATTTGGCGTATCGGCCCCCGCAGAGGTTATTTACCAGCAGATGGGAATCACCGCTGACGCAACCGTGGCGGCCGTTAGATCTCTGCTGTAACCGGCCCTTTTTGAGCCTCAAAAATCTATGCCGCGCGGTTGTACACCGTGCGGCACGGACAATTTACATGCAAAATCAAAGAACGTCCCACATTGTTAGCGCAACCACGAACTCATTTCTTTTGTTACCGCTAACATATTGTAAAGTAAGTATTTTTTNCTTTTAATCCAGCAAGGCTAGTCGTATACAAGCACGCATATCAGCGTAGCAGGAGCGGCAGCATGACAGTCACACTCGGTATCAATGGATTTGGCCGAATTGGCCGTTGCACTCTGGCACATATTGCCGAAAGTGCCCGCAATGATGTGCAGGTGGTCAAGATAAATGCCACCGGGCCCATAGAGACCAATGCACATTTGTTGCGCTATGACAGTATTCACGGTCGGTTTGGCGGCACAGTACAGGTCACAAAAGACACCCTTGATTTAGGTCGTGGTCCAATGCAGGTTTTCTCAAGCTATGACCCCACGAGCCTTGATTGGGATGGCTGTGATGTGGTTCTTGAATGTACCGGTAAATTCAACGACGGCGCCCGCGCCAAAGTACATCTAGATCGCGGCGCAAAATCAGTTCTGATCTCAGCGCCGGCGAAACAGGTCGATAAGACGATTGTGTACGGCGTCAACCACCGCAGTTTGACAGCGCAGGATCATATGGTCTCAAACGGATCCTGCACCACGAACTGTCTGGCGCCTCTGGCTAAGGTTTTGAACGATGCCATTGGGATTGAACGTGGGATTATGACCACGATCCACAGCTATACCGGCGATCAACCCACGTTAGACCGTCGTCATGACGATCTCTATCGTGCCCGGGCAGCCGCAATGGCAATGATTCCCACGTCTACCGGTGCGGCGAAAGCTTTGGGTCTGGTGCTGCCGGAACTTGACGGCAAGTTGGACGGCACTGCTATCCGCGTCCCCACGCCAAATGTCTCGGCTATTGATCTGACCTTCGAAGCCGGTAAATCGGTCACTGTCGCCGATGTGAACGCAATTGTTCAAGAGGCCNCCAACGGTCACATGGGCGCGGTCATGAGTTATGACCCGGCTCCCAAAGTTTCGATAGACTTTAACCACACCCCTCACTCGTCAATTTTTGCCCCCGACCAAACCAAAGTCGTCGGGGGGCGCACCGTGCGGGTGCTGGCATGGTATGACAATGAATGGGGGTTCTCCTGCCGCATGGCCGACGTTGCCGGAGCCATGGGTCGACTTTTACATTGATTTCTCGCTCTGAAATAGTTAAGATTGTGTTATTAAATCCAATTACTATTTCAGGTGGTGAGATAATGACTAATACAATTTCAGCGGGTTTGGGACTGTCCGTACTGGCTTTTCTCATGCTAGATTTTGGATTCAGCAACAGTGAGAACGCTTTATTTCTTGCCCAAAAATTCGTCTTGGCCATGGAACAAATAGCGATTTGGCGCTAATGCGCAAATTAGCCGTGGTAAGGATACATCATTAAAGCCAGCACTACCTAGGATCCGTTGCGTGATCTTGACTTTAAGTCGAAATCATGGTGTTAGCGCTATCATAAATTTGTCAAAGGGGTGAGCATGCCGGTCAAAGTTGCAATAAATGGGTTTGGGCGTATTGGGCGAAATATTTTACGGGCGATCATAGAGTCAGACCGTAGCGATATCGAAGTCATTGCCATCAATGATCTGGGATCTGTCGCAACCAACGCTCATTTGCTGCAATACGACAGCGTGCACGGCCGCTTTCCGGTAAAGATAAACCATAGTGAAACCAGTCTGAACGCCGGACGCGGGGATATCCGGGTGACGGCCCTGCGCAACCCGGCTGACCTGCCGTGGCAGGATGTGGATGTCGCGCTTGAATGTACCGGTGTGTTCACCGATCGTGAGAAAGCCGCCATTCACCTTGACAACGGTGCGACCCGCGTTCTGGTTTCGGCCCCATCAAAAGGCGCGGATAAAACCATTGTTTACGGTGTCAACCACACCGAGATCAGCGCAGAAGACCGGGTAATCTCGAACGCCTCATGTACGACGAATTGCCTGTCACCGGTCGCGCAAGTTTTACATCAAAACATTGGGATAAAACGCGGATTTATGACAACGGTTCACAGCTATACTGGCGATCAACCTGCCCTCGACACCATGCATAGTGATCTCTATCGGTCACGCTCCGCCGCCCTGAGCATGATCCCAACGTCAACCGGTGCGGCAAAGGCTGTTGGGCTAGTTCTGCCGGAACTGGCCGGCAAGCTGGACGGCGTTGCAATTCGTGTCCCGACACCGAATGTCTCTTGCGTTGACCTAACCTTTGAGACCCTTCGCGATACCAGCGCGGCAGAAATCAATCAAATGGTTACCGCCGCTGCAGCCGGCCCCTTAAACGGCGTTCTCGGTATCACAGATGAAAAACTGGTTTCCATTGACTTCAACCACGANCCAAGAAGCAGCATTTTGGCCACAGATCAAACCAAAGTGATGGATGGGAANCTGTGTCGGGTGTTGATTTGGTATGACAACGAGTGGGGTTTTTCAAACCGAATGGCCGACACCAGCGTTTATATGGCGAGCCTCGGCGCTTAGCGCCGCGCTAAGTTGGCTATTGCTGCGCCCTGCGAGCCCCTCTTGCCACGCACATGGGTCTATTTGCCGAACCGCTTCAGCAGGTGGGCCTTAACAGGGGGTGTGACGAATTTCGACACGTCCCCGCCCAGTCTTGCAATTTCCTTGACCAATTTCGACGCAATCGCTTGGTGCTTGGCCTCAGCCATCAAAAACACCGTCTCTACCGAGCTGTCCATCGCCCGATTCATGCCAACCATCTGAAACTCATATTCAAAATCTGCCACAGCGCGCAAACCGCGCACGATCACCTGTGCGCCTACATCATGCGCACAATCGATCAACAGACTCTCAAAGGGATGCGCCACAATCTCGGTGCCAGTCGCAGCACCGAGTGCGGCGCATTCAGCCTCGATCATCGCAACACGGTCTTCAAGCGAAAAGAGCGGGCCTTTGTCGCGATTGATAGCAACGCCAATGACCAGACGATCCACAAGCAGAGCCGCCCGGTTGATAATATCAAGATGGCCCAAAGTAATCGGGTCGAAGGTTCCCGGGTATAATCCAATGCGCATAGCGATATCTTCCTAAACTGCGGCTCGCCGCACGCAATAATATTACGAAGGAAATTGCAAGGGCTTCAATGCCCCTTAATCATCCCTTCCAAGGCCTGATTTTCCATTGCCAGTTCATTAAGCTTGGCTTTGACCACATCGCCAATCGTAATCAGGCCGACCAACATCTTGTTTTCGATAACGGGCATATGTCGAAACCGGCCTTCAGTCATGCGTCCCAGAATAGCATCGGCACTGTCCGACAGCGCACATATCTGCACAGCAGTGGTCATATACTCCTCAACCGGTTCGGCCAGACATTCTGGCCCCTTCCGGGCCAACGCCCGCACGATATCGCGTTCCGATAAAATGCCTGCTATAGTGTTTCCGTCATCCGAGACCACGACCGTTCCGATACGCCGCGCCGCTAAAATTTTCGCCGCCGCCCTGATCATCTGTCCTACAGGCACTGTAACAACAGCCATATCTTTCTTGGTCTTCAGTATTTGATGAACTTGCATTGCAAAACCTCCATCACAACTGCCACAGTTTGAGCATCATACAACTGCAAGTGTCGTGTCAAGATACGTGTTTCGCGCAAATTTAGCGTTTTGATAATCCTCGAATATCACATTCAAGATCGTTTATTTACAAATTGCCAAACGAATCATAACCTTACGTTATGATCGTCTTTACGATTTGGAATAAAAAATTGCTTTTTGTCCGATAAATTTACTGGTTGGCGGCAGGAAAAAAAATGATACACAACATCAAACGCCTTTTATCAGCGATCGGGATCACAATTGCGGCCTTATGATAAATCGGGCGCGAACCCTGCCAAAAAGCCGGCCAGCCCTTGGCCATACCTTGGTGAAGAACGAGGAATGAAGAAACAAAATGCAAGAGCTTACACATTACATCAATGGCGCCCATGTCGCGGGGGCTTCTGGTCGGTTTAGCAACGTCTACAATCCCGCCACCGGAGAGGTTCAGGCCAAGGTGCCTCTGGCCTCTGCAGACGAAATGGCGCAAGCGGTCGAAATTGCGGCCGCCGCACAGGTCGCATGGGGTGCTGTCAACCCACAGCGCCGTGCACGGGTGATGATGAAATTTGTTGACCTGCTGAACCGCGATATGGACGCACTGGCCGAGGCGCTGAGCCGTGAGCACGGCAAAACCCTGCCCGACGCCCAAGGCGATGTACAGCGTGGCTTGGAGGTCGTCGAATATTGCATCGGTGCGCCGCAGATGCTGAAAGGCGATTTTACCGACAGCGCCGGCCCCGGTATTGACATGTATTCGATGCGGCAAGCGCTGGGCGTCTGCGCCGGCATTACACCGTTCAACTTTCCTGCTATGATCCCGATGTGGATGTTTGCCCCTGCTATCGTCTGTGGCAATGCGTTCATCCTCAAACCCTCCGAGCGCGACCCTTCAGTTCCTTTAATGCTGGCCGAATTGATGGAAGAAGCCGGGCTTCCAAAAGGCGTCCTTCAGGTTGTTAACGGCGATAAGGAAGCAGTGGATGCGATCCTTGATCATGATGTGATACAGTCGATCGGCTTTGTCGGCTCCACTCCAATTGCCGAGTATATCTATGGCCGTGGATGTTCAAACGGCAAACGGGTGCAGTGCTTTGGCGGAGCCAAAAACCACATGATTATCATGCCTGATGCGGATATGGATCAAGCGGCAGATGCCTTGATCGGAGCCGGCTATGGTGCCGCAGGCGAACGCTGTATGGCAATTTCCGTTGCGGTTCCAGTGGGCGATGAGACCGCAGACCGGTTGATCGAAAAACTGGTGCCGCGGATCGAAAAGCTGAAAGTTGGGCCCTACACGTCCGGACAGGACGTGGATTACGGTCCCGTGGTTACCGCTGCCGCCAAAGACAACATCCTCAACCTCGTTCAAACCGGCGTTGATCAGGGCGCGACCCTTGTGGTGGACGGCCGTGATTTCAGCTTGCAGGGCTATGAGGACGGATTTTTCGTCGGGCCACATTTGTTCGATAATGTCACGCCGAACATGGACATCTATACCAAGGAAATCTTTGGTCCGGTTTTATGTACGGTTCGCGCCGGAAATTACGAAGAGGCGCTCGGCTTGGCGATGGATCACGAATACGGCAATGGCACCGCGATCTTTACCCGGGATGGCGATGCGGCACGCGATTTTGCCAATCGGATCAACATCGGCATGGTCGGGATCAATGTTCCGATTCCGGTTCCGCTGGCCTATCACACATTTGGTGGCTGGAAAAAATCAGTGTTCGGCGATCTGAACCAACATGGTCCGGATGCATTTAAGTTCTATACCCGCACCAAAACCGTCACCGCGCGCTGGCCCTCGGGCATCAAGCAAGGGGGCGAATTTAACTTCAAAGCCATGGATTGACCCATGGGCGGCGCTTTGCCCATGTTGGGCATGGCGCCTGTTTATCCATGATTTAGGGCAGCACCCTGCCCTAGTCGTATCGTGTTACACGCTATTCCTGCCCTGTTGCTAACACCCGCATTAGTGGACGTGACTGCGCTCAGGGGAATTATTTTGCGGTGGCGCAGGCCGCGCTGGAGGGCGACCCGCTTTGAAACTCTGGCAGCACCAACTTTGAAATAATGTTGCAATAGTTTTTGACCTTTGTGACAAGAATATAGGGGAACAGTTGATGGAATTTGCGCGGAGCGAGGAACAAGACGCTATTTTTGATATGGCGTACGGGTTTGGGCAAGACCATATTGCGCCCCATGCCCTGACATGGGACAGGCAGGGCGCGATACCGAAACATCTGTGGCCAAAAGTCGCCGAATTGGGTTTGGCAGGCATTTATGTCCGCGAACAAAGTGGTGGCTCGGGTCTAAGCCGTCTGGATGCCGCACTGGTGTTTGAAGCACTGGCCATGGCCTGCCCATCGGTGGGATCCTTTCTGTCGATCCACAATATGTGTGGCGGCATGATTGATAGCTTTGGCTCGGAAGAAACCCGCGCCAAATGGCTGCCGGATATCTGCGCGATGACCAAAATATTCAGTTACTGTCTGACCGAGCCCGGATCCGGCTCAGATGCGGCCGCGCTGCGCACCCGTGCCACCCGCAGCAATGAAGGGTACGCGCTGAGCGGCACCAAGGCCTTTATATCTGGCGGCGGGTATTCCGACGCCTATATCGTGATGTGTCGCACAGGCGAAGACGGCCCCAAGGGAATCAGCGCCGTTGTTGTCGAAGATGGCGCGCCGGGGCTGTCTTTTGGCGCCCTTGAAGACAAGATGGGATGGCGCGCCCAACCCACGGCTCAGGTGCAGTTCGACGATTGTAAAATCCCGAGCGACAATCTGATCGGCGATGAGGGGCACGGGTTTCGCTATGCCATGGCCGGATTGGATGGCGGACGGCTCAACATCGCCGCCTCGGCGCTTGGCGGCGCGCAAAACGCCTTGAATATGACGCTGGCCTATATGGGCGAACGCAAAGCATTTGGCAAAACCATCGATCAGTTTCAAGCTCTGCAGTTTAAACTGGCCGAAATGGAGGTGAAACTTCAGTCGGCGCGGGTCTTTCTACATCAGGCCGCCTGGAAGCTGGACACTAAAGCCGCCGATGCGGGTAAATTCTGTGCCATGGCAAAACTCTATGTCACCGATGCCAGCTTTGAGGTTGCCAATACCTGTCTGCAATTGCATGGGGGTTATGGCTATCTAAGCGATTACGGCATCGAAAAGATTGTGCGTGATCTGCGCGTCCATCAAATTCTTGAAGGCACAAATGAAATTATGCGTATGATTATTTCCCGCCAGATGCTGTCGGATCGCGGCTGATGCCCGATATTATCATTACCAAAAGCGGTAGCGCCGGGCGCATCACCCTGAACCGGCCCAAAGCGCTGAATGCAATGACCTATGCGATGTGTACTGCCATAGAGGCGGCGCTTGAGGCATGGCGCGCCGATCCCGCAGTATCCCTAGTGATCTTTGACGCGGCCGGCGAAAAAGCGTTTTGCGCGGGCGGGGACATTGCCGAATTATATACCACGGGCATGCAGGGTGATTTCGCCTACGGCCAGACCTTTTGGCGCGATGAATACCGGCTCAATGCCAAGCTGCATTGCTATCCCAAGCCTGTAATCAGCTTCATGCAGGGCTTCACTATGGGCGGCGGCGTTGGATTGGGCTGTCACGGCAGTCACCGGGTGGTTGGTGAAACCAGCCAGATTGCCATGCCGGAATGTGGTATCGGCTTGATCCCCGATGTTGGAGGCTCGCTAATTTTGNCCTCAGCNCCAGGACGGTTGGGTGAATACCTTGGCACAACAGCCACGCGGATGAATGCAGGCGACGCCATTCTTGCCGGCTTTGCGGATTATTTTATACCCCAGGATCACTGGCCGTCTTTGATTGAAAAGCTGCAAGAAACCGGCAATTGCGCGCTGATTTCCGCGGCGGCGCAACCCGCCTCTGAGGGGCCGGTGTCCCGTGACAAACAATTGATTGATCGCCACTTCAGCGGTGAAACACTGACGGATATTGTCAATGCGCTGCGCCATGATGACAGCGCCTTTAGTCAGAAAACGCTGGGGTTAATGGCGCGCAACTCACCGCTTGCGATGGCTTGCAGCGTCGAAGCCATTCACCGGTTGCGTGGCTCACCCGAGATGCACAAAGCACTGGAATTGGAATACCGCTTTACCTATCGTGCGATGGAGCATGGAGATTTTCTGGAAGGTATTCGCGCCGCCATCATCGATAAAGACCGCAATCCGCAGTGGCAACATACTCTCGACGCGGTGCCATCCGTGGCGGTCTCGCGCATGTTGATGCCACTGGGGCGCGCGAAATTAACATTTGAGGAGGCAAGAATGCAAATAGGGTTTATCGGTCTGGGCAACATGGGGGCACCGATGGCCGCCAATCTGATCAAAGCCGGCCACTGTGTTACGGGTTTTGACACTGCCGGCATCATTGTTGAGGGAATGACCAATGCCACCTCGGCTGCAGAGGCCGTCATGCGGGCAGACCTTGTGATCACGATGCTGCCCAACGGCGCAATTCTGCGCGCGGTTGCAGACCAAATCCTACCTGCAATGCACGAGGGAAGCATTTTGTTGGATTGTTCGACCGTCGATGTGGACAGCACACGCGCCGTCGCACAAGACGCCGCAGCCCGAGGTATTTTGGCGCTGGATGCACCCGTTTCAGGCGGCACAGGCGGCGCCAAGGCCGGCACATTAACCTTCATGGTGGGCGGCACAGAGGCCGCGTTTCATACCGCACAACCCCTGTTTGAAATCATGGGCCAGAAAGCCGTTCATTGCGGTGCCGCAGGGAACGGGCAAGCAGCTAAAATCTGCAATAATATGATCTTAGGCGTGACGATGATTGCCAGTTGTGAAGCCTTTGCACTGGCCGATAAACTGGGGCTTGATCGTCAGGCGATGTTCGATGTTGTCAGCACCTCATCGGGTTATAGCTGGACAATGAACGCCTATTGCCCTGCTCCGGGAATCGGCCCTGCATCGCCCGCCGATAACGAGTATCAGCCCGGTTTTGCCGCCGACCTAATGCTCAAAGATCTGCGCCTGTCGCAACAAGCCGCCGAAGCGGTTGACGCTGATACCCCGCTGGGACAGGCCGCCACCGATCTGTACCGACGCTTTGTCGAAGACGAAGACGGCAGCGGACGGGACTTTTCGGCCATGCTGCCCCGGTTTGAAACACGCGGACGGTAAGCAAACCCCTCAAATCTATGAGGAACGGTACATAAACCATTGAGTTAAAGTTACTCTGCGGCGACCCGGCGTGGAGCTAACATGCTTTTCAAATAATGCCCTGTGTAGCTTTTGGCGTTTTTTGCCACCGTTTCCGGCGTGCCAAACGCGACAATTTCACCTCCGCCATCGCCGCCTTCCGGGCCGATATCTATAATCCAATCTGCGGTTTTGACCACGTCGAGATTATGTTCAATCACGATCACAGTATTGCCTGTCTCAACCAGTTCATGCAATACTTCCAGCAACTTACGCACGTCCTCGAAATGAAGCCCTGTTGTGGGCTCATCAAGAATATACAGGGTTCGTCCGGTCGAGCGCCGCGCCAGTTCCTTGGACAGTTTCACCCGCTGCGCTTCACCTCCAGACAATGTCGTCGCTTGCTGGCCGACCTTAATGTAACCCAATCCTACACGCACCAGCGCATCCATTTTCTCTCGGATGCTGGGCACCGCCTGAAAAAACACCTGCGCATCTTCAACTGTCATATCAAGAACATCGGCTATGCTTTTGCCTTTAAACTTTATTTCTAACGTTTCTCGATTGTACCGGGCCCCGCGACAGGTTTCGCAAGTGACATAGACATCGGGCAGGAAATGCATCTCGATCTTGATCAGCCCATCTCCCTGACAGGCTTCGCACCGGCCGCCCTTGACGTTAAACGAGAACCGCCCCGGCTTATATCCGCGTGCCTTAGATTCCGGCAGCCCCGAGAACCAATCCCGGATCGGCGTGAAGGCCCCTGTGTATGTGGCAGGGTTGGAACGCGGCGTGCGCCCGATCGCACGCTGGTCAATATCGATCACCTTGTCGAGATGTTCGAGCCCATTGATCGTCTCACACGGACCCGGTGTTTGCCGCGCGCCATTCAACCGCATCGAAGCGGTTTTGAACAGCGTCTCAATGGTCAGGGTTGATTTACCGCCCCCCGAAACACCGGTGACACAGACAAACTTGCCCAAAGGAAAATCGGCACTGACATTCTTAAGGTTATTGCCAGAGGCTTTGATCACCTGCAGTTTTTTACCGTTGCCCTTACGCCGCTTCGCCGGAACCTCAATCGATCGAATGCCTGACAGATATTGCCCGGTGATTGAGGCTTTGTCGTTAGCGATATGCTCAGGTGTGCCGTGACTGACCACCTGGCCACCGTGAAGCCCCGCGCCCGGACCAATGTCATAGACATAATCCGCCTCGCGGATCGCCTCTTCGTCATGTTCGACCACAATCACCGTGTTGCCCTGATCGCGCAAATTTTTCAGCGTGACCAACAGCCGATCATTATCGCGCTGGTGCAGACCAATTGAGGGTTCATCCAGCACATAAAGGACACCAGTCAATCCGCTGCCGATTTGACTGGCCAGTCTGATCCGCTGGCTTTCGCCACCCGACAGCGTGCCTGAGTTCCGGCTCAGTGTCAGATATTCCAGCCCGACATTGTTCAAAAACCCCAGTCGTTCGCGCACTTCTTTCAAAATAGCTTTGGCGATTTCGTTTTTTTGTATCGTGAGGCGTTCCGGCACCGTTTCGCACCATTTAAACGCCTCGCGAATTGACATCTGGACCACCTGTCCCACATGCAGGTCGGCAATTTTTACCGCCAGCGCCTCAGGCCGCAACCGAAAACCGCCACAACCTCCACAGGGACGGTTGTTTTGATAATTTTCGAATTCCTCACGGACCCAGTTGCTGTCGGTTTCACGGTACCGACGCTCCATATTGGGGATAACACCTTCGAACACGCGCGAGATTTGATAGACCCGACCACCCTCGTCATAACGAAATTGTATCTCTTCCTTACCGGATCCATATAGAAACACTTGCTGTACTTTTTCCGGCAAATCCTTCCATTTTGTCGAAGGTTTAAATTTATAATGTTTCGCAATTGCCTCTATTGTTTGGGTAAAATAAGGACTTTTGCCCTTGCGCCATGGCGCCAGCGCCCCATCCCCGATTTTCAAAGTAACATCGGGCACCACAAGACGTGCGTCAAAAAACAGCTCCTTTCCGAGCCCGTCACAATCGGGACAGGCACCAAAAGGCGCATTGAACGAAAACAGCCGCGGCTCAATCTCGGGAATGGTAAAGCCACTAACAGGACAAGCAAAATTCTCACTAAAGGTGATCCTTTCGGCTGAACCCTCTTTCGGAGCGGTCTCAAGGATAGCAATACCATCTGCCAGATCAAGTGCTGTGCGGAAACTGTCGGCGAGTCGGGTCTCAATACCCTCGCGCACCACAATCCGATCCACCACCACGTCGATATCATGCCGGAACTTCTTATCCAGAACCGGTGGTTCGTCCAGCTCGTAAAACGCACCATCCACCTTGACCCGCTGAAACCCCTGCTTACGCAGCTCAAGAAACTCTTTGCGATACTCGCCTTTGCGGTCACGTACTATGGGTGCCAACAGATAAGCCCGAGTATCGGCCGGCATCGCCATCACCCGGTCGACCATGTCCTGAACCTGCTGGGCCTCAATCGGCTTGCCCGTTGCCGGACTGTAAGGGGTTCCGGCACGGGCAAACAGCAGCCGCAAATAATCATATATTTCAGTGACAGTCCCAACCGTCGAGCGCGGATTTTTACTGGTGGTCTTTTGCTCAATAGAAATCGCCGGACTGAGACCGCTAATGTGATCGACGTCAGGCTTTTCCATCATATCCAGAAATTGACGCGCATACGCCGAGAGCGATTCCACATAGCGCCGCTGCCCTTCGGCATAGATGGTGTCAAACGCCAANGAGGATTTTCCCGACCCCGATAANCCGGTGATGACCACAAGCTGATCGCGGGGAATATCCACATCAATAGATTTCAGATTGTGCTCACGAGCGCCGCGAACTTCAATATATTTCTGTTCTGCCATCGTCCATCCCATCATTTAAGGGTGTATGTAATCGCTTTGTGTCAAGCTTCCAATGAAAAAATGAGAACAAATAAAGAACGCGGGAAATCTATTTTGTTTGTTTCGAAATCTTGTAGGGAGAAGTTTACAAATTGCCCGCTGTGTGAGTCTTCTCATCCGGTTTGAGCACTTGAAGATTGACCCGGTAATTGAGTATGCAGCACTCAGCCATCAAGGAGAGATCATATGCCCAAAAATATCAATAAGATCACACTTGTGGCAGATGTTGGCGGCACCAATACACGGATCGCGCTGGCCCGTAACGGCAGCATAGATAGCACTTCGATCAAACGATACGCCAATCGCGAATTTGACAGCTTGCACGCGGTNATCAAGCAGTATTGCGAAACGCTTTCTGTCGACCAGATCACCGCGAGTTGTGTCGCTATCGCGGGTCCGGTCGAAAACGGCACCGGACGTCTGACCAACTTGAATTGGGCGATGGACCAAACCGGCCTGAAACAGGTTACCGGCGCTGAGACAGTGGCGATTATCAATGATTTACAGGCGCAAGCCTATGCGTTGCAGGACCTACCCGACAGCGCATTCGAAAAGGTTCTTTCCTCGCCTGCACCGCATCAAGAGCCTCTGCGCCACAGCACGAAACTTGTTATNGGGGTCGGCACCGGCTGCAACGCGGCGCTGGCGCTNACTGATGCCTCAGGGGTGCGTGTTCCCGCCTCGGAAACAGGGCACATCGGATTGCCCGTGCGCAGTCAGGACGATCTTGATCTGGCGCTGTATCTCCAGAAGCAACACGGCTTTGCCTCGGTTGAACACGTGCTGGCAGGGTCTGGGCTTGAAACCGTATACCGATATTTTGCCAAGACAGCAGGGCAAGCCCACAACCTAAGCGCACAACAGATCATGGCGGTCATGGCGAAAGGATCGGATCCTGTGGCGCGTAAAACCGTGCAGATCACGGTACGCTTGCTTGCACAGCTATGTGCCGATCTTGCCTTGATCCATNTGCCCTATGGTGGAATTTATTTGGTNGGAGGCGTGGCCAGAGCCCTCGCGCCTTACCTGCAGCGCTACGAATTTGCCACAGCATTTTACGCCATGGGGCGGTTTACACAGACTATGGAACGCTTCGAAATTGCGTTGGTTCATGACGATTATGCCGCACTGACAGGATGCGCAAACGCNCTGCATGGGCTCCGGGGCTAAGTGCAAAGCCGGACCTCGGTCTGCCAAGTCTTGCACGCTGCGGCAAGCGATGCATCCAAGGCCGAATCGGANTAAAAACGATCCAGCTTGGAAAGAGATGTGATCTGTACCGGGGCATGGCGTTGAAANTTCGANTGATCTGCCACCAAAAACGTCTGGCGGGCCTGTGCNATAATTGTCTGACTGACTGTGACCTCTTGAAAGTCAAAATCTAATACATCGCCATCTTGATCCAGCGCCGAACAGCCAATCACCGCGTAATCAAATTTGAACTGTGTGATCATCCGGGTGGTGAGACTGCCCACTAGACCACCGTCAGCACGGCGCAAAACGCCGCCGGCCATGATGATTTCGCAGTTCGTGTTTGGCGCGAGAATTGACGCTACGTTCATATTGTTGGTCACCACCATTAAATCGCTATGGTGCAGTAATTCCCGCGCTACGGCCTCAGTCGAGGTGCCGATGTTAAGAAATACGCAAGCCCCCGCCGGGATGTCTTTGGCACAGGCCCGCGCCATCGCGCGCTTGGCCGGCTGGTTCAGTAACCGACGCTCTTCATACCCCAAGTTGGTAATTCCCGAAGGCAGAACCGCGCCACCGTGCACACGATCAAGTCGGCCGTCTTCAGCCAACTCACTGAGGTCACGCCGGATCGTCTGTACCGTGACACCAAAATGCGCCGCGAGATCTTCGACCGCAACTTTCCCGGTCTCGCGTGCGATCTCGAGTATTTCCGGCAGGCGAAGTGTTTGCGACATCAGGGACTCCCATGAACATGGCTGCGACGCTAAGCTGTCGCAACCCAATGATCAACCACAGCCCTTGGGCGGCATCTCTCGGGGCGCGCCGACCACCCACCCGTCTGGATCGGATAATATTTACTTTCTAAAAATACAAGCATGACCGCCTCGATAGATAATACGAACATTTACGAACGTATATATTGACAATGTAGATGGAAACCGCACAAAAACAGGGGACTGAATTCAAGGACAAACATGGTACACCAAAAAGACGATATTTCCGACCTTTTCATTATTGGTGGTGGCATCAACGGGTGCGGGATTGCGCGCGATGCTGCCGGTCGCGGGCTGTCGGTGACCCTAGCTGAGATGAATGATCTGGGCTCGGCAACCTCTTCAGCCTCGACCAAATTATTTCATGGCGGTCTGCGCTATCTTGAATATTTTGAGTTCAGACTGGTGCGCGAGGCGTTGATTGAGCGCGAAACACTTTTGCGGGCGATGCCGCATATCAGCTGGCCGATGCGATTTGTATTGCCCTACCATGCTGACATGCGCTTTGAGAGCGACACCCCGACGTCACGCCTATTGAACCGCGTCCTGCCCGGAATGCGGGGGCGGCGTCCGGCTTGGTTATTGCGCCTTGGTCTCTTTATGTATGACACGCTGGGTGGCCGCAAATTTTTACCTGCCACCCGTACATTGGATTTGCGCCGCGACCCTGCAGGCGCGCCTTTGAACAGCAAATTTGAAAAGGCTTATGAATATTCTGATTGCTGGATCGAAGACTCCAGGCTCGTAGTGCTGAATGCCCGCGATGCCGAGACCCGTGGCGCCCGAATTCTGCCCCGCACCAAAGTGACTGAGGCGCGGCGTGATAATGGCCTATGGCATATCACAATCAACGAAAACCCNCGCGGAGAGCCGCGGGTGGTGCGCGCAAGGATGCTGGTAAATGCGGGAGGGCCTTGGGTTGCAAATATCTTGCGCCACACAGCCGGCATCAACGCCACAGACGGGGTNCGGTTGGTACGTGGCAGCCACATCGTCACTAAAAAACTGTTTGACCACGAAAAATGTTATTTTTTTCANGGCACGGACGGGCGGATTATATTTGCCATTCCCTATGAGACCGACTTCACCCTGATTGGAACAACGGATGCCGACCATGATGATCCCTCTACCCCAGCTGAATGCGCGCCAGAAGAACGCGATTATCTGCTGCAGTTTGCGTCACGNTATTTCGAAAAGCCCGTGACAAAAGAGGATGTNGTCTGGAGCTATTCGGGCGTGCGCCCTCTCTATGACGATGGGGCGGCTTCGGCCACTGCGGCGACGCGTGATTATGTATTAACGCTAGATCAGGGGGCGCTGGGGGCTCAGGGCGCGCCGATGCTGAATATTTTTGGCGGTAAAATCACCACGTATCGTAAACTCGCTGAATCCGCTTTGGAGAAAATCACTCCGTTTTTTGCGCAAGCCACCCCCCCTTGGACTGCAGGTGTCGCTCTGCCCGGTGGTGATTTTCCCGTTGGCGATGTGGACCGCCTTATTACCGAGCTTTGCGCCGCTTACCCATTTCTCGATCGAAAATGGGCGCAGCGGCTGATCCGGGCCTATGGCACAGACGCCCAGAACATGCTCGGCACAGCTCAGACCACCAAACATCTTGGGCAGGGTTTTGGCGCCACCCTCACTGAACGCGAAGTGGCATGGCTGATGCGTCACGAATACGCCCGGACTGCCGATGACGTGGTGTGGCGCCGCTCTAAACTAGGGTTGCGTTTGAGTGATGATCAGATCGCCACGCTCGAGACTTGGATGGCAGATTATAACCAAAATCATGCAACCGGTGCCNCCTGAGTATAACTTTAGGCACCGGCAAGCGCCAACGGGCGNCCCCCGTGGCAAACCAACATGGCAACCTTTCAAGCCCAGACTGAGCGGGCCTATTTCTTTCAGGTGAAAGACCCGCTAAGTTTGACAACAAAAGGGCGCTCATACACATAAAAGGGGGGGCATATGACCCATATTCTAGCGATTGATCAGGGAACCACCTCTAGCAGGGCCATCATTTTTGATAGCGAGATGGCGCAAGTAACCTCAGCGCAGCAAGAATTTGCCCAACACTATCCCAATTCCGGCTGGGTTGAGCATGATCCGGCCGATCTATGGGACAGCACGCTTGCCACCTGCCACACTGCCCTGTCACAGGCGGCGCTGACTGCCGGCGACATTGCAGCCATTGGCATTACCAATCAGCGCGAAACGACGCTTGTCTGGGATAAGCATAGTGGTGAACCGGTCTATAACGCGATTGTCTGGCAAGATCGTCGGACTGCTCCCTTGTGTCAAACATTGCGTGATTACGGCCATGAGCAAATGGTCACAGACCGCACCGGGTTGAGACTTGANCCATATTTTTCAGGCACAAAACTAAGCTGGATACTTGCAAATGTGCCCGGTGCCCGAGAACGGGCAAACGCTGGCGATTTGTTGTTTGGAACGGTGGATAGTTTCCTGATCTGGAAATTGACCAAGGGCGCGGTACACGTCACCGATGCCACCAATGCCGCACGGACTTTATTGTACGACATCCGCAAGGGTCGCTGGAGCCATACGATNTGCAGCCTGCTCGAAATCCCTGTATGNATGTTGCCTAAAGTACTAGATTGCGCTGCAGATTTTGGCCAAACCGATGCGTCACTTTTTGGCACCCCCATCGCAATCTGTGGCGTTGCCGGAGACCAGCAAGCCGCAACCGTGGGACAGGCCTGTTTCGAGCCAGGCATGTTGAAATCAACCTATGGCACCGGGTGCTTTGCACTTTTAAACACCGGCGCCACACCGGTTTCATCGAAAAACCGCCTGCTGACGACGATTGCCTATCAGTTAAACGGCACCCCGACCTATGCATTGGAAGGTTCAATTTTCATTGCCGGTGCCGTGGTGCAATGGCTGCGCGACGGGTTGCAAATCATCGATCATGCCACCGAAACTCAAACGCTCGCGGAGGCCGCCGACAGCGGACAAAATGTGGTGATGGTGCCGGCTTTTACCGGGCTTGGGGCCCCCTATTGGAATGCTGAATGCCGCGGCGCNATTTTTGGTTTGTCGCGCAATTCAGGCCCGGCCGAATTTTCCCGTGCGGCCCTCGAAAGCGTCGGCTTTCAAACGCGCGACCTATTGCAAGCCATGCAAGCCGATTGGNANCAATCAGACGGACAGGCGGTGTTGCGGGTGGATGGCGGCATGAGCGCGTCAAACTGGACGATGCAATTCGTNTCAGATATTATCGATGCGCCCGTTGACAGACCAGAGTTTTTAGAAACCACCGCCCTTGGGGCCGCCTGGCTGGCCGGCATGCACTGCGGGCTTTACCCCGAGATGGCAGCCTTTGCCAANACATGGGCATGCCAAACACGCTTTACCCCGGCTATGGATCCAGAGACAAGAGAGGATAAATGTGCCGGTTGGAATCGGGCTGTACAGGCGACCCTGAACGTCTAAGTCGCGTCGCACGACGCATTTATTCGAAATTATTATGAATTTTTGCGCTTTCACACCGCCTGCTATTTCGACAGATACTGTCATGCTTTTGCCATAGTTGGCCGCAATAACGGCCACAGCTTGATCACCATTCTGATGGGGTGTTTGGCGTTTGTACTGTCTCACGACCAGCGTCGCGCTTTTATAAGCACCCTGATCTGCATTTTTAAAAAACGGTTTCTCAGGATTCATTCTTATGCCAGACCCCAAACGCAATGCCGCTATTTATTACCTTGAGGACGGGTTTAATCCCCAAAATGGCCTNAACGGTCGGCGTATGGCCGGNCAATCTTTTCTGAAAGGTTTTTTTGACCACGCCGATGTCGACGAATTCATCGCCATNTCCAATACCAAAAAGCGGCTNGANNCTTTTGNACAGATNGCNAAAAAATANGGCGTATCCAAGCNGGTCAAAGGCTTTCTAANCAGCNCACCACAGCCGTTACATCANATGGGCGCGNTGTTTATCCCTACGCCGAACTATNATAAACAAGCTTGGGAACGCCTACATTTCGGCATGGAACGCTATTCACTTTGCGGTCTGACCCATACCATTTCAAGCCCCGCTNTCATGGATGGAATGTTCAACCTGCGTGTCAGTCCACAGGCCGAATGGGATGCGATTATTTGCACCTCTCAAGCGGTGCACTCAGCAATNCAATATTTGTTTGAAACCGCTGATGATTTTCTATCTCACCGTTTTGGTTCTGTACCACCACGCCCACAGTTACCCGTTGTGCCGCTTGGCATTCATGCCAAAGACTTCTACCGCAAACCAGAGATACGCCATAGCTTTCGCCAAGAGATGGGATGGACAGAGGATGATATCGTCGTCTCGACCGTGGCCCGTCTCAGCCCTTATTCCAAATTTGACCCCTTGCCTTTATTCATAGCCCTCCAACAAGCCCAAAAGGCGTTGGGCAGCCAAAAACGATTGCACATGGTTGCGTGCAGCTATTATGCCGACACCCATTCAAAAAAAGTATTTGAGGTCGGTGCCGCATCTTTGATGCCAGATGTTGGCTATCATTATCTTGACGGAGATATATCAGGCAACCGCGATAAAGCCTATTCAGGCGCTGACATTGCTGCATATCCGATTGACAACATGCAAGAATCATTNGGGCTCNCGCCAATCGAGGCGATGGCCGCAGGTCTGCCGGTGATTGCATCTGACTGGGACGGTCTGCGCGACACGGTAAGCCCCGATGTCGGCATTAGGGTNCCGACGCTTAGCACACGCAGCGCACAAACCGCCGAACAAGCGAGGCTTTTGCATCTGGATGAAATAAATTTCGCCCAATATTCTGGTAATTTATCAGCACAGGTCGAAATTAATTTACCCCTATTGATTGATGCCATCATCGGNNTGGCNTCCAATGAATCGATACGTAAAAGGATGGGTGACAATGGGATCGAGCGCGTCAAAACAAAGTATGATTGGTCAGTGGTTGTGCCGCAAATNCAAGAGGTTTGGGCGCATCTNGCAGAAATTCGCAGCTGTACCGCACCAAACGCGCGACACTATTCCAAAAGCCACCCCATAGCACCGCCACCCATGGCGTATCTTTCGAAATTTCCAACACACTTCATGCCCCATGGCTCGCAAATCTGCAAAGCCGTTAACAACAGCACCCTTTCGGTAGAAGAAATGTTTAAACTGCGTCGCTATGCAGCTGCGGGTCACCGCTTTGAGACATGCGAGACAATTTCAGCGGTTTTGACCACGATTGTAAAATTTGGAGTGCAAGGCGTGGCACCGGACACTGTCGCCGGAGAGCTTNAATTTAATGCGTTGAAAGTCGAAAACGCTTATTGTTGNTTGCTAAAATATGGCTTTATCGTCCGAGTATAATAGGCGGCGGAAAACAGCAATTCTCCTACGCACCGGCGAGACATTAACCACGACCGATCTTTGGATGTTTTCTGGCCCGCGACTTCCTAAGCCGAGTGGTCGCAGGTGCGGTTAAGCGGGCTTAATCAGCCTGAGGCAAATTCAGAACCACCATGTGCGGCATCCATTTTCATCGGAAACTCCGAGGCCGCTTGCGCGCGAATATCAGCAATTTTTTGTTGCGCTGACATTGCAGTCGCCTCATCCGCATATTGGGTGATGACGCTCATACTCAGATTACCGGTGCGCAGCATCTGAACACTTGAGGCTCCGACGCTCATAATCATTGGAACAAATTTTTCAGCGGCTATCGCCTCCATTGTCTCGTCCCATTCAGTCGCCGACCAATGTGATATCGTTACGTAGCTCATGATGATACTCCTATTAACCAAACTAAACACACACCAAAATGTATCACACGCGAACAAGCCGTAAATGCCTGCTTTAGATTAGCTTTTGCAATATATTTANTCGTATTGATACGTCTGACACAGTTGATCACCTTTCAAATTTCTTCGAACAAATTGTTGTTTAAAACTTGAAACCAACCAATGGAGTTACAAGCGAAGACCAAANCACAAATCAAAATCTATAATGCCNCTAGAAGGTNCCNTAATAGACCTATNCATAACACCATTCTTGGTGATTTTAGGAAAAATCGCTGATGTTTTCATCAAATTTTGTATATTCAAAAAATAGAGGTGTGCAGAGGTCTCCCTAATGGATATTTTTTAAAATATTCGTCAACATAAAACGTCTGGAAGATTATGTATTTTGAATAACAATATTAACGGAAACCCCTTATATAACCCATTAAAACGCGGAAATAATTTTTTNAAAATTNGGTCAATCCGCCAAAAAAATATTACATATTATTGCGCCTCNGGTTGTGAGACCAAACTTNTATTTGCCCATTTGACAAAGCAAGNATATGTGGCGAGAACAATAAAGTTTTCGCTACAACATGCACTTTATTCAACANAGAATTCCTGCGCCTCACAGCGTGGCTTTGCTATCAAGCACGCGCTTTTGAATTAGACTGGACTGAACAATGTTAACCTTTGCAACCGCAGTGATTTTGTTGCTGTTGACACCTGGACCAGGGGTTTTATCCACGGCGGGTGTCGGCTCCGCCTTTGGACCTTGGCGTGGTATATTATACGTCGCCGGATTGTTTTTAGGAACAAATGCTGTTGCTATCGCGGTTATTTCGGGGCTCTCTGCGACGCTTTTTGCGCTACCGTTTATGCGGGTTGTCCTAATGACTGCCACCGCCGGCTATCTGGGGTACTTGGCGGTTCGCATTGCACTGGCCGGATCAAAAATAAACTTTATTAACGCAAAAAAAAGCCCCGGCATCATCGACGGTTTCATGTTGCAGTTGATAAATCCAAAGGCCTATGCCGTGAACACGACCCTGTTTTCGGGCTTTGCCTTCCGGCCTGACAGTTTTTTACTCGAAACAACCCTTAAGTTGATAATTTTGAATTGTTTATGGATTTTCATCCACCTGCTCTGGCTCTATTTTGGGATGCGGTTGCACAGCCTCAATCTCAGCAACCGAACACAGCGCGTGGTTAATATATCGATGGCGGGATGCCTGATGGGTGTTGTTGTCCTATCTTTCTATTCCATGTTTGGATACTCTGACTGACCGCGTTCAAGATCCATTACGCTTTCATTTAAAAAGACAATACAAAATCATAAGATTAGAGCCAAAGGCTTCGCGATTTGCACTGCAGTGACAGCAACAAAGAGCAAAGCAAATCTCAGTAATTGAACCAAAAATCGACCCTACGTCTTTCGTTGCCCATATTAGATGGAGTTGATTTTACAATGCCAAACAACCCAGCAGGCCAAGACCGTCCTTAAATTGCCAACCGCGCGCTTTGGGCAAGTATAGTTTTTCCATTCTCGTGGCGTTTGAGTTTTTATGTGGCCAGCCCGTTCTCAATCTATTTCTATGGCGTCTATGGACCGGGTTTGGATTGGCTCGAAGAATCAAGCCTGACCAGCTGGACCACTCGGTTTTTCTTTCCTCATTTGCTCGAAGCCAATAAGCCGAGTGTGATCGTGGTGTTTGAAACCAGCGGCATGATTTTGTTTTATACTGGCAGTCTGGNTTTTGCGCTTGGCGCGTTTCAAATTTATCGGGAAAAACTGCTTGAACATAAACCCTAGANAACAGGANTTTATCGCAATATNCGCCACCCTTTATACCGCGCGCTTANCATCGCAAGCAAAGGGCTGTTGTTCGTCTGGCCCCGATTTTTTGTATTATTCGGCACCGGCACAGTGATCTTTATCTGTCTTATTCTTGTCAAAACCAAAAAGAAAATCTGCTTGGCAAAATTTCCCGATTACGCTGATTATATGAACACAACGGGAAGGTTCCTGCCAAACGGGGTGGGTGCTGTCGCTTTCGCTGACCATCTCTGGCACGGCGGGTCGATTTGCTGGTTGGAACACGGTCTATTCAGCAGCGATGACCATCGCATCTTTTGCGGCCCACGGTCTAAGGACGGATGAAATCGCAAACCTGTACACCGATGAAACCGAGAACGCAGCTTATTTGTCGAGCGTCACCATCCGTGATGAAGAATTGGTCAAAGTTGCAAAAATCGCCCTCAACGCTCCGCAGGCGCAACCAGTGCGCGACGCCATTGCCGGCGGGCAATACCGTTGAATTACGTATTGCCGGCCCGGATGTTTGTATCAGAAATTCCAATGCACATGCCCGAAAATAAAACCTCTGGCCACACGGTTCCTGATGATTGGAACAGGTTAAAAAACTAAGGTCAGTTTTACCGCGGCTGCGTTTAACAGCGCGGGTCCGCCAGAAGGCGGTGTAATCTTGGCACATGCCGTTAATAAATTCCCAATCATGGAAATTTGGATCGATATTTCTAAGGGTGAAGTCATTAAAATCTACCCTCCTCCGAACGTGCCTTTCTATAGCAACCGTCAGGTGCTCCTTTTCTAGGGTCTGAACGCCAAAGGTTTGAACAATTTCAGGGACATATACGTCCATACCTTGGCATTTCCAAATCAAGGCTGTCATTGCACCCCTCTGGCGCGTTCGGCCATTTACCACCATTTTTGAGAATGATTATCAATAACATTGACTATTGAGAATGGTTCGCATAAATCATGGGTGTAAACTTTCATAATAAGAATGACTTTCCATGCCCCAATCAATCTCTGCATTACGCAGATTTGCCATAAAAGCTCTCATGATCACCGCTCTAGGGGCATCATCCCCAGCTGTTGCAGACAAATTCAAGGCCGTGACAACCTTTACCGTCATTGCCGATATGGCGCGCAATGTGGCTGGCGACATGGCAATCGTTGAATCCATCACCAAGGCTGGCGCAGAGATACACGGTTACCAACCCACCCCTCGTGACATTATTCGCGCGCAGGATGCCGATCTTATTTTCTGGAACGGATTGAACTTGGAATTGTGGTTCGAGCAGTTCTTTTCCAATCTGTCGGACGTGCCAGGTGTGACGTTAACCGACGGTATTACCCCGATGGGCATTGCCGAGGGTGAATATGCTGGGAAACCAAACCCCCATGCTTGGATGAGCCTAAGCAGCGCGCTGATCTATGTAGACAATATAACCAGCGCTTTTGCCCAGCATGATCCGCAAAATGCAGATATTTACCGGGCCAATGCCGCGGCGTATAAAACAAAAATTTCGCAAACCATCGAGCCATTAAAAGACGCAATCCTCGCTGTGCCAGAAGATCAGCGCTGGCTGGTATCCTGTGAGGGGGCCTTCAGCTATCTGATCCGCGACTACAACATGAAAGAACTCTATCTTTGGCCGATGAACGCCGATGCACAAGGCACCCCGCAGCAAGTGCGCAAAGTGATTGATGGCGTCCGAGATAACAATATTCCAGCGGTTTTTTGTGAAAGCACCGTCTCACAGGCGCCGGCACAGCAAGTCGCACGCGAAACCGGCAGCACCTATGGCGGTGTGCTGTATGTCGACAGCTTGACCGAAGCCGACGGCCCGGTTCCAACCTATCTAGACCTACTGCGCGTAACCAGCGAAACCATCGCAGCAGGGCTGAGCAAATAACCCGTGGCAAGCGTATCAATTCGCTCGACGGCTGGGTCATAACTGTCTTGCCCCCATCGTCATAAGGCGGCGCAGATTTATCCAGGGACACCTAAGTGTCTGCTACAGATAACCGGAAAGAACAGATGCGAGAATCGCAGAAAATTGGAATAACCGCGCAGGATGTCACCGTTACCTATCGCAATGGCACCACAGCGTTGCGCAACGCCAGCTTTGATATCCCCACCGGAACAATCACTGCATTGGTTGGGGTAAACGGGGCCGGAAAATCAACACTTTTCAAAGCATTGATGGGCTTTGTTCCAGCTGCCAAAGGTAAGATTTCAATTCTGGGGTATCCGGTTAAAGCCGCCTTGAAACAAAATATTGTGGCCTATGTCCCGCAGGCAGAGGAAGTTGATTGGAGCTTTCCGGTTCTGGTCGAAGACGTCGTGATGATGGGCCGCTATGGGCACATGGGTTTTTTTCGAACACCACGATCTGCCGATCATGCCGCGGTCACTGAAGCCCTCGAGCGGGTCAATATGACCGAATTTCGCGACCGCCAGATTGGCGAGTTATCTGGTGGGCAACGCAAGCGGGTGTTTCTGGCAAGGGCGCTGGCGCAAAACGGGCAAGTAATACTGCTTGATGAGCCATTCACCGGGGTCGATGTGCAAACCGAAGACGCGATCATCACTCTGTTGTGCGAAATGCGCGATGAAGGGCGCGTCATGCTGGTTTCGACACATAATCTTGGGTCGGTTCCAGAGTTTTGTGATCGTACAATTTTGGTCAAAGAAACGGTTCTTGCCTTCGGGCCGACCGCAACCACCTTCACCCGAGAGAACCTCGAATTGGCTTTTGGTGGGGTGCTGCGGCATTTCGTTCTCGGCGGATCTGATTTACACGACGATGATGACAAGCGCGAAATTCGAGTGATCAGCGACGATGAGCGGCCGTTTGTAATGTATGACGACAACCCAAAGGCGCCAAAGGATGATTGATACGCTGCTGATGCCGTTTTCATACAATTACATGTTCAACGCCATGTGGGTCAGTGCTTTGGTCGGTGGCGTCTGCGCCTTTTTATCCGCTTATCTGATGCTAAAGGGTTGGTCTCTGATCGGCGACGCGCTTAGCCATTCGATCGTTCCGGGGGTGGCCGGGGCCTATATGTTGGGCCTGCCTTTTGCCTTTGGTGCTTTTGCCGCAGGCGGCTTGGCCGCGGGCGCAATGTTGTTTCTCAATCAGCGCTCCGGATTGAAAGAAGACGCCATTATTGGGCTGATTTTCACCTCCTTTTTCGGGTTGGGATTATTTATGGTCTCTCTGTCCCCGATGTCGGTGAGCATTCAGACGATTACAATGGGTAATATTCTGGCAATCACTCCCCACGACACGCTGCAACTTGCAATCATCGGTTTTGTTTCACTCAGCGTGTTACTGGCCAAGTGGAAAGATCTGATGGTAACGTTTTTTGATGAAAATCACGCCCGCTCCATCGGGTTGAATCCCGACCGCTTGAAGCTGATGTTTTTCACGCTGCTTTCGGCGTCCTGCGTTGCTGCTTTGCAGACTGTGGGTGCGTTTCTGGTCATCGCGATGGTGGTGACGCCGGGGGCAACGGCCTATCTGCTGACCGACCGTTTTCCGCGGCTGCTGGTGCTGAGTGTGGCGATCGGATCTGCGACAAGCTTTCTGGGGGCCTATCTCAGCTTTTTTGTCGACGGCGCGACAGGCGGGCTAATTGTCTCGCTGCAGACTGTGACTTTTCTTGCGGTCTTTGTCTGGGCACCCAAACACGGCTATCTTGCAGCAAGACGCCGATCCGCTGACGCAGTGCAGGTGCAGTGATGTTAGAGACGCTTATCCAGCCATTTCAGTTCAGCTTTATGACCCATGCGTTCTGGATCATGGCAATCGTATCGATTCCTACGTCACTGCTGTCGTGCTATCTTGTGCTCAAGGGGTGGTCGCTAATGGGAGATGCCATCAGCCACGCTGTTCTGCCTGGCGTTGTGGTCGCGTATTTGTTGAATATTCCGTTGATAATCGGGGCATTCTGCGCTGGCATGCTCTGTGCTTTGGCAACTGGTTTTCTCAGTGAAAACAGCCGTGTCAAACAAGACACTGTAATGGGAATTGTGTTTTCAGGGATGTTTGGATTTGGCATTGTTCTGTATACGAAGGTCACCACTGATGTACATCTCGATCATATCCTGTTCGGCAATATGTTGGGAGTTAGCTCCGACAATCTGTGGACTGCAGGCGCGATATCGCTTGGTGTTTCGGCGCTGTTGTTGGCAAAACGCCGCGATCTGCTGCTGCAATCGTTTGACCCTATTCAGGCCCAGGCCGTAGGTCTGCCTGTCGGTTTGTTGCACTATGGCATGTTGGCGATGATTTCTCTGACGATCGTCGCCACGCTTTCGGCTGTGGGAATTATTTTGTCAATTGGTCTGTTGATTGCGCCCGGAGCGATCGCTTTTCTGGTCACCAAACGCTTTGAACATATGCTGGTTGTATCTGCGCTGGTGACCTTTGTGTCTGGCTTTTTGGGTATTTATGTGAGCTTTTTCATCGACAGCGCCCCGGCGCCAACAATTATCTTGATCCTGACAGGTTTTTTTATTGCGGCGTTTCTACGGGCTGCGAAGCTGACACGTCAGGCCACCAAAACACAGACATAACATCGTGACACACGAAACTCTCTTGACCCAATGCACATATCACTGCATTGGGGTTTCATGGTTCTCGGAAAGGTCTGTGCCGATCTGAGATGAAAAGGGAATACGGTGCGGTAACCGTCAAAGGCTGCCAATTCCGTGACTGCCCCCGCAACTGTAAGCGGCGAGCAAACCCGATGATCACCACTGGACGCAAGTCTGGGAAGGATCGGGCGCGCTGAGACCCGCGAGTCAGGAGACCTGCCATGTTACTTTAATTCACCTCGGGCGGGGCGCCCGAAAGGAAGAGTAGTATGATCAAAGTACAGGCTTTGTTTTCCTCGGCTGGTCCAATAATCTCGGTAAGGGCTGACGCATGGCGTTTTGAATTCACAACCACGGGCCATACCTCACCTGACCGTTTTTATGTCGGCCATGCCAAGCGCCCGACGGTGCGCCTGCGATGACCGCAGCCAGCCTATCAGTCGAAAGCCTGTCTTGGGGGCTGCCGCGGACAGAACCGTTGCTCCAACCGACGTCCTTTGAGCTGGCAGCCGGTCAGATGCTGGCAATTGTTGGCGCAAATGGTGCCGGAAAATCCACCTTACTGCGGCTGCTCTATCGGTTTTTACGCCCAAATACCGGGCGTATTTCACTGGACGGGCAGGATATCTGGGCGATGGGGGCCCGCCAGACTGCACGCTCTATCGCTGCGGTTTTACAAGAACAGCAAAGTGACTTTTCCCTGACCGTCCGTGAGATTATCGCCCTCGGCCGCACCCCGTATAGCAGCGGTTTTGGCGGGCAGAACAAAGCCGACAATCAGATTATTGATGCGGTGATTGAACGGTTGAAACTCACAGCGCTGACAGGCCGGATGCTGGGCACATTGTCAGGCGGGGAACGCCAGCGCACGATGATTGCCCGCGCGCTTGTGCAAGAGCCACAGTTGCTGATTCTCGACGAGCCCACAAACCATTTGGATATACGGCATCAATTGGAAGTTCTGCGACTGATCCGCGGTTTAGGCCCAACCATCGTGACCAGCCTGCATGATCTCAATATGGCCGCAGAATACGCCGATACGCTGTTGATGTTGGCAGGCGGCTACACCATGGCTTACGGCCCCGCAAACAAGGTGTTAACCGCACCTCTCATTAAACAAGGCTTTGGCGTGCAGGCGGAAATTCAATCGCTGCATCCCAGTGGCCATACCCGCCTTACCTTTCACCTTTAGCTCAAGAGACCAAAATGCACATACCCCCCCTTTTTCTTTTTGGCCTTGCCATATCGGGCGCCGTTGCTCTGTCTACTGCAGCGGCGGCGTTTCCTGTCACTGTTAAAAGCTGTGACCGCACCGTGACATATCAAGCACCGCCAAAAGCCGCCGTCTCCAATGATGTCAATCTCACCGAAATGATGCTGGTGCTTGGTCTGACCGATCACATGGTCGGCTTTACCGGTATCAGCGGCTGGAAGACCCTTGATGCGAAAATGCGTGATGGCATCTCCGAACTGCCGGAACTGGCCGCCCGCTATCCGTCAAAAGAGGTGTTGATCGGCGCGGATGCTGATTTCTACTTTGCCGGTTGGAATTATGGCATGAAAGTCGGTGGAGAGGTGTCACCGGACACATTGGCGCCGTTTGGGATCAACGTCTATGAGCTGACGGAAAGCTGTATCCATATTGGCCCAAAAGAACCGGCAAGCATGAACGATATGTATAGCGACCTGCTTAACCTCGGGACTATTTTTGGCGTTACCGATCGCGCGGAAACCTTGGTTGACGCCTATAAAAGCGATCTTGCGGCCCATCGGGAAACATTGTCAAAGCTGGCGAGCCCGCCTCGAGTTTTTGTCTATGATAGTGGCGAAGATGCACCCTTTACCTCGGGGCGTTATGGAATGCCCAATGCGCTTATTGAAGCCGCCGGCGGTCGCAACATTATGGATGATTTCGACAAAAGCTGGGGCACCGTGGGTTGGGAAGAGGTGGTCGAACGCAATCCCGAAATTATCGTGATCGTCAATTATGGGGATGTCACTGCGGAAGAAAAGCGTCAGTTCATGCGCGCCAATCCAGCGTTTTCCGATCTTGATGCGGTGAAAAACAACCGTTTTGTCGTTCTCGAATACGTTGCAGCAACCCCTGGTCCCCGCAATATTGATGCGATCAAAGCGCTGGCAACGGCGTTTCGCAGCAGTCACTAAAGATGACAAAGCCCCAACCTGACACCTCAGACTGCGCGCGTATTGGCCCGAAAATCTGGCGCTCAAAGCTGTGGATATTGCTGTCCGGGTTGGGTCTGTTGCTGCTGTCATTGTCCGTGGCAATAAGCGTGGGCAGCGTTGCCATTCCGATGCCAACAGTTTGGGGGGTATTACTGTATAAAATTGCCCCCGCCCTGCTCGAGCCAAGCTGGTCACCGGGGCGCGAGGCAATCATCTGGGATATTCGCTTTCCGCGGGCAGTTCTGGCCTGTTTGGTGGGCGCGGGTCTGGCCATCGTCGGGGCAAGCTTGCAGTCAGTCACTCGTAACCCTTTGGCAGACCCTCATCTGCTGGGCATTTCCTCGGGCGGGGCGTTTGGAGCTATTCTGGCGCTTTTACACACTGGGTTATTTCTTGGCCTATTGACCGTNCCATTATTTGCCTTTCTGGGCGCGCTTGCGGCCACTGCTCTGGTGCTGGCGGTCACGCAATTTGCCACCGCCACCAGCGCTGACCGATTGGTGCTGGCTGGCGTGGCGGTATCGTTTATTGTCATGGCCGGCGCAAATGTACTGATCTTTTTGGGCGATCCGCGGGCAACCCATACGGTGGTGTTCTGGATGCTGGGCGGGCTTGGACTGGCGCAATGGTCACAGCTGGCCTATCCGGCCTTTATTTTAATGATCTGTGGNCCCTATTTATGGCTACACTCCAGCCATCTCAATGCCATGACCATCGGCGATGAGACCGCATCTACTCTGGGTATCCCTGTGGCAAAATTTCGCTTGTCGGTGTTTGTGGTCGGCGCGCTGGTGACCGGGGTTATGGTGGCTTTTTCGGGTATAATTGGTTTTATTGGTCTCATGGTGCCACATATTGCANGGATGATGGTCGGCGGTAATTACGCCCGAATGTTACCGGCGTCTGCCCTTTTGGGCGCGGTNTTTCTGCTTTGGGCAGATATTGCCGCCCGCACGATCATGGCCCCNGAGGATATGCCNATCGGCATCGTCACAGGTNTGATCGGCGGGGTGTTCTTTATCTGGTTACTGCGGCGACAAAGCGCTGCAAGACGATAACGNCGACGCAGGGCGCTTGGAGTATAGGACAGAAATGCNCCACAAACGACAGCAGTGTTCAAANTAGGAACGCCAGTGGGATTCCAGATNTTTTTCAAAGACAGGATCAGAAAAATACGGATGACGTGGCATTGCTGCTTGTGGCCAGTTCGCGCGCCTCATCTAGCGCAGGCTCTTGGCCATCGCCNTTGAGCATTTTTGCGTCTGCACGGCAAACAGGCTGCCAAATTTCTGTCCGGAGATAAACTGCGAGCTAGGTTCCCGCATACACCGCAATTCTTTATCCTNGTAAACATGGTGTAGTTTACTGATCGAATGACCACCGACCGCAGCAATCATGTGGATGGCGCACCGATTGCGGCGTTCGTCACTCCCCGGGGCCTTACATGATTCCGCGATAAAATCNTTGCTATANCCGCTTAAAAATTTTGCTATATATNTATTTTTAAGAGTTTTTTTTTGAAACAAAATCGGTCATTCCCNTCGGAAACAGAAATGTTGGGATTCTACCTAAAAAGCATTGCCGCAAGTCAAAGATGGTTGTCCGGGCGGCCAGTTCCCACCATCGTAATCCGATGAAAATTCCCAGTTGCAGGAAGAAAATCCAATCCCTCCTTTAGATGGGTTCATAGGGTGACTATCACCATGAGTGACTATATTTTGTTCGCCTGGCCCACCCATAGCATAATCCCTTTTCAAAAAATGGTTTAACTCTGTCAGGCAGCCACTGTTTTCTGACTTAACAAGCGGAATCATCAAGCTTTTCATGGTCATATGGGAGATGGATGATCATCGCCTGAGTACTTTCAACAGATCCATAATTTGAGTTANAGAAAGTCGGAGAACAATTATTTTCTTAAAATGGATCGGCAAGAATTGATCGCATATGTGCTATTTCCAAAAATTGCAGCCTTAAATAGAACTCCGCGGAAAATCCGGATTTAGGAAATTGAAAATATTGCCCTGCTTGACCTGCAAATAAAACTGCGTTCTTTGACAAAAGATATCTATCTAGGACAGATTCGATATCTAAAACCACCCCCCCAAGCGCTGCCGCAATAGATCGTTTCGGTGTCGCCTGTTACNTTCCCGACCCACAACAAGGATAAAAAGAGGCCGCAAATAAAAAGTATAGCATTTGCCGAGCTTTNGAATANGTAGGCAAATCTTGCTCCATGTCGCGTGATAGATGTCGCCTTGGGAGGGGGGAACGAGTGTAAGTCGCCCTAAACATGGACTCTTGTTGACTTGCGGCGACTTCCAATCTGAATTGNCAACTCCAAGTACAATGCCGACACGACCCTATAAAGACCGCACCCACAGGCTTAGGTCATTTGNGCCACAGCGCATAACGGATTTACGGTCAGTAAACGATGGTGCACNAAAGCTCGTGTTATCGGCAGCCGATTTGCGCCAGATCATAGGGCGTGGATTGATAGATTTCATTGACCCAATTGCCATATAGCAAATGTCCGTGACTGCGCCAGCGGTTCTGGGGGGGCTGACTGGGATCATTATCGGGATAATAATTCACCGGCACATTGATTGGTGTTCCAGCCGCAATATCGCGATCATATTCGCTTTTAAGCGAATGGCTGTCATATTCGAGATGGTTGAAAATATACAGCGCCCGATGCGCGGGATCCTCGACCAGACATGGCCCAACGTCTTGAGAGCCGAGCAAAGTCGTCAAACCGCCAGCAGCCTCAATATCGGTCTGATGCACCTCGGTCCAACGCGACACAGGGATCACCAAATCATCGGAAAACCCTCTGAGAAAAGGCGAGGTTGGGGCCAGATTACGATGTCTAAAACAGCCAAATGCCTTTGCCTTAAGCGGTTGTTTTGCAATGCCATGAAAGTGGTTGATCATCGCCATCCCCCCCCAACAGACGCCAAAAATTGATTGCACATGCGACTGGGTCCAATCAAACACCTGCTGCAACTCACTCCAGTAACTAACCTGTGAAAACGGCAGATGTTCAATCGGCGCGCCGGTGATAATGAGCCCGTCAAATTTATCGCCACTGGCGGCAACCTCGGAAAAGGGACGGTAAAAACTATCCATATGCGCGGCGGATGTGTTGCGGGTCTGATGCTCGCTCATTCGGATCAGGCTCAGATCGATCTGCAGCGGGGTCGCGCCGATCAAACGCGTAAACTGAATTTCGGTCTCAATTTTCTTCGGCATCAAATTAAGCAAGGCAATCCGCAGTGGTCGAATATCCTGCCGGGCGGCCTGATCTTCATCCATCACCATAACGCCCTCAGCCGCAAGCGTCTTATAGGCCGGAAGAGTCGCGGGAAGTTTGATCGGCATGGCGTTGAAATCCTTGAAATGTCAATATTGGTTAAATAGGAACTTTAGCAACGTCGCTCAAGGGCCTGCGCGATCAATGCCTCAAATTCAGCTGTATCAGCAACCTTGGCAACCTCATCAGCGCTGACCGTTACACCCCAATTTGCCATCGCCCGATAGCGAGGCTGGCGGTGGGCCAGAGCTTTGGCATAGACCCATCTCACAAAAGTATCAGGATCAACATCCTGCGGCGAAATATTATTTTCTTGCAAATAAGTATCCCAACAGGCCCGAAGAAATTCAGGTTGATAGCACATCGGCTTTGGCGCCCGGTCAAAGCGGTCAATCAACGCCGCCGTATGGGCCTCAGAGCCCTCGATCCAGATCATCAAACAGCGCTCTGCCAGCGCCACAAGCACCGGATCGGTTGGATCATCGGGCGACACAACTTCGCAGATTGAACCGCCACTGTCGCAAACAAAATTGCGGTACCCGTAGATATCTTGCGCACGATCAATAAAATATCCGGTATCAAGCAACGCTGAAATCTCGGCATTTCGATGCAAATCCTGTCGGTGCATGTAATCGTCGAAATCAAGGCCACCCTGCGCTGATGCACCGGGTTTTCCCAGATAGGTCGACAGCGGCGCAAGGTTTTCAAAAGTAATATTAGAGCCGATATAGATCGAGTCTGACAGCAGCAGGTCCCGCAAATAGCCCACCTTCATTGCCTCGCGTTTAAAGCTATCGGCAATATGTTCGCCCATATAGCGCGTCCCGATCCGGTAATCGATGGAGTAATGAAACCATCCCCCCTCAGCCCGCAGCATATTGGACAGATGGGTCTTGCCCAGGCCCGACATTCCGAACAACAGAACATTTTTATGCGATGCAGCATGCCAGTCTTTGGCGGATTGATAAAGCATGGGCTGGCTCCTGTTTGCGCTGCAAGTGGTACTGGCACTGCGCCAAAGGGTCAAATCTTATTCTCGACACCAAAGGCCTGAAGATCGCGTCCTGCCTCTGCTTTGAGCATTCTAATCAACGGTTTGGCGGCGGCTGACGGGTCTCGGCCCAGATGTTTGCGTAATTTGCCGCGAAAATTACAGCGGCGCCTATTAAGACGAATACATCCAATGCCTCGTCGTAAAATACCAACCCGACCACCGCAATAGCCGGCAACCTGATAAAATCAAAAGGCACCACAACCGCAGCCGGTGCAAGGGTCAGAGCCGTGGTCAAACAAAAATGTGCACACACACCTGCGAATCCGATCAAGACAAGCCATGGCCAGAGCATTAGAGAAGGAAAAGTGATGTCGCCGTCAAAGCCCGCGCAAACCACTCCGAAGACCAGTTGCATCAGGGTCAAGTAAAACAAAATACATGTCAGCGTTTCTGTCCGTGTCAGGCGCTTGGTCAGAATAATCGAACCGGCGAAACACACCGCAGACAGCGCCGCAGCAGCCACGCCAATATTTATCGTCATCACACCGGGACGCGCGACAATCAAAATGCCAACAAAGCCAACCAGAGCCACTCCAACCCGCAGCCGCGTCAAATTTTCGCCCAAAATTAACGGTGACAGCACCAAAACCCAGATCGGAGAGGTGAACTCAAGCGCAAAAATTTGCGCCAAAGGCAGCAAGGGAAGCGCCGAAAACCATAGGGTCTGGCCGGAAAAATGACACAGGTTGCGCGACAGATGTAGCCCACGGTTTCGGGTATTGATCTGGGACAAAGTGTCTGCGAACCAAGCCCCAACCAGAACAATTCCCAGTCCGAAAATGCTGCGATAAAGCATTATCTCAACCGCATCCAATTCATTGCTGACCGCGCGCCCGGCAATCGCCATCGTGCTAAACGACACGATGGCCCCCGACATCCATAGGGCAACCAGACCCACGCCACCGCGCGCCTCGCCAGTTTGTCTGGCATGCGCCTGCACTTTAAGACGCAGTGTTTTGACACCTTGTTTCATATTTTTAACCACCTTGTGGGCACTATGATGGCGTGCCAGCACTTAAGTCGCAAGCTCTAGCGACCCTTCCAAACCGGATCGCGCTTCTCGGCAAAGGCACGGGCGCCCTCTAACTGGTCTTCTGAATTATATAAAATATCCACCGTCTCGAACTGGCTTTGCGTGATCCGGTTGAGCGCATCCTGAAATTTCATATCCTCGGATTCGCGCACAATCTCTTTGATTGCGGCATAGACAAGCGGCGGCCCCGATGCCAGCAGGTCGGCCAATGCATGGGCTTCAGACATCAGAGTGTCGGCGGGATGAATGCGGTTGATCAAGCCCCAGCGGGCGGCTTCTTCTGCCTGCATCCAGCGTCCGGTCAACAGCATTTCCATTGCGATGTGATACGGGATGCGCTTTGGCAGCTTAAGACTGGCGGCATCCGCCACCGTGCCCGAGCGGATTTCCGGCAGCGCAAAAGTTGCATGCTCGGCCGCCAATATCATGTCACAGGACAGCGCCAACTCCAGCCCACCCCCACAGCAGATGCCGTTCACCGCAGCGATCACCGGCTTGTTCATACCGCGCAATTCCTGCAACCCACCAAAGCCTCCGACCCCATAATCACCATCCACCGCGTCGCCGTCTGCGGCAGCTTTGAGATCCCAACCGGGGCAGAAAAACTTTTCCCCCTGCCCGGTCAGTACCGCCACACGCAATGTCGGATCATCCCGAAATTCTTTGAACACCTGTCCCATAACCCGGCTCGTGATCAAATCAATGGCATTGGCTTTGGGCCGGTCCAGTGTCACCTCAAAAACTGCCCCACGGCGGTTTGTTTTAATCGGTGTCTCGGTCATTGCTCACTCCCATTGTGATAAGTGCATCCACTGCAACCGCCCGATCTGGCGTACAGATCAGCGGGTTGATCTCAACTTCTTCTAAATGGGCGGCCGTTTCCAGCACAAAGCTCTGCACACCCAACACCGCCTGTATCAATGCGTCAATATTGATACCGGGGCTGCCGCGGTATCCACGCAATACCGGATAAAGCCGCAATTCTGTCAACGCCGCACGCACGTCTTGCGCGGTGGCCGGCACCAACCGCGTTGCTACATCCATCAAAATCTCTGTCATCACACCGCCTGCGCCAATCGTCAACACAAACCCATGCGCTGGATCACGCAGCACCGCCACCAACACCTCGGCCACCCCGTCGGTTACCATCTGTTCAAGTAAGTAACCATCGCTGTCCATATCAGCGGCCGCCTGCGCAACGGCCTGCGATGACCGCAAATTCAGATGCACTGCACCGGCTTCAGATTTATGCGCGTGCCCCATCCCTTTCAGAACCAACGGAAACCCGAGGGTTTCGGCAGCTTGCGCTGCAAGTTTAGCCGTTGCACAAAACCGGCCCTCAGGCACCGGCACACCATGTGCCAGTAACCGCGCCTTGGCGCTGTGCTCGTTCAAAATATGGCCATGGCGCAGCTCTTGGGGCATCTGCACAGGTCCCGGCAAAAGCAAAGGCTGCGGGGGCACCGCTTGCATCTGTCCGATATCTGCCGCAATTTCAATCGCCTTCAAAGCGCTCTCGATCCCACACAGCGGCACAATTTCCTGCGCAATTAGCTTTTGTGCGACCGTTTCAGGCATCGTCTCGGGCAGGCTAGAGACCAGCGCCAGCCGTCCACCGGTCGAGACCCCAGTGCCCGTCTTGGCCGCCACAGCTGCTGTGACCACACATTCCCAAGCGGCCGGGTCGCACCGATCTGCGCGTGGAAAATCCACGACAATACAGCTCAGCGCCAGATCGTCGCCCAACAGCGCCGAAAATGTTGCCGTCATCGCCGCCACATCGCCCCAAATATACGTGTGGTAATCCAAAGGGTTGGCCAAGGCCACCATCGGCCCCAACGCTGTACGCAGCGCAGTTTTCTGGGCCTTGGTCAACGGTGGGAACTCTAGGTTTAGATCCAGCGCGCTGTCTGCCATGAGGCTAGCCTCTCCCCCGGAACAGGACAGCGATGCAATGCGCCTTGAGGGCAACGCTCCGGTGACATGCAACAGCTTAAGCGTTTCCAAAAATGCATCAAGACCGGTGACCTCGGCCACACCAAGCCGCGCAAACAGCGCCCGTGCCCCTGCTCCACTGCCCGCCAATGAGGCGGTATGCGACACCGCGCCGGCGCGGGCTTGCGGCGAGCGCCCGGTCTTGAGCGCAACAATTGGCTTTCCCATCCTGCGGGCTTGCGCCGCAAGCGCCTCAAACGCCCGCAGATCGCCGACCCCCTCGATATACAGTCCCAACACAGTAACGCGGGGGTCGTCCAACAGAGCCTGACCGATCTGGGCCAAACCTGTCTGGGCCTGATTGCCAACCGTCACCACATAAGCCAGAGGCAACGTCCGGCTCTGCATGGTCAGATTGATCGCGACATTGGAACTTTGAGTGACAATCGCCACTCCGCGGTCGACCTGCAACCCGCCGTGTTGATCAGGCCAAAGCGCCACCCCATCCAGATAATTGATAAACCCATAACAATTTGGTCCAATAACCGGCATGTCTTTGGCTGCCGCCAGCAATTGCTCTTGCAAATCGGCCCCGTCTTCACTTTCTAGCTGCGCCTCACGGAACCCTGAGGCAAAGCAGGTGGCCCCACCGGCCCCCATCTCGGCCAGTTGCGCCACCAGTTGCACCGTCAGGGTGCGATTGACCCCGATGAACACCGCATCAGGTGCCGACGGCAACGCTGCAAGCCCCTCAAATGCCGGCGCGCCCGCTATTTCGGNGCGTGTGGGATGCACCGGCCAGATTGCGCCACGAAAGCCAATAGCGCGGCACTGCTGCACGACATTTTCGCACCACACACCGCCGCCAATTACCGCGACACTGCGCGGNCGCAGCAGACGGGACAGATCACGCACCATCTAGGCCCCAAGCGGTCGNAGCAGATCGCGCGAAATGATATGCCGCTGGATTTCGCTGGTGCCGTCCCAAATCCGCTCAACCCGAGCATCGCGCCAAAACCGCTCGATCGGAAAATCATCCATCAACCCCATACCGCCAAACACCTGCAAGCTGGCATCGGTGATCCGCGCCAGCATTTCGGTCGCATACAACTTGGCACTGGCAATCTCGCGGTTTGACGGCAGCTTTTGATCCAAACGCCATGCCGCTGATAAAGTCAGCCATTCGGCCGCATCAATTTCGGTGATCATATCGGCAATTTGGAACGAGACGCCCTGAAACTTGCCAATCTGTTGACCAAATTGCCGGCGTTCGGCGGCGTGGTGCAGCGCATACTCAAAGCAGCGCCGCGCCCGCCCCACGCTCATCGTCGCCACGGTGATGCGGGTGGCATAAAGCCATTCGTTCATCACCTCAAACCCACCATCGACCTCGCCCAGAACCTGCGCATCAGCCAGACGGCAATCATCGAAATCCAAGATACAGTTTTTATAGCCACGGTGGCTAACCGAGCGATAGCCGTCGCGGATCACAAAGCCAGGTGTGCCACGATCAACCAAAAACGCGGTCAGGCGTTTTTTGGGACCGCGCGGTGTGTCATCTTCCCCNGTGGCAATAAAAACAATCACAAAATCAGCATGATCTGCGCCGGAGATAAAGTGTTTGGTGCCATTGACCAGCCAATCTCCACCNGATCNAACNGCCGTACATTTCATCCCACGNACNTCCGAGCCGGCTTCGGGTTCNGTCATGGCCAANGCATCCATCCTTTCGCCTCGCACCGCAGGCAACAGATAGCACGCGCGCTGTTCGCCCTCGCAGGCCATCAGAATGTTCTGCGGTCGCCCAAAAAAGTGATTAAGCGCCATTGATCCGCGCCCCAGTTCGCGCTCCACCAAGGCAAAATCCAAATGGCTCAGCCCGGCGCCGCCCACCTCTTCTGGAAAGTTGCAGGCATAAAACCCCAATTCTAGAGTTTTGCGTTTGATTTCATTGGCGATCTCGACAGGCACCTCACCGCTACGCTCGACCAGATCTTCATGGGGGTAAATCTCGTTTTCAACGAAGCTGCGCACTGTCGAGACGATCATTTCCTGTTCTTCAGTCAGTCCGAAATTCATGGCTTATCCTCTGCTTTATGGGCTGCTGCAAGCGCTTCGACCTTTTTTTGAACGGTACCGGCCGGCAGGCTGGAGCGACGAGTTTCGAGGTCAACATGGATCATCAGTTGATTGCAGGTCGCCAAAACCGTCCCATCGAGCCCGCGCATT
>NYVC01000116.1 GCA_002684375.1 Marinovum sp.
GGGGACCAGATCAAATCAGTGCGCATTGGGTGATCTATTTATTGTTTTGCTTCCGCCCAACTGGGCGCTTAGTTTAACTGCAATAAACCTTTAGAGCGGCCCGGACCCCATCGCTCCAGATTAGTTTCAACCAACATGAAAACGCGTCTGCAAACTGCGGGTAATCTGCTAGATCGCCATAAATCTCACGCATTTCAAGCCAGACAACCGGATTGGATTTCGCGTGTCCGGCCGTCGCAGAGAGCTGGTCCCAAAACGGGTCATTTGGTTCGATAACCGTGCGGTCTTCACGGATGCCGGCGCACATCCGCGCCCAGAGTGCTTCAACGAGAGCAAGCCCGTCCACCTCTCCCCCAGAGGCCAATGCATTCCGCAGGATCGGCAAAACAAAGCCGGGATGACGCGAAGAGCCATCAAAAGCAACCCGGCGCGTGGTATCTCGAATTTTGGGGTTCGCAAACCGCCGTTCAATCAAGGCGAGATAATCTTCCGGAGCGATCTCTTCAACAGCAGCAACGTAGGGCAGAAATTCTCTGGTTTGCACCCGGTGAAAAAAAGCGGGAATCAAAGGATCTGTCATGCAATCAGCAATCGTTTCAATACCCAAAATTTCACCAGTATTAGCCAATACCTGATGCCCAGCATTCAGGATGCGAATTTTCATGCTCTCATAGGCGTGAACATTGTCCGTTATCGTGGCACCAACATGTTCCCAAGGAGGGCGACCCGCGCAAAATCGATCTTCAACGACCCATTGGCGATAGTTTTCATGGGTGACTGGAACCGAGTCCTCAATACCTATATTTCGGACAAAGGACAGCTCCGCTTGTCCCGTTACCGGCACAATACAGTCAACCATAGCATTGGGAAAAAGAGCAGTCTCGTCAATCCATTGTGCAAGATCCGGGTCTGTCAGTCGCGCCAAAGCGACGACCGTGCGCCGTAAAACATCGCCGTTATTTTGAAGATTGTCACAACATTGACCCGTAAAGGGTGGGTGTCCGGCCTCCCGCCTAGCGCGATAGGCGGCAACCATTGCGCCAAACGCCGTGATGGGTCGGTCAGGATTGGCAATGTCATGCACAATATCAGGGTGGGTGACATCAACATCCCCAGCCTCGGATTGATAATAGCCGCCTTCGGTGACAGTCAAGGACACGATCCGGATCTGCGGGTTTGACATGGCGAGGATCAGCGGCCCGTTTTCGGGGTGAACCTCGACAAAATCGATCATCGATCCGATGACCTCCACAGAAGCGCTGTCTGGGTCCAACTCAACCAGAGTGGTCAAACAGTCCTGTTTAAGCAAACGCTGTCGCATTATCGCATCGCAGTGGCGCACACCTGCACCAATGATGGCCCAATTATGCGCCAGACCGCGTTGCATAAGTCTATGGAGATACCAAGCCTGATGCGCACGATGGAAGTTGCCCAAACCGATGTGTACGATCCCCGGGGTGAGCTTTGAGCGATCGTAGGACGGGGTGGATACTCCATCCGGCAGAGCCTCAAGCGTCGCGTTAGAGAGCCCAATCACGGTATGGTCAGTTATTTGCTCTGTCATCAGCTCATCCAGCTTCCGCCATCAACATTGTAGGTCTGGGCCACAATGTAGGCAGCCTCATCGCTGGCAAGAAACACGGCCATCCCGGTCAGGTCCTCAGCCACACCCATTCGGCCAAAGGGCACAGCTCTACCAACCTCGCTCTTCTTCTGACCCAGTGGTTTACCTTCGTATTTTGCAAAAAAAGCATCGACACCATCCCAATGAGCGCCGTCCACCACCCCGGGTGCTATGGCGTTCACATTGATGCCATGCTGGATCAAGTTCAAACCGGCCGATTGGGTCAGTGAGATAATCGCCGCTTTGCTGGCACAATAAACGGCAACAAGACTTTCGCCACGTCGCCCCGCTTGGCTTGCCATGTTGATAATCCGGCCTTTGATACCACGTTCGATCATATGTTCAGCGACGGCCTGCAAAGTAAAAAGAGTGCCCGCAACATTGATGTCGAAGACGCGGGTATAGTCTTGGCGCGTGACTTCGCTGATTGGAGCCGCCGAGAAGATTGCCGCATTGTTGATCAAGACGTCAATTTGACCAAAGGCATCTGCAGTGGCAGCAACACCGGCATCAATACTGGCCTGATCGGCCACATCCATATGAATGGCAATAGCACCCTCGCCGATGCTCAGGGCGGCGGCGTGAGCACGCGCTTCATCGATATCGGCGATTGCGACCTTTGCGCCCTCGGCAACATAGGTCTTGGCAAAGGCCAAGCCTATTCCGCGCGCAGCCCCGGTAATTAAAGTAGATTTTCCAGCCAGTCTCATCACGCGATCCGCAGCCCCCCGACATCAAATCGGTGGATTTCACCTGTTCTTGGGGTCAAGTGGATCGTATCACCGTGTGTAAGGCTCACATCCCCAATGGCACGCACGGTCACCATCTCTGCCAACCCAGTGTTATGGATATGGAAAAACGTGTCAGAACCTAAGTGCTCGGCAACTCCCACTGTGCCCTTCCATTGACCACCGCTTTCGACGACATCGATGTGCTCAGGGCGGACGCCAATGGTGTGCGCATCGTATTTACCCGCTTCACCACCAGTGATCAGGTTCATTTTGGGCGACCCAATAAACCCCGCAACAAACGTGTTGCACGGAGTGCGGTACAACTCAAGCGGAGAGCCGACTTGCTCAATCCTCCCGGCTTGGAGCACGACAATTTTATCTGCCATAGTCATCGCTTCGACTTGATCATGGGTCACATAAACCATCGTGGTTTCAAGCCGTTTGTGCAGTTCACTTATCTCAAGCCGCATACCAACGCGCAACGCAGCGTCAAGGTTCGACAATGGCTCGTCAAGCAGGAACGCTGCCGGTTCACGCACAATCGCACGACCAATGGCCACGCGCTGGCGTTGACCACCAGACAGCTGTCCCGGACGACGTTCCAGATAGTCGGTTAAATTTAGCACCGACGCAGCGTTCTCTACACGTTTATTTATCTCGGCTTTACCAAGTTTCGCCATGCGCAACGGGAAGGCAATATTTTTTCGCACTGTCATATGCGGGTAAAGCGCATAAGATTGGAACACCATCGCAAGGCCGCGTTTGGCGGGCACGACGTCCGTGGCGTCCTTCCCATCGATCTCAATATGACCCGCCGTGATGTCTTCAAGTCCCGCAATCAAACGCAGCAGGGTGGATTTACCGCAGCCCGACGGGCCGACAAAGACCGTAAACTCGCCATCCTGTATGGTGAGGTCCAATGGCGGGATTACTTCCACGTCACCAAATGTCTTGGTCACCTGTTTGAGTTGGATTTGTCCCATAGTTCAGGTTCCTTATTTCACGGCGCCGAAGGTCAGGCCGCGGACAAGTTGTTTCTGGCTAAACCAGCCAAGGATGAGGACCGGCGCAATCGCCATGGTCGAAGCCGCGCTGAGTTTCGCAAAAAACAGGCCTTCGGGACTGGAATAACTGGCGATAAAAGCACTCAGAGGCGCTGCTTTGGCCGCGGTCAGGTTCAACGTCCAGAAAGCTTCATTCCAAGCGAGGATAAAGTTTAGCAGAACTGTGGAGGCGATACCTGGAATGGCCATTGGTGTTAAAACGTAAAGGATTTCCTCTTTGAATTTAGCACCATCCATCCGGGCAGCTTCGAGAATTTCACCAGGAATTTCCTTGAAATAGGTAAAAAGCATCCAGACAATAATTGGCAGATTGATTAACATCAGCACCACCATCAGGCCACTGTGGGTATCGAGCAGATTAAATTCTACGAACAACAGCGAGATCGGATAAAGAACCCCCACCGCCGGTAACATCTTGGTCGAAAGCATCCAAAGCAAAATATCTTTGGTTCGCTTGGACGGCACAAAAGCCATCGACCATGCGGCTGGGATCGCCACGAGGATACCAAGTAACGTGGATCCTCCGGCGATAATAACCGAGTTCCACAGGAATTTCATATAATCGGAGCGTTCTTGCACAACAGCATAGTTTTCAAAAGTCCAATCAAAGGTAAAGAATAAGGGCGGGTCATTGATTGCCTGCGCCTCGGTCTTAAAGCTGGTTAGAATTGTCCAGAAAATTGGAAAAAAGATTATCAGTCCAATCGTCCATGCGGCGACGGTTGTGATAATCTTGCGCTGTGTTTTAACGGCTCGTGCCATGTNATCAGCCGCCCCTATGTGTCTAGATTTTTACCAACGATGCGCATCAGGAAGATGGCAACAATATTGGCAAGGAGAATGGCATAAACACCGCCTGCAGACCCCAGCCCAATGTTCTGGCTATCAATGACCCGCTGGAAAATCAGATAGGTCAGTGTGCGGGTGCCAAAAGCACCACCGGTGGTCACGAAAATTTCTGCAAAGACCGACAGCAGGAAAATTGTCTGAATGAGGATCACAATGGTGATCGCACGGGCCAAATGTGGCAGCACAATATACCAAAAGCGTTTGAGCACCGGGGCACCGTCCATTTCGGCTGCTTCCAACTGTTCGCTGTCCAGCGACTGGGTCGCGGTTAGCAGGATCAATGTGGCAAAGGGAAGCCATTGCCAAGAAACGAGAACAATAATCGATCCAAGCGACGCGTCTTGCAACCACGCCACAGGTTCAGCGCCAAAGAACCGCCANAGATGGGCAAANATGCCATTAACAGGATCCATCAGCATNTTTTTCCACACCAGCGCGGATACAGTCGGCATCACGAAAAATGGCGCAATCACAAGNATACGAACNAAACCTTGCCCCCACATCGGTTGATCTAGCAACAATGCCAACAGGATACCAAACACCACTGTGATCAAAAGAACACCGCCAACCATGATCAATGTGGTTTCNATACTGGGCCAGAAAGAACTCGACGAAATAAACCGGCTGTAGTTTGTAAAACCAACCCAATCAAGTCCGCGCTCAAGACTGTCTCCGCGCAGTGGAAGGTATTTCTTGAACGAAAAGTAGAGCGTCATGATTAGGGGCACCAACATCCAGCCCAAAAGCAAGACTACGGCAGGCGCCATCATAATACGAGCGGTGGATCTGGAGGCTTTCGTGGCCATTGGGTGGTGCTTTCCTGTGGACAGAGATCCCATCCAGGATGGTACAAAGGTCAATAAGAATGTCTTGGCACAGGGGGCGGCGCAGCGACCGCCCCCCGGCGGGAGGACGCTTAGCGGTAGCCTGCGGCTTCCATTGCGTCGTTCGTGATCGCCTGCGCTTTCTCCAGTGCTTCTGCGATGGTTTGCTGACCTGCATAAGCGGCAGAGAATTCCTGGCTGACTTCCGTTGCAATGCCCGCAAACTCCGGAATGGCGGCAAACTGGACGCCGACATAGGGGCTTGGATCAACGGTCGAATTATTGGGATCAGCTGACAGGATCGAATCCAGCGTCATCTGTGCGAAAGGCACAGACTTGTAATCTGGATTTTCATACAGCGATGTCCGTGCGCCTGGAGGCACATTGGCCCAACCTTCGTTGGCTGCAACCAGCTCGATATAGCCAGTGCCCGTTGCCCATTCGATAAACTGCTTGGCTGCCGCTTCTTTCTGAGAACCGGCAGGAATTGCCAGAGCCCACGCCCACAACCAGTTAGAGCGGACGCCCAAACCATTATCGGGGGCCAGCGTAAAGCTTACTTTGTCAGCAACCGTCGAGTCTTTGGGGTTGGTCACAAAGGACGCCGCCACAGTTGCGTCAATCCACATGCCGCATTTACCCTGTTGGAACAGCGACAAGTTTTCATTGAACCCGTTGGTTGCATATCCTGCAGGGCCGGCGTCAGTCATCATATTTTTATAAAAATTCAGTGTATCTGACCATTCACGAGTATCGAACTGGGCATTCCAATCTTCGTCAAACCAGCGTGCACCAAAAGAGTTAGACATCGCAGTTATAAAAGCACCGCCTTCGCCCCAACCAGCCTTGCCGCGCAGGCAAATACCGTTGATTTCAGCATCTCGATCTGTCATTGCACGAGCGGCCTTGGCGATGAAGGACCAAGATGGTGCATCGGGCATTTCAAGACCGGCGGCAGCCATCAAGTCGGTCCTGTACATAACCATCGAGCTTTCGCCATAAAATGGGGCCGCAAAAAGCGTACCGTCATGGGACAGACCGCCGGCCATGGCCGGTAAGATATCAGCGGCGTCATACTCAGCGGACAAATCGTCAAGTGAAACCAACCAGCCGTTCGCGCCCCAGATCGGGGTTTCATACATACCGATTGTCATGATATCGAAGGCACCGCCTTTGGTCGAGATGTCAGTGGTAACGCGCTGGCGCAATACGTTCTCTTCCAGCGTGACCCACTCAACAGTGTGACCCGTCTTGGCGGTGAAGTCGTCAGTCAGACCCTGCATGCGGATCATATCACCATTGTTCACAGTCGCTATGGTGAGGTTTTCCGCAAAAGCGCCGCCTGCAGTGATCAGCGAAAGCGCAGTCGCGGCACAAAGTGTGCTCTTCAAAGACATCCTAATTCCTCCCTGGTTTGGATGTGATGGACCAAGCCTAATCAAATAAACAACGCGACGTCAACAAATAATTTACGCGCGTAAACTAAATGGCATTCACGCGGAGTCACGCAAGATCAATTTCCCCTCTAATCTTGTGCTTTTCCAAGCTGCTACTTGCCCATCGATTGCAGCAAAAAGCGCCTCGGCTGCAGTCTGGGACACCGCGTCATAGTTATGAGAAATCGTGGTCAAAGGTGGGCAAGTGTAACGCGAATACGGATGCCCGTCTTGTCCCGCAACCCGAATCAGGCAGGCTTCGCCACGCCCCACGCGGATACCTTGCTCATAACAAGCCGTCAGCAGTCCAATCGCCAAACGATCGTTACTGCACAGAATTGTATTTGTCGAAAAACGTCCCCGCTTGAGTGCATCGTGACCTCCCAAAAGCCCAATTTCTTCAAATCCCCAGCCCTCACCTTCCACTGAGATAACGTCTGGGGTATGTCCAAACGCCTCCATCGCCCTAAGATAACTTTGACGGCGTCTGTGCGCGTTAGGGTTTGCAGGCGTTTTCATTTCAAAAAAACAGGGCGGTTCGCCGGTGCGGCACAAATAGTCGGTGATATGGGTGGTGAATTGAAAGTTATCAGAACCCACAAATGCAAGGCCGATCTGATCAACGCTGCTGTCAAAGATCAAGGTAGGCACATCTTCGCAAAATTTCTCCAGCGCTTTCCCATCCGATGCGCGTCCCAAAGGCGCCAATAACACACCAGCGGGTTTAAGAGAGCGCAATGTATCAAGAACCTCAACCTCCAACGCAGGATCTCCGTGTGAACTGAATAGGGTCGGACGATAACCNGCAGCAAGACACCTTTGCTCAAGGTTGCGTGCAATTTCTGCAAAATAGGGGTCACTCAACAGNGGGACCACTATGCCAACATTCTTCGTCAGTTTACGATTTTGGTTCATCGCATAGATATTTGGGCGATAATCGTGCAANTCCAGCGCCGCTTCGATACGGGTGCGCGTCGTGTCCCTCACACTTNCCGGGTCATTAAAGTACTTTGATACTGTAGGTCGGGAAATGCCGCTCACGCTTGCGAACTCTTCCATGTTTCGAATTTTGTTGCCAGCCATCCACGTTCGCCCTGTGATATTTCTTTGTTAAGATACAAGTTTACATCAATAACATTGTTACTTTTCGCGCGCAAATAATAAACTTTNACTTTTGATCTNTACAGATAAGCTCATGTCTTGCTNGTNGTTCGGCAACTCGATTTCGNCAGTGACATCCCAAAAACCAACCGTAGGCGTTGTTTCCACGCGGGTAACTCTAGATGAGAANATCTCNANTGGCTTTGCGNAGCCTGCCNCAAAGTNTTTNTCAGCGGCANATAGCATTGCANCAACAACCTAATGATCTTGATGTTGTTCAGATCTTGCAAGACAGAACTGACGTGGCCGAACTTGTGAAAAACCAAACGCCTTAGTGCGGTCGCTATACTTCAGCACGCAAAGGATTTTAAAACCAGCGCCCCAGTCATTTTTCAATGGGTGGTAATGACTTTTGACGTATAATTGCAAATTTGTCTGAATAATCTCAGAAACCATTGGGTAAGCGGCGCAAGCCAGAGTTGGACCATGGCATCTAACTTGTCTCAGATTGACATTTTCTGGTCTTGCTGTATTAATTCTGATAAATAATAGTTTTTATGTTGGAACGGGCGTTTTGAAATGA